>NZ_JBEZXU010000099.1:0-34587 GCF_040638175.1 Actinoplanes sp. NPDC026670
CCCACAACCCAACACCTTTACCTACCCCCACGCAATACCACTCCCGCCCCGCCCCCCGCCCTCCCGAACACGAGGCGCGGGGCCCCGCCCCCCCGGGCGGCCACGGCGGCGTCCAGGCCGTCCAGGACGTCCGACGAGGCGGTGGTCGGCACTTCGGCGCGGCGGATCAGTTCCGCGCCGTCCAGGTCGATCTTGGCGGCTTTGGTGTACGTGGACCCGACGTCGACGCAGACGGCGGTCGTCACGGCTTCGGCGGCACCACGACCGTGCCGACCGCGGTGGTGGCCACGATCGGCTCGTCGAGGACGGCGGCTCCCGATCCGGACGTGCCGCGGCAGACGACCCGCACCTCGAAGGCGATCTTCCGGGACCGGGTGCCCATCTTGGTGACCGTGCCGATGATCTCCAGCACGTCCCCGGCCCGGACCGGCGCCTTGAACTGCACGTCGTCGTAGGAGGCGAACAGCCCCTCGTCGCCGTCGAGCTGGATGCAGATCTCGGTGGCCACGTCGCCGAACAGGCCCAGCGAGTAGGCGCCGTCGACGAGGTTCCCGGCGTAGTGGGCGTGCGCGTAGGGCACGTAGCGGCGATGGGTCACGGTGATCACTTGCTGCCTCCGGCGAGGGCGTGGACGAGATAGGAGGCCACCTCACGCGGGGTGGTGCCGCGGCTGAAGATCCGGTCGACGCCGAGCTCGGGGGCCATCAGCTCGTCGAAGCGGGGGCCGCCGACGATCAGCAGCGGCCGTCGCCCGGCCGGTAGCGCCTCCCGGAAGGCCGCCGACATGGCCCGGGTGTTCTGCAGGTGCGCGTCGCGCTGGGTGACCACCTGGGACACCAGCACGGCGTCGGCCTTCTTCTCCCGGGCGGTCTCCACCAGGTCGGGCACCGACACCTGGGCGCCCATGTTGGTGACCGACAGCTCGGAGTAGTACTCCAGGCCCTTCTCGCCGGCGATGCCCTTGAGGTTGAGGATGGCGTCGATGCCGACGGTGTGCGCGTCGGTGCCGATGCACGCGCCGACCACGTTGAGCCGCCGCCGCAGCCCGCGTTTGATCGCGGCGTTGACCTCCTTGGCGCTCAGCAGCGGGAAGTCACGCTCGACGACCTGCACCTTGTCGGTGTCGACGAGGTGGGCGACCTTGCCGTAGACGACGAAGAACGTGAAACCGTCGCCCATCTGCTTGGCGTGCACGAGCATCGCCGGGTCCATGCCCATCTTGTTCGCCAGCTGGAGGGCGGCGCCCTCGGCCCGTTTGTCGTGCGGGATGGGGAGGGTGAAGGAGAGCTGCACCATGCCGTCGCCGGTGGTGTCGCCGTAAGGGCGAATTATCATGACTCAACCACCGGGTTGTAGTAGTCCTCATCGATTTTGCAGACACCGTCGAGACCCTTGCCCCGGTCTGCGGGCCGCTTCATGATCCCGAAGGTGCCGTCGGCGATCGCGTTGAGCATGCCGTCGTCGACGATCCTCTCCAGCAGGTCGATGGCCTCGCTCAGGACCTGGTTGGCCCGCCCGCGGATGAACGGGCCCGGGGTGAAGTCCTCATGGAGGTTCCCGGCGCCGTTGAGGACGTAACGGACATTTTGCAGCGCGATGTCACGGTCGGACAGCCAGGGGGTGACGACCGCCTCGGTCATCATGCCGACCAGCAGGATGCCCTGGCCGGTGAGCGCACCCGCGAGGTTGAAGAAACCGTCGAGCAGGTTGCCCCGGAAGACGTCACCTGTCATGTGCTTGGTCGGTGGCATCCACTTGAGCGGGGCATCCGGGAACAACTCGCGGGCGAGCAGCGCGTGGGCCAGCTCCAGCCGGAAGGAATCCGGCAGGTCCGGATTGATCTCGAAGGCGTGGCCGAGGCCGAGCTGCCAGTCCTCGAGTCCCGCCTCGTGGGCGAAGTACTCGTTCATGAGCTGCGACACCGTCACCGTGTGCGCCGCGTCCACCGCGTCGGCCGTGGTCAGGTAGTTGTCCTCGCCGGTGTTGATGATGATCCCCGCGCGGGCGTGGATCTGCCGGGAGAACCGCTGGTCGACGAAGGTGCGGATCGGGTTGATGTCCCGGAACAGGATCCCGTACATCGAGTCGTTCAGCATCATGTCCAGGCGCTGCAGCCCGGCCAGCGTGGCGATCTCCGGCATGCACAGCCCCGACGCGTAGTTGGTGAGCCGCACGTACCGGCCCACCTCCTTCGACGTCTCGTCCAGCGCCGCCCGCATCAGCCGGAAGTTCTCCTGCGTGGCGTACGTGCCGGCGAACCCCTCCCGGGTCGCGCCCTCCGGCACGTAGTCCAGCAGCGACTGGCCGGTCGACCGGATCACCGCGATCACGTCGGCACCGGCCCGCGCCGCCGCCTGCGCCTGCGGGATGTCCTCGTAGATGTCCCCGGTCGCCACGATCAGGTAGATCCAGGGGCGCTGTTTCGGATCACCGAACCGTTTGATCAGCCGGTCCCGCTCGGCCCGCCGCCGGTCGATGGTCCGCAGACCGGCGGCGGTGGCCCGTTTCGCCCGCTGCCGGGCCTTGGCCGGACGAGAAGGCATGCCGAAACGGATCGAACCCGCCGCCGCCTTCTGCGCCAGGACCGTCACGTCCTCCACACCGTTGGTCTCCATCGCGTGGAACACCGGGACGGCCACCCCGTGACCGAGCCCGACGTCCGCACGCACCGCGTCGACCAGCCGGTTCACCCACGGGATGCCGTCCGGGTCGGCACCGGTCACCCCGGCCAGCCGCAGCACCGCACGCTCCACCGACACGGTGGTGTGCGACCGCGCCAGGTCGACCACCGGCTGCCCCGCGCGTGCCGCGAGCGCCCTTGCCCGCGCCACCACGGCCGGATCCAGATCCAGCTTCCCGCCCAAGGAAAACGCCTCCGTTACCTCTCGAAAATCGTCTCGCCGTGCAGCACGGTCCGCAGGCAGACCGGCCGCTCCGGAGTCACGCCGTCCACATCCGGCAGCAGCGCCGGAAGACCACCGTCGACACCACCCGGGGTGTCCCAGACCGCGAGCGTCGCCGACGCGCCGGGTTTCAGCACGCCCGCGCCGGACACCGCGGCCGCCCGCCAGCCGCCCGCGGTGCTCGCCGCGAACGCCGACCGCACACTCATCCGGAACCGGGGGTTACGCGGGGCGGCCGCCGCCACCACGATCGCCCACGGGTCCAGCGCCGTCACCGGCGAATCCGAACCGAACGCCAGCGCCACCCCGGTTGCGTGCATCGCGCCGATCGGGTTGCTGGCCAGCGCCCGCTCCACGCCCAGACGCTGCGCGTACATCCGGTCCGTGCCGCCCCACAGGGCGTCGAACACCGGCTGCACCGAAGCGATCACGCCGAACTCCACCATCCGGGCGATCATCGCCTTGTCGATCAGCTCGACGTGCTCGATCCGGTGATGTCCCTCGCGCAGCCGGTCCACCCCGACCGCCTTGGCCGCGATCGCGAAACCCTCCAGCACCGTCTCGATCGCCGCGTCACCGATCGCGTGGAAACCGCCCTGGAAGCCGACCCGGATGCAGTCCAGCAGGTGCTCGGCGGCCTGCTCGGCGGTCACGAACGCCTCACCACAGCCGTGGTCGCCGTCGTGGTACGGAGCACGCACCGACGCCGTCCGCGAACCCAGTGCGCCGTCCGCGTACAGGTCACCGGCCGCGCCGTGCGCCCCCAGCTCCCGCGCCCGCTCGGCACCGCCCAGCTCGCCCCAGAATCCGAACACCTGCGGCAGCCCTCGCCCGGACAGCGCCAGCACCGACCCGAAGTCGTCCTCGCTGGACGTGCCCGGACCGGCGCACTCGTGCACCGCCGCGATCCCCATCGACGCCGCCCGCGACAGTGCCGTGGTTTGCGCCGCGGTCCGCTGCGCCGGCGTCAGCGAACCCAGCGCGACCGCCCGGACCGCGTGGTGCGCGGCCTCCCGCACCCAGCCCGACTCGTCGTAGCCGTCGACCCCGGCCGCCGCCGGCAGCAACGACGCGGACGCCAGCGCCGAATGCACCGACGCCTGCGACAGATACACCCGCCGGCCCGCCGCCGCCCGCTCCAGCTCGGCCGCGGTCGGCGGCGTCTGGTCCGACCAGGTCGACTCGTCCCAGCCATGCCCGTGCACCACCCCGTCGGCCGGCCGGGTCGCCGCGAACGCCGCGACCCGATCCAGCAGCTCCCCCGGCGAGCGCACCGCTGACAGATCCAGGCCGTCGAACGCCAGACCGGTGTCGGTGGCGTGCAGGTGCGCGTCCACGAACGCCGGCGTGACCAGCGCGCCGGCCAGGTCGACGGTCACATCGGCGGACGGGGCGTCGGCGGAGTCACCCAGCCAGGCGATCGTGTCGCCCCTGGTGACCATCGCGGTGGCGCGGGGTTCCGCAGCCGAGTAGAAGCGGCCGTTGACGTAGCGGACCGAGGGAGTGTTCGTCATGCCGGTCAGTCTGCCGCGATCCGCGCCTCGAACAGAGCCCGCACCGCGGGAACCTGACGCAGCAGATCGACAGCGAACTCGGCGTGACCAGGCACGTATCCGTTGCCGATGAGCATCGTCACGTCCGCGGCCAGGCCCTCGGCGCCGAGCGCGGCCGCCGGGAAGCTGGTCGCCATCGAGAAGAAGATCACCGTGCCGCCGTTCGCGGTGGCCAGGATCGCCCCGTGCTCGCAGCCGGGCACGTCCACGCAGACCACCGTCACGTCCGCGGGCTCCCCCACGGCCTCGGCGACAGCGACCGGATCGCGGGCGTCAGCGATCGCGACATGGTCGGCGAGTCCGGCTTTCAGGAGCGCGTCCCGCTCCTTCTCGTTCACGACCACCGCGACGGTACGGGCACCCGCACGCCTGGCCGCAGCAAGAGTGAGTGACCCGCTCTTGCCCGCACCACCGAGCACCGCGACTGTCGGGTTATCCGGATATTTACGGACAATGCGGTCGGTAAGCGCCGGCGCCCCACACACGTCGTAGACGGCGAGCGCCAGCTCCGGCGGCAGGTCGTCGGGCAGCACCCCCACGATCGAGCGCCCGAACAGGATCGCCGTCCCCTCGGCCGGCACCTGCTCACTGAGCCCGTCCCACCCGGCCAGCCCGTCGGTGATCGCCAGTGGCGTCAGCGTCAGCGACACCAGCGTGGCCACCAGGTCACCCGGCTTCACCGCCAGCGGCGACTCCGGCCCGACCTCCTCGACCACCCCGATCAGCATGCCGCCCGACCCGGTGACCGGATTGTGCATCTTGCCGCGCGTCCGCACGATGTCGAGCACCTCGGCCCGGATCGCGTCGCCGTTGTTCGCATGCTTCTCGGCCAGCTGCCGATAACTGGCGGCGTCGAGGTTGAGCCGCCGCACCCGGATCCGGGTCTCGTCCGGCCCGATCTCCGGCGACGCATCAAGCCGCCAGGCGGCCTGCGGCAGCACGCCGGCCGGTTCCACTACCCGCCGCAACCCCACCATGCTCATGCTCCTCACGATCTCCACGCGTTAAAAACACTCTCACAGAGCAGTCTTCACCGTAAATACTGCGTATACATGGTTACTAGACCGGATAATCTCCGGTACCTTGATCCGAATCCAACGAGGGAGGATCTTCCGGTGGCGGACGACCTGGCAGGCCAGCCGTACGAATACCAGCGGCGCGAGCTGATCGAGCCGGACTGGACCCGGTTCCCCGGCTGGCGCGACGTGACCGCTCAGCAGTGGCAGTCGGCGCAATGGCAGCGGGTCAACTGCGTCAAGAACATCAAGCAGCTGCGTACGGTCCTCGGCGACCTGGTCGACGAGAGCTTCTACGCCGACCTCGAAGCCGACCAGCAGCAACTGGCCACGATGTCGATGCTGATCCCGCCCCAGATGATCAACACGATGGTCCCCGACCGGGTCCCGGACACCGCGTCGTTCTACGCCGACCCGGTCCGCAACTACATGATCCCGGTCGCGAGTGACCGCCGCGCCGACTGGCCGTCACACCCGCACGCCGCCCGCGACTCCCTGCACGAGCACGACATGTGGGTCGCCGAGGGCCTCACCCACCGCTACCCCACCAAGGTGCTGGCCGAGTTGCTCTCCACCTGCCCGCAGTACTGCGGGCACTGCACCCGGATGGACCTGGTCGGCAACAGCACCCCGACGGTCGCCAAACTCAAACTGCTGCAGAAGCCGGTCGACCGGTACGAGGCACACCTCGCCTACCTCAAGGCCCAGCCCGGGGTACGCGACGTGGTCGTCTCCGGCGGGGACGTCGCCAACGTGCCGTGGAAGCAACTCGAGGCGTACCTGATGGGATTGTTGTCGGTCCCGACCGTCCGCGACATCCGCCTGGCCACCAAGGCCCTGATGGGCCTGCCCCAGCACTGGCTCCAGGACGACGTGGTCGAAGGCATGCACCGGGTCGCCGTCACCGCCGAGCGCCGCGGCGTCAACCTGGCCGTGCACACCCACGTCAACCACGTGAACTCGCTGACGCCCCTGGTCGCGAAGGCGGTCCGCACCCTCCTCGAAGTCGGCGTCCGCGACGTGCGCAACCAGGGCGTGCTGATGCGTGGGGTCAACGCCACCACCGGCGACCTGCTCGACCTCTGCTTCGCGCTGCAGGGCGAGGCGGGCATCCTGCCGTACTACTTCTACATGTGCGACATGATCCCCAACGCCGAGCACTGGCGGGTGCCGGTCTGGCACGCCCAGCAGCTGCAACACGACCTGATGGGCTACCTGCCCGGCTACGCCACCCCGCGGATCGTCTGCGACGTCCCGTTCGTCGGCAAGCGGTGGGTGCACATGGTCGCCGAATACGACCGGGAGCACGGCATCTCCTACTGGACCAAGAACTACCGCACGTCCATCGAGGCCAACGACAGCGAAGCCCTCTCCAAGCTGTACGCCTACTACGACCCGATCGACACGCTGCCGGAGACCGGCCAGGCGTGGTGGCGCAAGCAGCAGCAGAACGCGGAATGACGGAACAGGGGAGGCGCCGAGCGCCTCCCCTGTTCCGTTTCCGCGCCTATCTGAAGGTGTCGCGGACGTCGCGGCCGGCGTCCTTGATGTGCTCGCCCGCCTGCTTGGCGTGGGCGGCCGCCTCCTGCACCTGGCCCTCGGCCTGAAGGCGCTCGTTTCCGGTCGCCTCGCCGATGCCCTGCTTCGCCTTGCCGGCCAGTTCCTCGGCCTTGTTCTTGACCTTGTCGGCGATGCTCACTTCTCCACCCTCCGTAGGTCCTGTGTCGCACTTGCTGACGATCAATTGGTGCCCGGTGGCGCGCCTTTTCAAACACTTTGCGCCGCACCCAACAACCGCCAGCCGTCGCTCAGCGCGGTCAAGCGGGTGGGATTCCAGGGGTGAGCGACGGCTGGCGGGCTTGGGCTTCCCGGTGGGCCTGGACCGAGTCCATGTTGGTCTCGGCCCAGGCCTTCAAGCCCCGCATCAACTCGTGCAGGGACAGGCCCAGGGTGGTCAGCTCGTAGTGGACGGTGATCGGGACCGTCGGTGTCACGGTCCGGGTGATCAGGCCGTCTCGTTCCAGCGTGCGCAGGGTCTGGGTGAGCATCTTCTGGCTCACGCCGGCCAGCAGGCGGGACAGCTCCGAATAGCGCATCGGCCGCGGATCGCCCAGGCAGTCGGGACCGCTGCCCAGGGCGGACAGGATCATCACGACCCACTTGTCGGAGATCGTGTCGAGCAGGCGGCGGCTCGGGCAGGCGGCGATGAACGCGTCGTACTCCGCCTTCGCCTCGGCGCGCTTCTGAGCCGCGGTCGTCGTCGCCATCCGGTCACCTCCGAGTACGTGACGCACCTGGAAGTGCGTACTTCCCCAGAGGAAGCTACTCCCCCACAGTTACCGGCATGGTTTCCACTTCACTTCCCGGCGGCACCTGGACCCTGGGAGATCTCACCGTCACCCGATTCGGCTACGGGGCGATGCAACTCGCCGGGCCCTGGGTGATGGGGCCGCCCGCCGACCATCAAGGAGCGCTCGACGTGCTCCGTGCGGCCGTCGAGCTCGGCATCACCCACATCGACACCGCTGACGCATACGGGCCGCACGTCACCAACCGGCTCATTCGGGAGGCGCTCTCCCCGTACCCGCAGAATTTGCATGTCGTGACCAAAGTCGGCGCGGAACGTGACGCACAGGGCGGCTGGCCGCCCGCCCGCGATCCGGCCGGCCTGCGCCGCGCCGTCCACGCCAACCTGCGCAATCTCGGCCTCGACGTGCTCGACCTGGTCAACCTGCGGCTCGGTGACGCGGAGGGGCCCCGGCCGGAACCGGTCGCGGAAGCGTTCGGGACACTCGCCGACCTGCGGCGGGAAGGGCTGATCCGGCATCTCGGGGTGAGCAACGCGACCACTGATCAGATCGCCGAGGCACGGACCATCGCGCCTGTCGTGTGCGTGCAGAACATGTACAACCTCGCCCACCGCGACGACGACGACCTGATCGACGAGCTCGCCGCGGACGGGATCGCCTACGTGCCGTTCTTTCCGCTCGGCGGGTTCAGCCCGTTGCAGTCGTCGGCGCTGTCCGCGGTCGCCGCCCGGCTCGGCGCCACCCCGATGGCGGTCGCGCTGGCCTGGCTCCTGCAACGGTCGCCGAACATCCTCCTGATCCCCGGCACGTCATCGGTCGCCCACCTGCGCGAGAACGTCGCCGGCGCCGGCCTCACCCTCACCCCCGGCGACCTCGACGAACTCTCCGTCATCCGTTGGGCCGAATCAGCCGCCGAATCCGGAGTGGACCATCGTTGAGCTGCTAATTTCCGTCCATGGGCTTCATTCAGATCATCGAGTACGAAACCGACCGGGCCGATGAGATATGGGCTCTGGGCGAGGAACAAATCGCCGGCATGGGCGACACCCCACCAGGTTTCCGGCTCACCATCACCCAAGACCGGGAAAACCCTTTACGGTACGTGACAATCGTCGAATTCCCGTCCTATGAGGCGGCCATGGCGAACAGTGGCCAGCCGGAGACGGACGCCTTCGCGCGGAAGATGGCCGCCCTCTGCACGAAGGGCCCGACCTTCCACAACCTCGACATCCGCCGAGCCATCCCCTCCTGAACCAGTCCATTCCGCGATCTGAACCAGGCCGTTCCGCGATCTGAACCTGGCCGTTCCGCGATCTTGCACGATTTTCCTGCTTTTCCGCGATCTTGCACGCTTATTCACGCCCCGACACGTTTTCGCGTGCAAGAACCATTTCCAGGCTGAGATCTTGCACGATTCTTCCTATTGGGGAACGGAAAAGTCTGCAAGATCCGGGCTAAACGTGCACATTCGCGCAAGATCCGCTCGCGGTTTGGTGGGCCGACGACGGCGGTTGGGTCTCGACCTTGTCGAGGGGGCAGGGTTGCTCCCGCATGTCGACGGCACCGCTTGTTCCGGCCGGCTAGGACCTCCGGAGAGCGGATACGCCGGGCCGGGACGACTCACCACCTGCCGCGTCGGGCCGGCCTGATCTGGGGTGGAGGTTGCGGTCGGTCGGATGTCTGGTGGGGGCGGGGCTAGGGTCTCGGACGTGGACGTCGTCGTGGTGGGGGCCGGGATCGCCGGGCTTGCCTGTGCTCGGGTGCTCGTCGACGGGGGTGCCCGGGTTCGGGTGTTCGAGCGGGGGCCGGGCGTCGGTGGACGGCTGTCCAGCGAACAGGTCGACGGGCGGCCGGTGGACGTCGGCGCGGCCTATCTCGTTGCTGATCATCCGGACTTCGTCGCTCAGGTGTCGGCGTGGGAACGGCTCGGGCTCGCCCGGCCCTGGACCGACACGCTCCGGGTCTATCCGGGTGGGGAGGACTCCGCCGGGCCGGTGCGGTGGGCGGCATCCGGGGGGCTGCGCAGTCTTGCTGTCGAACTTGCGGGCGGGATCGACGTACAGCCGGGGAGGTTGATCGAATCGGTGCCGGACGATGCGGATGCCGTCGTGCTCGCCATGCCTGGACCACAGGCTCTGCGGCTCGGGCCGCCGGCGGCGATCGCCGCCGCGGCGGAGGCGCAGGTCTGGCGGCCGGTGATCGTCGCGGTTCTCACCTATCCGTCGCGGGAGTGGGGTGAGCTGCGGGGCGCGTTCGTCAATGATCATCCGCTGCTCGCCACCGTCTGTGACGACGGGGATCGGCGTGGGGACGGGGCTGCGGTGCTGGTGGCGCATTCGACGGCCGCGCTTGCCGCTCGGTATCTGGACGATCCGGCGGCGGCTGGGCCGGTGCTGGCCGGGGCCGTCGGTGAGTTGCTCGGTCTGCGCGGGCGGCCGGAGGTGCGGGTGCATCGCTGGACGTTTGCGCAGCCGGAAGCGGGTGACAGTGAGTACGCCGCCGACGGGCGGGTCTGGTTGTGTGGGGACGCGTTCGGGCGGCCGCGGGTGCAGACCGCCTGGCTGTCCGGGCGTGCGGTGGCCCGGGCGCTGCTCAGCTGAGAACGCCTGGACGATTGGCGCACCGCACATCACCACGCCACGCAATGTGGTGACCTGCGGCTCGAAACGGACCGCAGGTCGGAACGCCATGGCCGGACCACCGCAACGTGGTGAGCTGCGCGGCTTGGAACGGATCGTAGGTTGGCACGGCGGGTCAGGTGGGCAGGGCGGCCTTCAGTTTCCAGTCGGTCAGGCGGGGACGGCCGGGGAGGGCGATCCGGCCCGTGCACCACAGCAGGGCCGCTGACGGGTCGCCGGGTGGGGCCGCCGGGAACAGGCGGGACAGGACCCGGGCCGCGAGGGCCGGCGGTGGCGTCCAGTCGAGGCGCAGGCCCTGGGCGATGTCCCAGGTGTGCACCAGGGTCTCGTTGACGCCCAGGGCGGCGAATCCGGAACCGTCGGTCGGGCCCCAGTGCCAGGCCCGTGCGCCGGGGCCGGCGGAGCGCAGCGTGAGCGACAGCAGCCGGGCGGCGGCCGCCACGATCTGCAGCACGGCGCGAGGTGGGGCGTCCGGCTGGACCGTCAGGTCGAGAGGCAGGTAGGCGCCGCCGGCCCGGGACGTCGGCGCCTCCAGGCCGGGCGGCAGGCCGTCGGTGGCCAGCTGGGTGGCGTAGGCGGTCAGGTCGTGGGCCAGGTGGGCGGCGGTGGCCAGGCAGGTCCAGTCGAGACGGCCGGCGCGTGCCGTCCAGTCGTCGTCCTGGTGTGGGGTCAGCAGCCGCAGCGTGCCGGTGACTGCGGTGTCCAGGTCGTCCGCGTTCATCGAATCCACGTGCCTCATCATGGACGGCATGCCCAAGAAGGTGGACCAGCGGGAGCGCCGCACCCTGATCGCCGAGGCGCTGATGCGGGTCGCCGCCGAGCAGGGCCTCGAAGCGGTCAGTCTGCGGCATGTGGCGGCCGAGGCCGGGGTGTCGGCGGGGATGGTGCAGCACTGGTTCCGGACCCGGGACGAGATGATGGCGTTCGCCATGCAGGTGGTCCGGGAGCGTAATCAGGAGCGGGTCACCGCGGCGGTGGCCCGGCTGGGTGATGATCCGGCGCCGCGGGAACTGCTGCGCACGATCATCGGGACGCTGCTGCCACTGGAGGACGAGAGCCGGGCCGACGGGCGGGTGGCGCTGGCGTTCCTGGCGTACACGGCGGTGCGGCCCACGGCGTCGGCTGCGCTGCGGGAGGAGACGGCTCAGATGGCCGGCTTCTTCGGGAGCCTGTTGCCCGTACCGGATGAGGGTTTTGGTCTGCTCGCCCTCATGGAGGGTCTCGGGGTTTATCTGCTCGGTGGGCAGATCACGGCGGCCGAGGCCCGGGTGGCGCTCGATGCGCAGTTGGACCTGCTGTTCGGACGGCCGGTCGTGTCGGAGCCGACCGGGATATGACAGGCTGCCGGGGTCGTCGAAGTGGGAGAGTGTTCCGGTGAAGCAGGCGCAGAGGCTCAAGGCGGTCCGGTACGACATTCGCGGGCCGGTGCTGCGCCGCGCACAGCAGATGGAGGACGCCGGGCACCAGATCATCAAGCTGAACATCGGCAACCCGGCGCCGTGGGGTCTGGCCACGCCCGAGCCGATCATGGCGGATGTGGTGCACAACCTGGGGTCGGCGACCGGCTACAGCGACGCCCGCGGGATCTACTCGGCGCGGGTCGCGGTCGCCCACAAGTATCAGATCCAAGGCGCCACCGACGTCCAGCCGGAGGACGTGATGCTCGGCAACGGCGTCTCCGAGCTGATCGTGATGTGTCTCCAGGCGCTGCTCGACACCGGTGACGAGGTGCTGGTGCCGAGCCCGGACTACCCGCTGTGGACGGGCGCGGTGTCGCTGTGCGGTGGCCGGGCGGTGCACTACCGCTGTGACGAGAGCAACGGCTGGCAGCCGGATCTGGAGCATCTGGCGTCCCGGATCACCCCGGACACCCGGGCCATGGTGATCATCAACCCGAACAACCCGACCGGCGCCGTCTACTCGCGGGAGGTGCTGGAGGGGATGCTCGACATCGCCCGACGGCACGGGCTGCTGGTGTTCACCGACGAGATCTACGACCAGATCGTCTACGACGGCGCACGGCACTGGACGGCGGCGGCGCTCGCCCCCGACGTGCCGATGATCAGCATGGGCGGGCTGTCCAAGACGCACCGGGCGGCCGGGTTCCGGTCCGGGTGGCTGGCGGTCACCGGGTTCGGCCCGCAGGACACCGACTATCTGGAGGGGCTCCAGCTGCTGGCGAACATGCGGCTGTGCCCCAACGTGCCCGCGCAGCACGCGATCCAGACCGCGCTCGGTGGCTACCAGAGCATCAACGCCCTGGTCACCCCGGGCGGGCGGCTGCACGAGCAGCGCGAGCACGCGTGGCGGATGCTGACCGCGATCCCCGGCGTGGAGTGTTTCAAGCCGGAGGGCGCGCTCTATCTCTTCGCCCGGCTCGACCCGGAAATCCACAAGATCCACGACGACGAGCGGCTGATCATCGACCTGCTGGAGTCGAAACAGCTGCTGCTGTCGCACGGGACGGGGTTCAACATCGACACCCCGGACCATCTGCGGATGGTCTTCCTCGCGCCGGTCGACGTGCTCGACGACGCGATCGGGCGGCTGCGGAGCTTCCTGGCCACCTACCGGCAGTGACTGTGACCGGCACCGGCGGCGACGAAACCGGCTACCGGCAGTGACCGGTCACGCCGGCTCGCGCACACCGCCCTCGTCCCCGTCCTCGCCGTCGTCTCCGTCGCCGGGCATCGGCTCGACGGGGGCCGGCGGCAGCGTCTCCGGCGCGTCCGGGAGCAGCTCGCCCGCATCGTCCGGGATCGGCTCGCGCGGGTCGATCGGCGGGTAGTCGTCGGGGTTCAGATCCGGCTGGCTCATGATCCCATTGTCCGTCACCCGGGCCTTCGGCACCGGACAGCCGACCGATGCGGCGGTCCGGGTCTCCGGGGGCGTCTCGCATGCCTTGTTCAAGGTCACCACAACCACCGGGCGGTACGCCGCCAAGCGCCTCACCATCCTCGATGAGGCAGGGTGGTGGGACGCCCGTCGGACTATCGCTGGTGGTGGGAGGCCTACCGAACTGGCGCTGGTGGGAGGCCTACCGAACTGGCGCTGGCGGCTGCCGTTCCACGGATCGGCCATCATCCGCCGGCCGGGACGCCTACCGGACTGTCGCACCGGTCACGCATGCGACTAAGACGCCGACCGGCGGCCGGGAATGTCGCATTCGGAGAGGAGTAGGCGCCGACCAGCCCTGTAGATCTTGCACGGTTCTCCACCTCCGCAGCGATCTTGCACGATTCTTCACGTCTGGGCATGGTTTGTCATGCAAGGTCCACTCGGCCGGGGAGACCTTGCAGATTTCTTCCTGTTGGGACGCGGAAAGAGCTGCAAGATCGGCGCGACCGTGAACATTCGTGCAAGATCGGCGGGCGACGGGAGACGTGGGAGGCTCGACACGGTGGCAGGAGGGCCTGGATGTCCGCGGCGGTCGTTAGATTCGGCGGGTGAACGTGATTGATGACTTCTCACCGTCGAACGGGACCTGGCGCACGCTGCGATGGGCGCAGGAGATGGGCGCGTCGACGCTGGGTGAGGCCTACGACATGCTCGACCAGTTCGAGAACAGCAACGACGTCCCCGAGGTGCTGGGCGAGGACGACACGATCGAGGCGGTCCGGGAGGAGATCGAGGACGGCCTGGAGACCGTCGGCCCGGACACCGACCTGAGCGCCCTGCTGTAGCCCGCGGGTCTCAGGGGGCGATGTGTGGGGGACGGTTCTCGTACGGCGTGGAGAGGACCACGGTCGTCCGGGTGGTGACGTTCGCCGCCGTGCGGATGTCCTGTAGCAGGCGTTCCAGGTCGGCGGGGCTCTTCACCCGTACCAGAAGCATGTAGAAGTCCTCGCCGGCCACCGAATAGCAGGAGTCGATCTCGGACAGGTGGGCCAGACGGTCCGGGGCGTCGTCGGGCTGGGACGGGTCGAACGGGCGGATCGCCACGAACGCGGTCAACGGCAGGTCCAAGGCCTCCCAGGAGACCTTGGCGGTGTAGCCGTTTATCACACCCCGCTGCTCGAGCCGGCGGACACGCTGGTGCACGGCGGAGACGCTGAGGCCCACCCGCTCGGCCAGGTCGGTGTACGACAACCGGCCGTCCGCGGTCAGGGCTGAAACGATCGCCCGGTCGATCTCTTCCACGGCGTCACCCTACCGACACCGGCGGCTCACCCCGTCATCGACCGGGCGATCACCAGCCGCTGGATCTGGTTGGTGCCCTCGACGATCTGCAGGACCTTCGCCTCCCGGAACCAGCGCTCCACCGGATGGTCGGAGACGTAGCCGGCGCCGCCGAGCACCTGGACCGCGTCGGTGGTGACCTTCATGGCCATGTCGGTGGCGAACAGTTTCGCCTTGGCCGCCTCGATCGAGAACGGGCGGCCGGCGTCCTTGAGGCGGGCCGCGTTGAGCAGCAGCGCCCGGGCCGCGGACACCTGGGTGGCCATGTCGGCGAGCATGAAACCGATGCCCTGGAACGACGCGATCGGCTTGCCGAACTGCTCACGCTCCTTGGCGTACGCGGTCGCGTAGTCGACTGCGGACTGGGCGAGCCCGACCGCGCAGGCGGCGATGCCGAGCCGGCCGGAGTCGAGGGCGCGCATGGCGATGGTGAAACCCTTGTTCTCCTCGCCGACGAGACGTTCGCGGGGGATGCGGGCGTCCTCCAGGACGATCTGGGCGGGCGCCGACGAGCGCAGGCCCATCAGTTTCTCGGTGGCCTGCGGCATCAGCCCGGGCGTGTCGGCGTCGGCGAGCAGGCAGGAGATGCCTTTGGGGCCGGGCCCACCCGTACGGCAGAAGATGTTGTAGAAATCGGCCTGGCCGGCGTGCGTGATCCAGGCCTTGGTGCCAGTGACCAGGAAATCGTCGCCGTCGGCGACGGCTTTGGTGGTGAGGCCGGCGGCGTCGCTGCCGCCGTGCGGCTCGGAGAGGGCGTACGCGCCAAGCAGGTCCCCGCCGACCATCTCCGGCAGCATGGCCCGTTGCTTGCCGGTGCCGAACTCGGCGACCGGGAAACACGACAGGGTGTGCACGCTGACCGCCTCGGCGATGCCCAGCCAGGTCCCCGCCAGGATCTCCAGGACCTGGACATACACCTCATACGGCTGGGCGGCGCCCCCGACCTCTTCGGGGTAGGGCAGCCCGAGCAGCCCGGAACGGCCGAGGGTGCGCAGGACCTCGCGGGGGAACTCGCCGCGCGCCTCGAAGTCGTCGACCTTGCCGGCCAGCTCGCGGGTGGCGAGCTCGGCGGTGAGGTCGAGCAGGTCGTGCGCTTCAGGGGTGGGAAGCAGTCGATCCACGGTCATGCCCAGCAGCTTAACGTTCGTTAACCGGATGGGGTAACCAAGCCGGTCTCGTACGCCAGCACCACCGCCTGCGCCCGATCCCGCAGATCCAGCTTCGAGAAGATCCGGGCCACATGAGTCTTCACGGTCGCCTCGCTCAACGTCAACGCCGCGGCCAATTCGGTGTTCGACAGGCCGCGGCCGAGCAGGGTCAGCACCTCCAGCTCGCGCGGGGTCAGCGCGGTCAGATCGCGGTGCACGGCCGGGGTCTCCCCCGCCCCGGCGAACCGCTGCACCAGACGGCGGGTGATCGACGGGGCGAGCAACGCGTCACCGGTGCCGACCAGCCGGACCGCGGCCGCCAGGTGGTCGGCGGTCACGTCCTTGAGCAGGAAACCGCTGGCCCCGGCGGCGAGCGCGGCGTACACATACCGGTCCAGGTCGAAGGTGGTCAGCATGAGGATCCGGCAGGCCGGGGCACGGGCCAGGATGCGTTTGGTGGCCTCGATGCCGTCCACGCCGGGCATCCGGACGTCCATCAGGATCACGTCGGGGCGCAGCCGGCGCTCGGCCTCGACCGCGGCGGCGCCGTCACCGGCCTCCCCGACGACGTCGACACCGCGGGCGGTGAGGATCAGCCGGAACCCGGTCCGGATCAGCTCCTGATCGTCGACGATCAGCACCCGGGGCTCACCCAACCCGCCGGGCCGGCCGGTGCCGCGCGGCCCGTTTCCAGCGCCCGGGCCGGAGACTGCACCCGGGCTGGAGACGGCGCGCGGGCCCGGGGTGGTCACAGCGCGTCCAGCGGCAGGCGGGCCCGGACCCGGTAGCCGCCACCGAGGCGGCGGCGGGCGTCGAGGTCGCCGCCGTAGACGGCCACCCGCTCGCGGAGGCCGACCAGGCCGCGGCCCGCGCCGTCGCCCGGGGCCGGGTGTGGGGCCGAGTCTCCGGTCAGCACGCTCGGGCCGGTGGTCAGCACCTCCACCCGGAGGGCGTGGTCCGAATATCGGATGGTCACCTCAGCCTTACCTCCTGATCCGTGTTTGAGGGCATTGGTCAGGGCCTCCTGCACGATGCGGTAGGCGGTGACGTCGATGCCGGTCGGCAACGGCTGTGGCTCGCCGGAGACCCGGACCTCGACCGGCAGGCCGGCGAACGCGATCCGGTCCACCAGTGGGCTCAGCCTGGCCAGCGTCGGCTGAGGCGCCAGCTCGGCATGATCGCCGGGATCCGACCCGGCCGGGTCGGGGGCCAGCAGGCCGAGCAGGTGCCGCAGCTCGGTCATCGTGTCGCGCCCGGCGCGCTCGACCGCGGCCAGCGCCGCGCCCGCCTCGGCCGGCATCGTGGCCAGCACCTCCCGGGCCGCGCCGGCCTGCACGATCATCACGCTGACGTTGTGGCTGACGATGTCGTGCAGCTCGCGGGCGATCCGGGCGCGCTCCTCGTCGACGGCGGCCCGGGCGGCGGCCGCCCGCTCGCGCTCCAGCAGCCAGCCACGCTCCCCCAGCGCGTGCTCGTGACGCCGCCGCGCCCGGCGCAGTGCAACCGACAGCACGGCGACCGACAGCACAGCGACCACCGCTCCGGCGGCCACGAGGAGCATCCACGTTCCCACGCCGACCACCTTGGCACGCCGCTGTGCGGGGCCGCATCAACCCGTGGTCTGGCCTCGTACATCCCTGGGATGAGCCGACCAGGGGATTGCATCCGGCGGCCGATGTCATACCCGGGTATCGATCCGTAGCGTCCCCAGGCATGACGACAGAGACGGTGGTCCGGCTCGACGATGTACGCAAGGAATACGGCGAGACGGCCGCACTTGACGGGGTCTCGCTGACCATCCGCCGGGGTGAGGCGGTCGCCGTGATGGGCCCGTCCGGGTGCGGCAAGTCCACCCTGCTCAACATGATCGCCGGTCTCGACCGGCCGACGTCCGGGGAGGTGACGGTGCACGGCGAGCGGCTCGACGCGATGACCGAGACGAGGCTGGCGCTGTTCCGCCGTCACCACCTCGGCATGATCTTCCAGTTCTTCAACCTGCTCGACGACCTGTCCGCACTGGACAACGTGGCGCTGGCCGCGCAGCTGACCGGCTCGTCGGCGGCGACCGCCCGGCGGCGGGCCCTGGAGCTCTTCGACGAGCTGGGCATCGCGGGCCGCCGTGACGTCTACCCGGCGGCGCTGTCCGGCGGCGAGCGGCAGCGGGTCGCGGTGGCCCGGGCGCTGATGAACCGGCCGGCGCTGCTGCTGGCCGACGAGCCGACCGGCGCCCTCGACAGCCGGGCCGGCGAGCAGGTGATGGACCTGCTGATCGATCTCAACCAGATCGGGCAGACGCTGCTGATCGTCACTCACGACGAGCGGCTCGCGCACCGCTGCGCCAGCCGTCTCGTGCAGCTGGCCGACGGCCGGATCGCCGCCGAGTCCGCCCTGGACCGGGTGTGAGCGCCGTGTGGGCGGCCGCGCGGGCCGCGGTCCGCCGGCGGCGGCTCCAGACGTTCGTGATCGCGCTCGTGGCGCTGCTGTGCACGGCCACCGCGGTGGTCTCGCTGGCGCTGCTGGACGCCACGTCGGCGCCGTTCGACAGGGTGTTCGGGCAGCAGCGGGGAGCGCACGCCGTCGCCGTCTACGACCCGGCGGCGGCGACCGCGGAGCAGCTGGCCGCGGCCCGGGACGGTGTGGCCGCGGGGGCCGGGCCGTTCGGGCAGAGCGTCGCCGAGACCAAGGCCGCCGGGCCGATCGGGTCGATGCTGGGGCCGCTGTCCATCGTCGGGCGGGCCGACCCGGCCGGTGACGTGGACCGGCTCGACGTGTGGCGCGGGCGGTGGCCGTCGGCGCCCGGGGAGATCACGCTGAACGCCCCGCCGGAGGACGCCGTCACCTTCAGCCGCGGCCCGATGGGCGAGCTGACCACGCTGACCGCCAACGGCACGACCCTGACCGTGGTCGGGTGGGCGTACAGCGTGAGTCACTCGGCCGACGCGTGGGTGACACCGGAGCAGATGACGGCGTGGAAACCGACCGGGGCCCAGATGCTGTACCGGTTCGACGGCGACGTGTCCACCCGCGACGCCGTCGAGCAGCGGCTGGCCGTGGTGACCGCCGGACTGCCCGGCGGGGCGCTGCTCGCCGCGCAGCCGTACCAGGTGGTCAAGGAGGAGGCGGCCGAGACCGCCGGCGTCTACCTGCCGTTCCTCGGCGCGTTCGGGGTGCTCGGCCTGCTGGTCGCGGTGATCATCGTGGGCAATGTGGTGAGCGGCGCGGTGGTCTCCGGCTTCCGGCACATCGGTGTGCTCAAGTCGCTCGGGTTCACCCCGCGCCAGGTGGTCGCCGTCTACCTGACCATGGTCACCGTCCCGGCGACGGCCGGCGCGGTCCTCGGCACGGTGCTCGGCGCGTTCGGGGCGCAGCCGCTGCTGGCCGACACCTTCCGGGGCCTGGGCTACGGCCAGGACACCGGCGTGCAGCCCTGGGTGTGGATCACCGGGCTGCTCGGCGTGCCGCTGGTGGTGCTGGTCGCCGCCCTGCTTCCGGCCTCCCGGGCGCACCGCCTCTCGGCGGCCGAGGCGATCAGCGCGGGCAGCGCGCCACAGCGGGGTCGCGCGCTCCGGATTCAAAGACTCCTCGGCGGTACGAGACTCCCGCGCTCGATCAGCCTCGGGCTGGGTCTCCCGTTCGCCCGTCCCGGCCGGACTGCCCTGACCATGGCGTCGTTGCTGCTCGGCGTGACCACGGTGACGTTCGCGACCGGGCTGGCCGACACGCTGATCGAGACGTCCCGGCTGGACGCGGCGGCCGGCGGTGACGTCGGGATCCGCCCGGAGCGGGCCGGCCCGGCGGGCGCCACACCCGCCCGGCTCGACGACCAGGAGATCGAGGCGCTGCTGCGCGGCCTGCCCGGGGCCGCGAAGGTCGGCGCGTCGGCCGGCCGGTCCGTGCCGGTGGTCGGGCAGAGCTCGCCGGTGCAGGTCAACTTCGTCCGGGGCGACGTCGCCGCAATGGGTTACCAGGCGCAACTGCTGGCGGGCCGATGGCTGGCCGGGCCGGACGAGGTGGTGGCCTCGGCCGAGTTGATCAACAAGCGCGGGCTGGCCGTGGGCGACACGCTGGTGCTGGACCTGGACGGGACCCGCACGACGGTCACCATCGTCGGCGAGACCCTGCAATCCCTGCCGGGGCCGGGCGACGGCCTGTTCGCGGCCTGGCGGGACCTGCCCGGGGTCGACCCGTTCGACTTCTATTTCCAGGTCGAGCTGGCCGAGGGCGCCGACGTGCAGGCGTTCATCGCGTCGGTGCGGGCGGCCGATCCGGGGCTGATGGCGTGGGACAACACCGACGTCACCGACCTGACCGTGGTGGTCACCGGCATCTCGACGGTGCTGGCGCTGCTGCTGGCCACGGTGGCCGCGCTGGGCGTGCTCAACACGGTCGCGCTGAACGTCCAGGACCGCCGCCGTGACCTGGGCATGCTCAAGTCGATCGGGATGACCCCGCGCCAGGTGGTGGCCATGCTGGTCACGTCGATGGCGGCGCTCGGGGTGATCGGCGGGCTGCTCGGCATCCCGTTCGGGATGGCGGCGCACCGGCTGGTGATCCCGCTCGCCGCGGAGGCCGCGAAGGTGACCCTGCCCGATTACGTGATGCGGGTGTGGGATCCGGCGACGCTGGCTCTCATGGTGGCGGCCGGGGTGCTGATCGCGGTCCTGGGGGCGCTGCTGCCGGCCCGGTCCGCGGCCCGGCTCAGCATCGCCCGGGTGCTGCACAACGAGTGATTCCGGCTGGTCGTGGGCGCCCGTCCCGGCGGGCTGGAACGGGCGCCCACGACCAGCCGACGTGGAAGCGAACGGCCCGGGGCGGATGGTGGGGGTCACCGCCCCGGGCCGTCGCCGGTCCGCCTGTCCCCGTGGCTCAGGCGGACCGGACTCGATCAGGAGTGATCGATCACTGAGGCGAATCATGACGACACTCGTTGATACATTCCCTATACATGAGGTTCACCGTGCTCGGTCCGGTCAGCGCCAGCGCCGGTGGTCAGCCGATCCCGATCACCCGGGCGCAGCGCCGTGCGGTCCTCGCGTTCCTGCTGCTGCACGCCAACCGCGCGGTCACGGTGACCGAGCTGATCGACGCCCTCTGGGACACCGAGCCACCGGCCACCGCCCGTGCCCAGGTGTTCGCCGCGGTGTCCGCGGTCCGCCGGGCGCTGCGGGCGGCCGGCGCCGAGCCGGTGTCCAGCGTGCACGGCGGCTACCGGCTCGACGCCGGCCCCGACCGGCTCGACCTGCTGGCCTTCGAGGAGTCGGTGACCGCGGCCCGCGAGCACGCCGGCCGCGGCGACCTGGACGCGGCGGTCCCGGTGCTGCGCGACGGCCTGGCCCTGTGGACCGGCCCGGCGCTGGGCGGGGTCAGCGGCGCCTGGGTGGAACCGGCCCGGGCCTCCCTCGACGACCGCCGGCTGACCGCGATGGAGCAGCTGTTCGCCTGGGAGCTGGACCGCGGCGACCACGACGCGGTGCTGGCCGAGCTGACCGCCGCCACCGCCGCCGCGCCACTGCGGGAACGGCTGGCCGGCTGCCTGATGCTGGCGCTCTACCGGGCCGGGCGGCAGGCCGAGGCGCTGGCCGTCTACCGCCGCACGCACCGGCTGCTGGTCGACGAGATCGGCATCGAGCCCGGCCCCGAGCTGACCGCCCTGCACCAGGGCATCCTCAGCAACGACGACACGCTGCGGGCGCCGGCCACGGCCCGGGTCACCCGCCCGGCCGTCCCGCAGCGACGGTTCCTGCCCCGCGACATCCCCGACTTCACCGGCCGCGCCGACGAGCTGGCCCGGCTCGACGAGCTGACCGCCGACGCCGACCTGCTGGTGGTCGGCACGGTCGGCGTCGGCGGGGTCGGCAAATCGGCGCTGACCGTGCACTGGGGGCACCGGACCGCCGACCGGTTCCCGGACGGCCAGCTCTACCTCAACCTGCGGGGGTACGAGGACCGCGCCCCGCTGCGCCCGGCCGAGGCGCTGAGCACGCTCCTGGGCGCACTCGGGGTACCGCCGCAACGGGTGCCGTCCGATCTCGACGGCGCGTCCGCGCTGTTCCGGGCCACCCTGGCCGGGCAGCGGGTGCTCCTGGTGCTGGACAATGCCCGCTCCGCCGAACAGGTCCGCCCGCTGCTGCCCGGCGCCTCCCCGGCCCTGGTGCTGGTCACCAGCCGGGACACGCTCAGCGGCCTGATCGCCCGGGACGGCGCCCGCCGCCTCGACCTGGGGCTGCTGCCGCACGCCGACGCGCTCGCCCTGATCTCCCGGATCATCGGCGCCGACCGGGTCGCCGCCGAACCGCGGGCGGCCGACGACCTGGTGGCCGTCTGCGGGCGGCTGCCCCTGGCGGTGCGCATCGCCGCCGCCCACCTCAGTGTCCGGCCCGGGCAGAGCATCGCCGGCTACGTCACCGGGACCGGGCTCGACTCGCTGGCCATCGAGGGCGATCCGGCGAGCAACCTGCGGGTCGTGTTCGACCAGTCGTACCGGTCGCTGACCGGCGAGCAGCAGCGTGCGCTGCGGCTGATCGGGCCGGCGCCCGGTGGGGACGTGACCGCCGAGGCGGTGGCCGCGCTGACCAGCGGCGAACCGGCGGAGGCCGGGGCCGTCCTGCGGGCGCTGGCCGACGCCAGCCTGATCGTCGAGCACCGGCCCGGCCGTTTCACCATGCACGACCTGACCAGGGAGTACGCCAGCAGCCGGACCGACCAGGCAGAGCGTGGGCCGGCGCTGCGGCGGCTGACCGGCTGGCTGGTCGGAGCGGTCGAATCGGCGGTCGCCGTGTTGTATCCGGCCTACGCGCAGGCGCCCGGCGGCGGCGCGGTCACCCGGTTCACCGACGCCGGCGAGGCCCGCGAGTGGTTCGCCGCGGAGCTGGCCAACATCATCGCGGTGGTCGCGTCGGGGACGGCGCTGGGCTGCCCGGACGCGGTGTGGCGGCTCGCGTTCGCCCTCCGGTTCTTCTTCAACGGGCGGCTCGACGGGGCCACCGCGCTGATGCTGGGGCGGGCCGCCGCCGAGGCCGCCGACGGCACCGGCGATCCGCGGGCCCGGGCCTCCGCCGACCTGGTGATGGCCCGCGCCTACACCACCGACGGGCACGACCCGCGTTCCCGGGAGCACGCGCTGCGCTGCCTCGAACTGGCCCACGACGCCGGCTGGCACGACATCGAAGCCGACGCGCACAACTCGCTGAGCGTGCACCACATGTTCGCCGGTGAGCTGCGTCCGGCCGCCGATCACGCGCGGCGAGCCTTCGACCTGTCGATGGCGGCCGGGGTCGTACCCCCGCAGTATCTCGGCAAGGTGGGCCTGATCCTGCTGCTGATCGGGCAGCTGGCCGAGGCCGCCGACTGTTTCGAGCAGACCCTCGCCAGCCGCAACCACCAGGCCGGTTTCGGCCGGGCGATCAGCCTGCTGAACCTGGCCGAGATCCGCCGGCTCCAAGGCCGCGACGACGAGGCCGCCCAGCCGCTCGACGAGGCGATCGCGATCCTCACCGCCGAGGGCAACACCCATGTGGCGGCGCTGGCCGAGGCCGATCGGGGGCGCTGATCCACCGGCAGGGCCGCCACCAGGAGGCGTGGCGAATCCTGGAGAAGTCGCGGGCCGCGACGGCCGGGCGGGTCGACGTGATGAGCGGCTGGCAGCTGACCCAGCGGCACGCCGAGATGCTGATCGCGTCCGGGCGGGCCGCCGAGGCGATCGGGGAGCTGCTGGCCGCGCTCGACGGGGTCCGGTCGCTCGGTATCCGGCAGCCGGCCACCCAGTTGCTCGTCGTGCTGTCCCGGGCGCACGCCGGCAGCGACCCGGGGCGGGCCGCGGAACTCGCCGCCGAAGCCGTGGACGCCGCCCGGGCCGGGCAGTTCCTGCTGCTCGAGGGGCAGGCGCTGACCGCCCTCGCGGTGGCGCTGCGGGCGCTCGGGCGGGACGCGGAGGCGCTCGGCGCGGCCAAGGAGGCGCTCGGCGTACACGAACAGACCGGTCACGAGCCGGGCCGGGCCGAGACGGCCGCGCTTCTGGCCGGCCTGGAGGGGACGGCCGGCCCTCTATGATCATCCTCTATGGATCATCGACGCCTGGGACGTAGCGGCCTGTACATCAGCGAGGTCACGTACGGGAACTGGCTGACACACGGCGAGCTGGTCGGCCACGACCCGGCGCTGGCCTGCATCCGCGCCGCGCTGGACGCCGGCATCTCGACCTTCGACACCGCCGACGTCTACGCGCTCGGCGCGGCCGAGGAGCTCCTCGGCGAAGCCCTGCGCCCGGTCCGCCGTTCCTCGGTCGAGATCGCGACGAAGGTGTGCCTGCCGACCGGCGACGGTCCCAACGATCGCGGCCTGTCCCGCAAGCACATCACCGAGTCGTGTCACGCCTCGCTGCGCCGGCTCGGCACCGACTACGTCGACCTCTATCAGGCGCACCGCTTCGACGAGCGGACGCCGCTCGACGAGACGCTGGTCGCCTTCGACGATCTCGTCCGCCAGGGCAAGGTCCTCTACCTGGGCGTCTCCGAGTGGACGGCCCCGCAGATCCAGGCCGCCCTCGACCTCGCCGGAGACTCCGGCCTGCGCAGCCGGATCGTCTCGAACCAGCCGCAGTACAACATGCTCTGGCGGGTCATCGAGCCGGAGGTCCTGCCGCTCTGCCGCCGCGAGGGCCTCGGTCAGGTCGTGTTCCAGCCGCTCGCGCAGGGCGTACTGACCGGCAAGTACCTGCCCGGCCGGCCGCCGCCGGCGGGTTCGCGGGCGGCCGGCGGCGGTCGCGCCCCGCAGTTCATCCGCCGGGTGCTCGGCGACGAGCTGCTCGACCGGGTGCAGCGGCTGCGGCCGCTCGCCGACGAGGCCGGGCTGTCGATGGCCCAGCTGGCGATCGCCTGGACCCTGCAACAGGACGGCGTCAGTTCGGCGATCATCGGGGCGACCCGCCCGGAACAGGTCACCGAGAACGCCGCCGCGGCCGGGGTCCGGCTCTCCGGCGACCTGCTCGCCGGAATCGATGCGATCCTCGGTGACCTGGTCGACCGGGACCCGGCCAAGACCGCCCAGATGATGGCCGTGAAGGAAGGCTGGAGCGGCAGCGCGACCTGATCCGGGCGCGGAGACTAGGGTGGGGGCGGTGAGCCGACCACTGCTGGCCGTTGACGCCCCCAGTCTCTACTTTCGCGCGTTCCACGGGATTCCGGAGAAGGCCGCGCAGACCGAGGCCGGCGAGCCGGTCAACGCGATCCGCGGGTTCCTCGACATGCTCGCCCAGCTGATCCGGACACGGCGGCCGGACCGGGTGGTGTGCGCGCTGGACGCGGACTGGCGGCCGGCTTGGCGGGTGGAGCTGGTGCCGTCCTACAAGAAACACCGGGTCGCGCACGGGGATGTCGAGGAGGTGCCCGCCTCGCTGGAGAAACAGGTGCCGATCCTGCTGGAGACGCTGGCCGCGATCGGGATCCCGGCGTTCGGGGTGAAGGGCTACGAGGCCGACGACGTGCTGGGAACGCTCGCCGCCGGGCAGCCCGCGCCGGTCGAGGTGGTCTCCGGCGACCGTGACCTGTTCCAGCTGGTCGACGACGCGCGGGCGACCCGGCTGCTGTACTGCGGGCGGGGCGTGGCGAAACTGGAGGACGCCGACGAGGCGCTGGTGCTCGCCAAGTACGGGGTCGAGGCCCGCTGGTACGCGGACTTCGCGGCGATGCGCGGCGACCCGAGCGACGGGCTGCCGGGCGTCGCCGGGGTCGGGGAGAAGACGGCGGCCCGGCTGATCGAGCGGTACGGCGGGGTCGAGCAGATCGTGGCCGCCCTCGACGACCCGGACGCCGGGTTCGCGCCGGGCGTGCGCACGAAACTCGAGGCGTCCCGTGACTACCTGGCGAAGGCGCTGCCGGTGTGCAAGGTCGCCACCGACGTGCCGCTGCCCGATTTCGACCCGGTGCTGACCGGCTCGCCCCGCGACCCGGAGGCGCTGCTGGCGCTGGCCGAGCGGTGGAATCTGGCCGGCTCCGCCCGCCGCCTGGTGGACGCCATCGCGGGATAGGAAGGTTGCCGTCCGGTTGCGGGCGGGACGGTGCGCTCAGGTCGGGTCCCGGAGCCCCGATACGGCGGGTCGGCAACCCTGCCGCCCGACGAACGGAGTACGCATTGTCGACGCGAGTGGCTCGCGCGTGCTTCGGCGCCTGGACGCTGGTCCTGACCATCGTCTACTACGCCTTCCCGGACGCGCACCTGTACAGCTGGGCGGCGCTCGGCTACTCGTGTGCGATCGCCGTGCTGGTGGGGGTGCGCCTGAACCGGCCGCGCCGACGGCTGCCGTGGTACCTGATCAGCCTCGCCATCGCCTGCTTCACGACGGGCGACAGCGCGTACAACCTGATTCTGGCGCTCGGTGAGACGCCGACCTTCCCGGGTGTGGCGGACTTCTTCTACCTGGTGTTCTACCCGCTGCTGACGGCCGGGCTGCTGATGATGATCAGGGCCCGGAACAGCGGTGACGCCAACCGGTCGGCGCTGCTGGACGCCCTGGTGCCGACGGTCGGGCTGGGTCTGCTGGCCTGGGTGTACTGGATCGCCCCGTTCACCCGTTCCGAGCACCTGTCGATGCTGGAGAAGCTGGTCTCGATCGGCTACCCGCTCGGTGACGTGCTGGTCCTGGCGATGATCCTGCGGATGTTCACCGGCTCCGGCAAGCGCCTGGACTCGGTGGCCACGTTCGGCGTCGCCATGGTCGGGCTGCTGATCTCCGACGTGTTCTACGGCCAGTCGCAGCTGAACAGCGCATGGGCGCTGGGCGGCCCGGTCGACCTGGGCTGGATCGTCTTCTACTCGGCGATGGGCTACGCGGCGCTGCGGCCGGGGATGGGTTCGCTGACCGAGCAGATCGAGCGGCCCAACCCGGGCATGGGCAGCCACCGGCTGTTCTGGATGAGCACCGCCGCGCTGATCGCCCCGGGCGTGCTGGCGCTGGAGTACCTGCAGGGCCGGGAGGCGGAGATCGCCCGCGGCGGGGTCGTCGACGCGCCGGTCATCGCGGGCGCCGCAGCTGTGATGTTCCTGCTGGTGCTGGCCCGGGTCGCCGACCTGGCCCAGTCGCAGCGGCAGGCCGGCAGCCGGGAGCGGGCGCTGCGGGAGGCCGGGTCGCTGCTGTTCGCGGCGGCGACCGAGGAGGACGTGACCCGGGCGGTCAAGGAGGCGGTGGCCCGTCTGATGCCCGCCGACCAGCCGTACCACCTCCAGTTCCTGCCGCCCGAGGAGGGCACGGACAGCGCGACGGCGGTCCGCCGGATCCCGTCGGCGAACCTGCCGGAGGGCTTCTCGTCGGGCGGTTTCCGGCATGTCGTGCACGCCACGCAGCGGCTGTCCGGGCACCGTACCGGCCGGCTGGTGATCGGCGCGGCCGACCCGGTGCTGCACCTGCTGCTGCCCGCGTTCGAGACGCTGAGCTCGCAGATCGCCGTGGTGCTGGAGCGCATCGAGCTGACCGCCGAGGTGAGCCGCCGCGAGGGCGAGACCTGGTTCCGGACGCTGATCCAGAGCGCCGCCGACGTCATCCTGATCCTGGACGCCAACGGCACCATCAGGTACGCGACCCCGTCTGCGGAGACGTTGTTCGGCGCCGACCCGACCGGGTCGCCGCTGGCCGGGCTGATCGCCGACGGCTCGCAGGAGGCGCTGCGCGAGATCCTGTTCCGGATCCGGTCCGGCGTCGGCGACCTCGACGACATCCAGCTGACCGGGGTACGCGCCGACGGCCGCCCGATGGAGATCGAGTGCGACCTGCGTGACCTGCGCAACGACCCGTCGGTAGCAGGTCTCGTGGTGACCCTGCGGGACGTGACCGAACGACGCGGCCTGGAGAAGGACCTCACCCACCAGGCGTTCCACGACGCGCTGACCGGGCTGGCCAACCGGGTGCTGCTGAAGGACCGGCTGGAGCAGGCGTTCTGCGTGGCCGAGCGGGACGGCGCGACCCTCGGTGTGCTCTTCGTCGACCTGGACGACTTCAAGGAGGTCAACGACACCCTCGGGCACGCCGTCGGCGACCAGCTGCTGCTCACGGTGGCCCAGCGGATCTCGGAGAACATCGGCAAGGGCAGCACCGCGGCCCGGATGGGTGGCGACGAGTTCGCGGTCCTGGTCGAGCAGAGCGACTCGGTCGACGCCGCCGAGCAGGTGGCGGCGGCTCTCGTCGAGGCCCTGGCGGTGCCGGTGGAGGTGACCGACGGCAACGGCGGCACCCACATGATCAGCGCCAAGTGCAGCGTCGGTGTCGCCACCAACCGGGACGCGGACACCGCGACCGAGCTGCTCCGGCACGCCGACCTGGCCCTCTACCTGGCCAAGGGCAACGGCAAGGGTGGCTGGCAGCGGTACCAGAACGACCTGCACACCGCGATGATGCAGCGGCTGGAGATGCGTACCGCCCTGCACGAGGCGATCGACGACGAGCAGTTCGTGCTCCAGTTCCAGCCGATCGTCGAGCTGGTCGACCAGCGGATCACCGGCGTCGAGGCGCTGGTCCGCTGGCAGCACCCGGCGAAGGGGCTGCTCGGCCCGTTCCACTTCGTCGAGGCGGCCGAGGAGAGCGGCGCGATCGTCGGGATCGGGGCGTGGGTGCTGCGCGAGGCGCTGCGGCAGTTCGCGCAGTGGAAGACCGAGAACCCGGAGACGACCCTGCGTTACGTGAGCGTCAACGTGTCGGCCCGGCAGTTCCGGGGCGCCGACTTCGCCGAGCAGGTACGGGCGGCGCTCGCCGAGACCGGCGCGCGGCCGGAGTGGCTGCTGCTGGAGATCACCGAGAGCCTGGTGCTGCGGGACGCCGACAAGGTGCTGGCCGACCTCAAGGCGCTGCGGGCGATGGGCGTGCGGATCGCGATCGACGACTTCGGCACGGGTTACTCCTCGCTGAGCTACCTGCGTCAGATGCCGGTGGACGTGCTGAAACTGGACAAGTCGTTCATCGACGACATCCTGCACAGCCGGCAGCAGCACGCGCTGGTCGACGCGATCGTCACCCTGTCGCACAACCTCGACCTGGCCGTCGTGGCCGAGGGCATCGAGGAGGCCGGCCAGCGGGCCGCGCTCGACGCGATGGGCTGCCAGTACGGCCAGGGCTACCACTTCGCCCGGCCGCTGTGGCCGGGTGACATCCCGGCCCTGGCGGTGCGCCCGGAGCCCTATCCGGTACGGCAGCAGGCGACCGTGTGATGACATCCGACAGATAAGCGTGCGGGTGGTTCGACGGTTATCTACTGGCGCGGCGGCCCGGTAGAGGGCAGGGTCTGGGGTGTGCTGAACAACCCCGTGTGGGCCGCCCTCACCGGGCCGCAGGCGTGTTTCGCCGAGGCCGCGGGCAACGCCGCCCGATACCAGCCCGAGATCGCCCCGTTCGCCGCGCTGTCTGATCCCGCCGATCCGGCTGCCTGGCGCGACCTCGCCACGATCACCGACTACGCCGTGCTCACCGGCCCGTCGATCACCCCGCTCGCGGGGTGGCAGACCGACCGGGTGACGCCTGGCGTGCAGATGATCGGGCAGAGCATGTCCGGGGTGGAGGACCCGGATGCCGTCCTGCTCACCGAGAAGGACGTGCCCGAGATGCTCGACCTGGTCGCCCGCGCCGAGCCCGGCCCGTTCCTGAAACGGACCATCGACCTGGGTCGCTACCTGGGGATCCGGGACGGCGACGGCCGGCTGATCGCGATGGCCGGCGAACGGTTCCGGATGCCGGGATGGACCGAGGTGAGCGCGGTGTGCACCGACCCGGAACACCGCGGCAAGGGCCTCGGCGCCCGGCTGACGCTCGCGGTGGCGGCCGGCATCCTGGCCCGCGGCGAGCTGCCGTTCCTGCACGCGGTGCACGACAACGAGAACGCGATCCGCCTCTACGGCCGCCTCGGCTTCACCCACAGCGCCGACGTGATCTTCGCGTCGTACCGTTGCTAGCTGGCTCCGCTTCGAGACGCGCCTGCCGGTGATCACCGGATCAGCCCGGCGGGCGCGTTTCGGCCTGGACTGTCGCCTGCGTCGCGGGGTGGCCACGGTGCTCTTCGTGGCCGTACCGAATAAAAGGGTTAAAGCTGGCCGTGATTCGGCGGCAACTGGTCCGCCAGGTCGTATGCGGCGATATGGGTGTATTTGTAGTCGATCGGGTCGTGCACGCTGTGGGTGCGGGCGTTGCGCCAGTGCCGGTCCAGGCCATACTTCGCGGCGGCCGAGCTGGTGCCGCAGAGGGTGAACAGCTCCGAGCCGGCCTCCAGCGCCACCTCGCTGCCGAACGCCTTCGCCGCGGCCACCGCGAGGCTGCCGCGCGCCGCGGCCTGCGCGTCGGCCGGGATCAAACCCACTTCCTCGAGGGTACGGCCGGACGACTCCAACAATGCCTCAGCAGCCAGGACACGGGTCGCGAGACGGCCGTAACGGTGCCGCACGTGCGGGTCGTCGGTGGCGGCCGCCGCACCGTGCCGGACCGCCTCGGTCGACGGGCGGGCCTTCTCCCGTAGATAGTTGCGGGCGTCCCGCAGCGCCGCCCCGGCGATGCCCACCTCGATCGCCGTGTGCACGAGCTGCGCCCGCGCGCCGAGCTGCTGCGGCACCTCGTAGGCGTGCGCGTAGTCGATGCGCAGCCCCGGCTCGACCGGAACCTGCCGGAACGTCGCCGTCCCGCTGATCGTGGCACGCTGGCCGATCATGTCCCAGTCGGTGTCCACCTGAACGCCCTCGGCGTCCCGCGGCACCATCGCCAGGACCACCCGGCCGGACTCGTCGAGCGCGCTGACCGCGATCCACGCGCTGGTCAGAGCCCCGGTCGTGTAGAACTTGACGCCGTCCAGCAGTCCGCCGGCGATCCGGGTCCGCAGGTCCTGGGCGTGTTTGCCGCCGCGTTCGGCGAGGGCGTTGCCGAGGCGCCGGCCGGCCAGCACGTCGCCGAGGATCCGCTTGCGGGCCTCCGGGCCGCCGTGCACGACCAGGACGTCGACCATCAGGAAGTGCCCCTGCGGGACCTGGGCGATCGCCGGGTCGGCGGCGGCGATGATCCGGGTCACCTCGGCCAGGGTGCGCGGCCCGAGGCCGGGCCCGCCGTCGGCGGCCGGCACGGTGATGCCGAGCAGCCCGGAGGCGTCCAGGGCGGCGATCGCCTCGTGCGGCACGACGTCGGCGCCGTCCCGGTCGCGCTGGATCGCGCCCGGAATCAGGGTCTCGGCGAGCTGATGGGCGGTGGTGACCGCCTCGTCATGGGTCTGGGGTACGGCCATCAGCCGATCCTAGGTACCGCCGTCCCTCAAGTGATGCGGGGCGGGACCGATCAGCACCGGCGTCAAACCATCTAGGAGGCGCTGTGCACACACCGAGTCGACGGAAGCCGCCACCGCGGCACCGCCGCCCGGCACGTGGGATGCCGCGCGCCTACCTGGGGCTGGGCGCCCTGTACCTGGCCGCGCTGGCGGTCTCCGTGGTCAATTTCGCCTCAGAGCTGTCCTGGTACGAGCCGGCGGCCGAGGTGGCCCGGCTCTCCTTCGGCGTGTTCGGCCTGGTCGCGGCGGTACGTGCGGCCCGGATGCCGGCCCTGCCACCGCGACTGCGGCAGGCCTGGGGCGCGGTCGCCGCCTGCTTCGCGACGCTCGTCGTCGCGGTGCCGCTGCTGATGGTGTTCGGCGACGGCAGCGGCGAACACTCGCACTGGGACGACGCCACCCACGTGGTGTTCGTGACCGCGCTGCTGATCGCGTTGCAACGGTTCCCGCTGGCCCCGACGAACCGCCGGGACCGGATCAAGGCCGGGGTCGACGCGCTGACCGTGATGGCCGGCGGCTCGGTGGTCCTCTGGTACACCGCGATCGGCCCGATGCTCCAGCGTTCCGGGCTCTCCACCGACGTGCTGTTCAGTGCGGCCGTCTACCCGCTCGGTGACCTGGCGCTGCTGTTCAGCGCGGTCCGGGCGATGCTGCGCGGCGCCGACGAGTCGGCCCAGCGGCCGCTGCGGCTGCTCACCGCCGGCACCCTGATCCTGTTCACCGGCGACGCGGTGCACGGCTTCCTGGACGGGCAGTGGGGTGCGGCGATGCCGGTCTCCTGGCAGTTCATCTGCTGGATCTCGGCCGACGCCCTCCTCGCGGCCGCGGCCCTCACCCAGGGCCGGGCCGGGTCGGCCGCCACGCTGCGCCACTTCGGCGTCGGCCGGTACATGCCGTTCGTCGCGGTCGCCGTGGCGCAGGTGCTGATGCTGGCCGAGGCGGCCCGCGACGGCGAGTTCTTCCCGTGGGGCGGGCTCGCCCTCGGCGGGGCGGTGCTCAGTGTGCTGGTGCTCTACCGGCAGACGATCGTGCAGCAGGAGAGCGACGAACGGGCGCTCACCGACGGGCTGACCGGGCTCGCCAACCGGAGCATGTTCCGCAAGGTCTCCTACCGGAACCTGGCCCGCGGCCGCCGCATGTCGATCCTGGTCATCGACATGAACGGGTTCAAACAGATCAACGACACCCTCGGGCACAAGGCCGGCGACCGGGTGCTCGTCGAGTTCGCCGCCGTGCTGCGGCAGTGCGTCCCGGCGCCGGGCCTGCCGGTGCGCCTCGGCGGCGACGAGTTCGCGGTGGTCCTTCCGGAGATCAACACCGCCGAGGAGGCGTACGACGTAGCCGGCCGGATCGCCGCGGCACTGGGCCCCGTCATGGTCGAGGGGCGGCTCATCACGCTCGCGGCGAGCATCGGTGTGGCCGTCAGTGGTCCCGGCGAGCTCACCCACGACGAGATCGTGCACCGCGCCGACCTGGCCATGTACCGGGCCAAGTCGCTCGGGCCGGAGACCCGCTGGGCGATCTGGCAGGAATCCCTGGAACCCGCCGCGCAGGAACCCGCCGTCGAACTTCCGGTCGCCGCCTGATCGCCCTCTGATCGCCCTCTGATCGCCCGCGCTCGTCACGTTCGCGGCCATGGCCTGATTGCCCGCGCTCGTTACGTTCGCGGCCATGGCCTGATTGCCCGCGCTCGTTACGTTGGCGGGCATGGTCACACCGGACGTGCCACGGCGCAGCGACGGCATTCTGGCCGAGTTCCGCATCGAGACCGGGCCGGAGCCGTGGATCACGTTCCGCGGATGCATCGACGGGGCCTGCACCGCGTCGGCGCCCTACTCGGCGCTCCCTGACCTGGTCGCGCACTTCGAGTCGCTGCCGAGGCTGCGGCCCGCCCCGGCCGGCAGCGGCGAATGGGAACGGCTCGTGCACTACCTGCGTGAGCTGGCCCGCACCGGCGAGCTCACCGGAGATCTGGAGATCCGGGTGGCCCGGGACCGGGTGGCCGCCCACTTCGCCGCGGCGACTGACAGGTTTATGCCAGATCCATCAGATCCGATGGGCGGATGAAGCGTGCACTGGCACTGATGCTGTCCGCCGTACTCGCGCCGCTGGCTGTTCCGGCGGCCGCTTTGTCTTCTCCGCCGTCCGCCACCTCCAACGCCTCCGTGATCACCTGGAACGAATACGCTCAGGCCGCGATCTGGGATGTCGCCCGGGAGAACCCGTGGGTGCAGAGCCGTAGCTTCGCGATGGTGCAGGGGGCCGTCTACGACGCGGTCAACGCCATCGCCGGCCGGCCGTACGAGCCGTATCTGTCGGCGCCCCGGACCACCGGCCGGGAATCCACCGACGCCGCCGTCGCGGCCGCCGCCCACCGGGTCCTGGCCGCGCTCTTCCCCGCCCAGCGGGACCGGCTCCAGGCCCAGTACGACACCTACCTGGCCGGCATCCCGGACGGCCGGGCCGAACAGTCGGGCATCGCCGTCGGCGAGCGCACCGCCGACGCCATGCTCGCCGCACGGGCCGGCGACGGCGCGTTCGGGGTCGAGGCGTTCCCGGTCGGCACCGGACCCGGTCAGTGGCGGCCCACCCCGCCGACGTTCGCCAACGCCGGCGCGTGGTCGGCTGACCTGCGGCCGTTCGTGCTGCCCAGGGCAGACCTGTTCCGGACCGCCGGACCGCCCTCGCTGACCGGCGCCACCTACACCCGCGACTTCGGCGAGATCAAGGTGATCGGCGCGGTGAACAGCGCCACCCGCACCGCCGACCAGACCGACGCCGCCCGCTGGTGGCACGACAGGCGACTCGGACAGTGGGAGATCAACCGGCAGCTCGCCGTCACCCAGCGCCTCTCCGCCGTGCAGAGCGCCCGCCTGCTCGCCATGGTCAACATCGCCGCGTCGGACGCCAACACGGCCTGCTTCAACGAGAAACGTCACTGGGGCTTCTGGCGTCCGGTCACCGCGATCCAGCTCGCCGACACCGACGGCAACCCGGACACCACCGGCGACCCCACCTGGATGCCGCTGCTGATCACACCGGGCAGCCCCGACTACACGTCCGGGCACGCGTGCGCGACCGGCTCCAACATGACGATCCTGCGCTTGTTCTTCGGCCGCGACGACATCCCGTTCCACGCGACGAGCGCCGACACCGGAACGACCCGCTACTTCACCAGCTTCTCCGGCGCCCTCACCGAACTGATCAACGCCCGGGTGTGGGGCGGCATCCACTTCCGCTCAGCCGACACGGCCGGCGCGGGAGTCGGCGCCAAGACGAGCCTCTACTTGTACCTGCACACTTTCCGCCGCCGCTGACCCACCAGCCCACGCCACCTTCCTCGCCGCGCCACCCCCGCCACGCTCCCCACCGCCCCACGCCACCCGCCGCGGCACCCCACGCCACCCCGCCGCAGCGCCCCGCCACCCGCCCCGGGCCACCTGTCGCGGGGGGGGGGGCCCCCCCCCCCCGCCCCCCGCCGCCCCCCCGCCCCCCCGCCCCCCCGCCCCCCGCCCCCCCCGCCCCCCCCCGCCCCCCCCCCCCGCCCCCCCCCCCCCCGCCC
>NZ_JBEZXU010000100.1:0-34214 GCF_040638175.1 Actinoplanes sp. NPDC026670
CGGGGGGGCGCCCCCCGCCCGCCCACGCGCGGAGCGGGGTGCCCCCCACAAAACAAACCAACACACAAAAAAAAACACCAACAACCCGGGGGGGCGCCCCTTATTGTTCGGCGCCCCCCCCCCGCCCATTTCCCCCTCATATGGAGCGCGAATGAAGAAGTTCCACCGCGTGGCGGCGATCGCAGCCGCCGCGCTGGTCGGCCTGACCGGGCTCGGCGGGTTCTCCTCCCCCGCGAGCGCTACCGGCGCCGACTGTGTCACCGCCGCCGAAGCCAAGTACCAGCACACCTTCAACGGTCCGGCCGGCACCGCCAGCATCGAGATCACCAACGGGCCGCTCTGTGCCGGGCAGGAGCAGGCGTTCTCGCTGGTCTCCTACACCGCCCCGTCGGCGAAGTTCTCGGTCCCGCAGTATGTCCTCGAGTCGTCCACGGACAAGCTGACCGCCCCGACCGGCGCGTCCAAGCTGACCCGCAGCAAGCTCGAGTTCAAGGTCGAGGTGCCGGAGTGCTTCACTCAGGTCGACTTCGTCTTCGGCGACTACATCATCAACCCGCTCACCGACAAGAGCGACCGTTACAACGACCGTAAGGTCGGCAGCCGGAACGGTGAGGGTTCGCGCTCCACCGCTGTTCCCGGCAACCCGCAGAGCGCCTGGTACAACGGCGGCTCCGGCACCTGTGTGGCCGAGCCCGTGGTCGAGGCCCTGTCCGACTGCGACGGCACCGTCACCCTGAAGCTGATCAACCGGAGCACCTCCAGCGCCCCGTTCGTGATCACCGCCGACAACGGCTTCAGCAAGACCGAGACCCTCGCGGTCCGCGCCGAGCCGGTCAGCGTCACCGTGCCGGCCGCCGACGCGAAGAACATCCGGGTCACCTCGCGTGGCGCCGAGCTGTTCAAGGGCGGCTGGACCAAGCCGGAGGACTGCAAGACCCCCGAGGTCGGCACGCCCGAGGGCACCGTGACCAGCGACTGTGACGGGCTCACCTTCACCGTGAAGAACCCGCAGAACGGCGCGGTCGTCACCGCCACCTTCACCCCGAACAAGGGTGCGGCGCAGACCGTCACGGCTCAGCCGGGCGACACCAAGGTCGTCTTCTTCAAGGGTTTCGAGGGCCTCAAGGTCACCGTCTCCAACGGCCTGGACGTCCTGAACGGCGAGGTCGCCTGGACCGAGCCGGAGAACTGCGAGACCGAGAGCAGCCCGTCGGCGACGCCGTCCCAGACGCCGTCCGAGACCCCCTCGGCGACCCCGTCGGAGACCGTCTCGACCGGCGCCAGCACCAGCCCCGTCGCGACCACCCCGGTCGCCGGTGACGACGAGGACGGCTCGCTGCCGCTGACCGGCTCGGCCGCCGCCGGTGTCGCCGGTGGCGCGTTCCTGCTGCTCGTCGCGGGCGCCGTGCTGTTCATCCTGGCCCGCCGCCGCAAGGTGAACTTCACCGCCTGACAAACACCTCGAAAGTCCCGTCCGGGCGCGGTCGGTAGTCGTGAACGGCTACCACCGCGCCCGCCGGCATCCGGCCGTAGATGTGCGGGAACTGCCGCCCATCAGGCTCCGGCGGGTCGCCGTCCTCCCAGACCACCTGCCCCGGTATCCGTGCCTCGTCGATCTCCAGAAGCACCATGTCGTCACGGCCGCGGAAGATCCGGTCAGCCACCACGTGCACCCAGTCCGCCGGCGAGCAGTGGATGAACGGTTCCGCCTCGAGGAAGGCAACGTCGTCCCACGCGGCACGTGGGCAAAGATGGAAGATCAACCCTTCTCCAAGTACTCGGCGCGGTCCTCGTCGACCAGCGCGGCGACCGAGGCCGCCAGCGCCGGATGACGGGTCAGGTCGGGGTCGTCGCCGATCAGCTCGGACGCCTCGGTCCGGGCCTCCTTGATCAGCTTCTCGTCGCGGAGCAGCGACAGCAGCCGAAGATGCGAGTGCTTGCCGGACTGGGACGCGCCCAGCACGTCGCCCTCCCGGCGCTGCTCCAGATCAATTTCGGACAGCTTGAAGCCGTCGGTGGTCGAGGCCACCGCGTCCAGCCGCTCCCGCGCCGCCGAACCCTCGACCGCCTCGGTGTGCAGCAGACACACCCCAGGCGCCGAACCCCGGCCCACCCGGCCGCGCAGCTGATGCAGCTGCGACACCCCGAACCGGTCCGCGTCCAGGATCAGCATCACGGTGGAGTTCGGCACGTCCACGCCCACCTCGATCACCGTGGTCGCCACCAGCACGTCCAGGTCACCGGCCGCGAACGAGCGCATCACCGCGTCCTTCTCGTCCGGCGGCATCTTGCCGTGCAGCATCGCGATCCGCAGGCCCTTCAGGTACTCGTCGCGCAGCAGCGGCAGCACCTCGGTCACCGCCAGCGGCGGGCGGCGGGACGGCTCGTCGTCCTTCGGCGGCGTCTCCTCGTCCTCACCGATCCGGGGGCACACCACATACGCCTGATGGCCGGCCCGCACCTCCTCGGAGATCCGCACCCAGGCGCGGTCCAGGTACGCCGGTTTCTCCAGGGCCGGGATGACGTGCGAGGCGATCGGCGAACGGCCGCGGGGCAGTTGCGACAGCACCGAGGTCTCCAGGTCGCCGTAGACGGTCATCGCCACCGTCCGCGGGATCGGGGTCGCCGTCATCACCAGCACGTGCGGTGGCTTCGCCGCCTTCGCCCGCAGCGCGTCCCGCTGCTCGACCCCGAACCGGTGCTGCTCGTCCACCACCACCAGCCCGAGATCGGCGAAATCGACCCCCTCGTACAGCAGCGCATGGGTGCCGACCACGATGCCGGCGGTCCCGTCGGCGACCTTGGCCAGCGCCGCACGCCGGGCCGCCGCCCCCAGCGAGCCGGTGACCAGCGTCAACTGCGTGCCCTCGGGATCACCGTCCAGCTCGCCGGCCCGGCCCAGCGCGCCCAGCTGGGCCGAGATGCCGCGGAAGTGCTGGGTCGCCAGGACCTCGGTCGGGGCCAGCAGCGCGGCCTGCCCGCCCGCGTCGACCACCTGCAACATCGCGCGTACCGACACGAGGGTCTTGCCGGAACCCACCTCGCCCTGCAACAGCCTGTGCATCGGATGCGGCCGGGCCAGGTCGGCGGCGATCTCCTCGCCCACCTCCCGCTGACCTTCGGTCAGCTCATACGGCAGACCGGCGTCGAACTTCACGAGCAACCCGGCGTCCGCGCGGGGCCGGGCCGTGCCGGGCGCCGCGGCCGCCTTCGCTCGCCGTTGCACAAGCGTCAGCTGTACGGCGAAAGCCTCATCCCATTTCAGCCGATGCTTCGCCGAGTACAGCGACGGCTCGGAGCTCGGCCGGTGGATCTCCCGCAGCGCCGTCCCGATCCCCACCAGGTTCCGGGTCGCGCGGATCCCGGCCGGCATCGGGTCGTCAGGCGGCTCGAACGTGTCCAGCAGGGTTCGCACACACTTCGCGATCACCCACGTCGGCACCGCCTGCGCCGCCGGATAGACCGGGATCAGCGCGCCCGCGAACTCCTCGATCTCGGCGGCCGCGTCGTCCTTCGAAGCGTCCGCGCTGAGCAGCTGATAGGCCGGGCCGTTGAGCTGCCGCTTGCCCCGGAACTCGGTCACCTTGCCGGCGAACAGCCCCCACACACCCTTGCGCAGTTCCCGCTCCCGCCACGCCTGATTGAAGAACGTGCACGTCAACGTGGCGCCGGAGCCGTCACCGATGGTCACCTCCAGCATGTTGCCGCGGCGCTGCCGCATCGGCTTCACGCTCATCCCCTGCACCTGCGCCAGCACGGTGACCTGCTCGTCCACCTGGAGACTGCGCAGATCGGTGTGCTCGCCGCGCTGGTCGTAGCGCCGCGGGAAGTGATAGATCAGATCACCCGCCGTATGCAGATCCAGGTGATCCTCCAGCGCCTTGGCGGTCTTCGCCCCCAGCACCTTGGTCAACGGGGTGTCGGTCGTGGTCATTCGACTCCTGCCAACAGGTGGTAACGGGGCTGGCCGCCCGCGTAGCACTGCACCTCACTGAACGGCCACACGCGATGCACGTGCCCCTTCAGAACGTCCTCGAACCCGGGTGGCGCGTCCGCGCCGAGCACCAGGGTCACCAGTTCCCCGCCGCCGCCGAGCATCCGGTCCAGCAGGCGGCGGCTCACCTCGGCGACGTCCTGGCCGATCACGTGCACCTCGCCGTCGACCAGCCCCAGCAGGTCACCGGCCCGGCACTGGCCGGCCACCGTGAACGCGTCCCGCTGCGCGGTGCACACCTCGCCGTACCGGCAGGCGCCGGCCGCCTCGGCCATCGCGATCACGTCGTCGGCGAACGGCCGCTGCACGTCCCGCACGGCCAGCGCGGCCAGCGCCTGCACCGGCGACCTGGTCGGGACGACACTCACCCGCACCCCCGCGGCCTCGGCCTCTCTCGACGCCGACACCGCGACCGCGTGCGTGTTCGCGTCGTTCGGCAGCAGCACCACCGAACGGGCGCCGGTCTCGTGCACGGCCGCCAGCATCTCCGCCGTCGACGGATTACGGTCCACGACGACGGCGCCCTCCGCCTCGAACAGCGCCGTCAACCCGTCGCCGGCGGCGACGACCACGGCGCCACGCTGATCACTTCCGGTCCGTCGTTCCTCAAGGAGGGTGACATTTATCCGGTACGGGCGACCGGCCTCGATTCCTGCCTCGATCGCCGGGCCGACCTCGGCCACATGAACGTGCACATTCCAGGTCGGCGGATCCCCGTCCCCGGTACCCACCACCACGAGCGAGTCCCCAAGCCGGTCCAGGGTCACACGCAGCCGCGCGACGGCCGCCTCGGTGGCGTCCAACAGGTACTGCACCTCGAACCCATACCCCGAACACCCCACGTCCGCGCCCACCTCACCGGGTTCTGCCTCGCCGCGCGATCTTGTGGGGTTCTGCGAGACAGGTGTGTCTGAACTCCACAAGATCGCGTCGGGTTGGTCCTGGGCGGTGAGAGACGTCACCCCTGCCGCTTCAGGCCCGCCGGTCCGGTGCCGGCTGGCTCCGGCGTCGGCAGGCTTGGCGTCTGCAGGCTTCGCGTCGGCGGGCTTCGCGTCTGCGGGCTTGGCGTCGATCGTTTCGGCCAGGGCGTCCAGGAGCAGGCAGAGGCCTCGGCCGCCCGCGTCGACGACACCGGCCTGGGCGAGGACCGGGAGCTGCTGTGGGGTGCGGGCCAGGGCCTCGGAAGCTGCCCGGGCCGCCTCTCTCGCGACGGCGGCCAGGCTGTCGGACCGGAGCCGGCCGGCCGCCTCGGCAGCGGCCGCCACCACCGAGAGCACGGTGCCCTCGACCGGGTGGGCCACCGCCGCGTAGGCCGCGTCGGTAGCCGTCCGCAACGCTCGGGCCAGCTCGCCACCGCGCACCGCGGCTCCGGTGGCGAAGGTGTCGGCCATCCCGCGCAGGATCTGCGAGACGATCACACCCGAGTTGCCGCGGGCCCCGAGCAGAGCGCCACGTGCCATCCTCCGCATCAGGCCCGCCGGGCTCTCCTCGCGCCCCTCGTCCGGCGCCGGCCCGTCACCCCCTGGCTCCAGAGCCTCGTGGGCGGCGGTGAGAGTGAGGACGAGATTGGTGCCGGTGTCGCCGTCGGGAACCGGGTACACATTCAGGTCGTCGATCTCACGCTGATGTGCCCGGAGCGCCTCCAGCCCACCGTCGCACCAGCGGCGTACCGCGTCGGCATCGAGGGTCTCCAGCACGCGAAAATCGTACTAACCACCCCCGACAAACGCCGGGCACGCACCCTGACCGGGGGCGATTGGCTGTCGCCCCAGCGAATCGGGTAAGCTCGCCGGGTTGCCTGGGAGATTCTGTCCCCGGGCGCCTTCAGTTTCGAATCACACCCAGGAGTATCCCGTGGCTAGCGTGTGCGACGTCTGTGGCAAGGGACCGGGCTTCGGCCACAACGTGTCCCACTCGCACCGGCGGACCAACCGCCGCTGGAACCCGAACATCCAGTCGGTGCGCACCCCGGCCGGTGGCGGGACCACCAAGAAGCTCAAGGTCTGCACCTCGTGCATCAAGGCCGGCAAGGTCGTCCGCGCCTGATCCGAGGCCCGCAAAGGCCGTTCCAAGTAGCCGCTGAGCCCTCCGGGGCTCGGCGGCTACTTGTTTCTTCTGCGACTCCTGGCCAGGCCCGGATTCCCCCATCCCGCTTCTCAGCCACCGCCCACTCCTCCTGGCCGATCCAGTGACCTATCCCTCAAGGTCACGTGTCACGCAGGTCGGGCTCTTGCGGGGCTGAGATCACCGTGGCGACCTGCGGCTCGATCCGAACCACATAAGCCCACGCGGGCTACCCATCACGACGACGTGGTGACCTGCGGCCCGATCCGAACCGCAGATGCCCACGCGGGCTGCCCGCCTGGGCGACGTGGTGGCCTGTGGCACCGCTGGCCGGTTAGAGGGGCTTGGCGTAGGAGAGCACGTCCGGATAGTCCTTGTAGTAACCGAAGTCGGCGATTCGGAGGTAGCCGGCCGACTCGTAGAGGGCGATCGCCTCCGGCTGGCGGTCTCCGGTCTCCAGGATGACCCGGCGGCAGCCGGCCTCTCGGGCCGACTCCTCGATTCGGGCGAGCAGCCGGCGGGCCACGCCCCGGCCCCGGGCGGCCTGGGTGGTGAACATTCGCTTGAGTTCGGCGTCGTCGCCCCGGCGGCGCCAGCCTGCGCTACCGATCAGCCGGTCATCGAGTACCGCGACCAGGAACATGCCGACCGGCGGGGTGAAGTCGGCACCCGAGATGGGGCTGTCGTCGCCGCTGCCGCCATATCGTTCGGACAGGTCGCGGAGGTTCTCGGCGACGAGCGTCTGCACCGCCGGGTCGTCGAAGTCGGCGGTGATGATCTTGATGTCCTGCACGCAGCAAGACTAGCCAGCCGCGACGAGGGACGGGCTAGCGGAAGTGGTCCCAGCCCAGGCCTCCGGTCCAGGGCTTCCGGTCCACGGTCACGCCCTCGCCGTCGTGGACGGTCCCGATCGGGCGCCACTGCGGCGGCAGGGCGGCGTCCGGCGGGAACGTCGCCGCCAACGGGTGGTCGTCGCCTCCGGCCAGGATCCACTGGTACGGGTCGACGCCGAGCGCCTTGGCCGCGTCACGCATCTGGTCGGGCAGGTCGAAGGCCTCGCGGTGCACGTCGATGGCGACCCCGCTGGCGGTGGAGATGTGCCCGAGGTCCTGGAGCAGCCCGTCCGACACGTCGATCATCGAGGTGGCGCCGAGTCGTGCGGCTTCGGGTCCGGCCGAATACGGGACGGCCGGCCGGCGATACGCCTCCACGAGCAGTTTGGGCGTACGGAATCCTCGGGAGAGAACGGTGAGGCCGGCTGCCGCGTGACCGATCCGCCCAGCGAGAGCGACGATGTCGCCGGGTTTGGCGCCGTCGCGCCGGACCGGCGCCGCGCCGCGCAGGTCGCCGAGTGCGGTGACCGCGATGGTGAGGGTGGGGCTGGACGAGGTGTCGCCGCCGACGACCGTGGCGCCGGTGAGCGCGGCTTCGGCGGTGAGGCCGTCGGCGAGGCCCTCGGCCCAGGTCACGTCGAGCCCGGTGGGCACGCAGAGGGCCACGAGCAGGGAGGTGGGCACGGCGCCCATGGCGGCGATGTCGGCCAGGTTGGCGGCGGCGGCCCGGTGCCCGACGTCGGCGGCGCCGCACCAGTCGCGGCGGAAATGGCGCCCTTCGACGAGCACGTCGGTGGAGGCGACCACCCGTCCGTCGGGTGCCCGGACCACGGCGGCGTCGTCGCCGGGGCCGATCAAGGTGGTTTCTCCGGTGCCGAGCCGGGGAACGATTCGGCCGATCAGCCCGAATTCACCGGCCTCTGCGATGCTCACGTCTAAGTCCTTCGATGGTGGCGTCCCGCTGCCGGGTCGCTTCGTACGGTAGTTTCACGACCGGGGATCACCGACGAAGTGGCGGATTGGAGTCGATCGTGGTCCAGGCATACATCCTCATTCAAACGGAGGTCGGTAAGGCCCGTGACGTGGCCGCCGCGATCGAGAAGATACCGGGGGTGGTGCGGGTCGACGCGGTCACCGGGCCGTACGACGTCGTCGTGCTGACCGAAGCCCATACGGTCGACGAACTGGGTGGGCTGATTGTGAGCAAGGTCCAGTACGTACCGGGCATCACGCGGACGCTCACCTGCTCCGTGGTAAACCTCTGACTATGGTGGATGTGGACGCGCCGAAGAAGGCGCCGGAGAAGGACCCGGCCAGGAAGGCCGCTGCCCTGTGGGCGACGGCGGTGGCCGTTCCGGTGACACTGTTGGTCGGCGTGGTCGCGTTCTTCACCATCATGCCGGATGATCCGGACAAAACCGAAAAAGCGGCCAACCCGATTCCGTCCGCGGCCGTGGTGATGGACGCGCCTCAGCTCGACGAGCAGACCGCGCGCGCCTGTCTCGCGGTGACCTCCCAGCTGCCGGCGAAGATCCGTGACCTGCAGGGCCGGCCGGTGAGCGCCGGCCCCGAGCAGAACGCGGCCTACGGCGAGCCGGCGATCACGGTCGCCTGCGGGGTGCCGCAGCCGATCATGTGCACCACGCCGGAGGACACCACGCCCGGCTGTGTCGCCATGGACACCGAGCTGCTGATCATGAACAACGTGTGCTGGTATGCGGCGCCCGGCGCCGACGCGGCCACGATCACCACGATGGACCGCGAGGTCCCGGTGCGGGTGACCGTGCCGTCGTACTACGAGAATCCGGCCCAGTGGGCCAACGAGTTCTCCGACACCCTGGTCGAGACGGTCAAGTCGAAGGCGGCCGGCACCATGCCGAGCGGCTGCGAGTGATCCCGGCGGTGAGTGAACCGGTCAGTGCAGGCCGGTGCCGCGGCGCAGCGCCGTCCGGATCAGCCGGTCCACGACCTTCGGGTATTCCAGGCCGGTAGCCGTCCACATCCGGGGGAACATCGAGTTCGGTGTCATCCCCGGCATCGTGTTGATCTCGTTGAGGAAGATCTCGCCGGCCTCGGTCACGAAGAAGTCGACCCGGGCCAGGCCGGCACAGTCCAGCGCGACGAAGGTGCGCACCGAGTACTCCTGGATCCGCCTGGTCAGGTCGGCCGGCAGCTCGGCGGGGACCGTGTAACGGCCACCGACCAGGTACTTCGTCTCGAAGTCGTACCACTCGACGTCGTCGATGTGGATCTCGGACAGCACCGACGCGTCGGGCGCGCCGCCGGCCTCACCCTCGAGCACCCCGCACTCGATCTCCCGGCCCACCAGCGCGGCCTCGACCAGCACCTTCGGATCGATCCGGCGGGCCACCGCGACGGCGTCCTCCAGGTCGGCCCAGTCGGTGACCTTGGTGATGCCCAGCGACGAACCGGCCCGCGACGGCTTCACGAAGACCGGCAGGCCCAGCCGCTCCTTGTCGGCGTCGGACAGCGAGACCCCGGCACGCAACACCGCGTACGGCCCGACCGGGATGCCCTCGACGGCCGCGAGCTTCTTGGTGAACTCCTTGTCCATGGCCGCCGCCGACGCGAACACGTTGGCGCCCACGTACGGGATGCCGGCCATCTCCAGCATGCCCTGGATCGTGCCGTCCTCGCCGTACGCGCCGTGCAGCACCGGGAACACCACGTCCACACCGGCCAGCTCGGACACTCCGTCGGCGGGTTCCCGGACGATCAGGTCGGTCGACGTCGGGTCGGTGGAGAGCACGATCGCGCGGCCCGACTCGTCGGTGATCTCGGGCAGCCGCCGGCCGCTGATGGCGAGTTGTGACGTGTCACCCGAAGCGAGGACCCAGCGCCCCGCACGGGTGATTCCGACCGGGATCACCTCATACTGATCGGGGTCCAGAGCGCCCAGGATCGCGCCCGCGCTGACGCAGGAAATGGCGTGCTCAGTGCTGCGGCCGCCGAAAACGATCGCAACCCGGGTCCTACGGTGGGACGTCACTTCTCGATGCGCCTTCCAGCTAGCGGGCGTGCCGGGGCTGACCCTACTCTGCGTAGGCCGAATTCGCCGTTTGCAAGGCAGCCGTTCGCAAGGCAGGAGGACGAAGCGTTCATGGCTCCAGCGCTCCACGTGATCGCCGGCCCGGGTCCGGGTCAGCTGGCGACGATGGCCCATCCGGCGGACGAGCCGTGGTCAGCGCAGGAGCTGGTCGCGCTCGCCCGGGCCGGGGTGCATGTGCTGGTGTCGTCGGCCGCGCCCGACACGGACACCGCCGGCATCGAGGTGGTGCCGTTCCCGGACGTGGCGTCGTCGGCGAAGGAGATGCAGCAGGAGGCGAACCAGGTGGTCGCCCTCGCCATCCGCCTCGCCCGTGAGGTCCGCGCCGGGCGTTTCGTGGTGACCCAGGCGGCCGCCGACAACGGCCGTTCGACGCTGCTGGCCACGATGACGCTGGCCCTGCTCGGCATCCGCCCGGGTGAGGCGCTGCGCCGTACCGCGCCGGGCGGCGAGATCGCCCCGGACTGGCTGCACGATTTCGTCGCGACCCACGGGTAGAAGACCGGCTAGGCGGTGAACGTCTGGGGCAGGGCTCCCGAGTCCCACAGCGAATCCAGGTGGGCCAGGAAACCGGTCAGGCTGCGTTCCAGGTCACGGCGCTCGGCGGTGGTCAGGGCAGCCAGCGGGTCGGAGAAGATCAGACCCTCCGGATGCTTCGCGCGGGTGCCCACGAACTTGTCGCAGGCCCCACACCAGACATAGCTGACCAGGGTGGGCCGCTTGGCGTTCTCCGGCGCCGTGAAGTAGGCGCGCAACCGCCGCTGCCCGCAGGCCGGGCAGTCCCGCTCCCCGGGTTCGGCGAAGAAGCTCGAACCCTGCGTGAGCGCGGCCACCTCGTCACCGTTGAAGCTGCTCCAGGCGGTCATGCCGCGCCGAGCGCCGCGGTGATGTCGGCGAGCAGGTCGGCGGTGTCCTCGATGCCGCAGGAGAACCGCACGAACCCGGGCGGCGTGTCGTCACCCCACTGCGCCCGCCGGTCGGCCGTGGTGTGCACCCCGCCGAACGACGTGGCCGCGAACACCAGTTTCGCCGCCGACAGGAACTCGGCGACCCGCTCGGCCGAGCCGAGGTCGAACGACACCACCCCGGGGATGCGCCGCATCTGGACCGACGCGATCGGGTAGGACGGGTCGGACGGCAGGCCCGGCCAGCGCACCCCGGTCACGTCGTCGCGGGACAGGAGCAACTCGGCGACGGCCGCCGCGTTCGCGGTCTGCCGGGCCAGCCTCAGGTCGAGGGTGGCGATCGAACGATGGGCCAGCCACGCGTCGAACGCCCCCGGCACCGCGCCGGTCTGCTTGCGCCACGTCTCCACCCTGGTCAGCAGGTCGGGGTCGGTCGCCGACACGTAGCCGAGGAGCACGTCGGAGTGACCGGTGAGCGCCTTGGTCCCGGAGGCGACGACCAGGTCGGCCCCGAGCGCGAGCGGGTTCTGCCCGAGCGGTGTCGCGGTCGTGTTGTCCACGGCCACCAGCGCCCCGGCGGCGTGGGCGGCCTCGGACAGCGCCCGGATGTCGCACACGTCGAGGCCCGGGTTGGCCGGTGTCTCCAGCAGCACCAGCCGCACGCCGGTGAAGTCGGGGTACGGCCCGGCGGTCGGCACCGGCACGGCACGAACGCCCAGGTCGCGTAGGAATCCGTCGGCGAACGCCCGTACCGTGAAATAGCCGTCCGAAGGGATCGCCACGGTGTCACCCGTGCGCAGAACGGCGAGGAGAAGCGCGGTTATCGCGGCCTGGCCGCTGGCGAAGACCAGCGTCGGCGCGCCCTCCAGGGCGCTGATGGCCGATTCCAGAGCCTCGCGGGTCGGATGCTCGGTCCGCGCGTAGCCGTTCTCCCCCGGCCCGGTGACCGGGTCGAGGTGGTAGGGCGCGGCGAAGACCGGTCCGGGCAGGAAGGGCTCGCCGACCTCGGGTGCGGGGAGGCCGGCGTGGACGGCACGGGTGCCGTCGGAGAAGGAGCTCACTCGGGTTTCATCTCCCGTGTCATCAGCAGTTTGACCGCGACGCGCGGGTCCACCCCTTCGTGGCACACGCGCTCCACCTGCTCGACGATCGGCATCTCGACGCTGTTCGCCCGGGCCAGGTCGCGGATGGACAGGCAGCTCTTGACACCCTCGGCGGTCTGCCGGGTGGCGATCTGGGCCTGTTCCAGGGTTTCGCCGCGGCCCAGGTGCTCGCCGAACATGCGGTTGCGGGCCAGCGGCGACGAGCAGGAGGCGACCAGGTCGCCGAGGCCGGCCAGGCCGGCGAAGGTCAGCGGGTCGGCGCCGAGCGCCACCCCGAGACGGGCGGTCTCGGCGAGACCGCGGGTGATCAGCGAGGCGCGGGTGTTGTCACCGAGACCGAGCGAAACCGCCATGCCGTACGCCAGCGCGATCACGTTCTTGCAGGCCCCACCGAGTTCGCAGCCGATCACGTCGTCGCTGGTGTACGGCCGGAAGTACGGCGTGGCCAGGGCGTGCTGGACCTGCTTGGCCCGGCCCTCGTCGGAGCCCGCCACCACGGTCGTGGTGGGCTGCCCGGCGGCGATCTCCGGCGCCACGTTCGGACCGGAGACGACCACCACCCGGTCCGGGGCGACTCCGGCGGTCTCGACGATCACCTCGCTCATCCGCTTGAGGGTGCCGAGCTCGATGCCCTTCATCAGGGAGACCACGGTGGAGTCGGCGGGGAAGAGCCCGGCCCAGTCGGCGAGGTTGCCCCGCAGTGTCTGCGACGGCACCGCGATGGCGATCACCTCGGCCGAGCCGACCGCCTCGGCCAGGTCGGTGGTGGCGGTGACGGTCTCGGCGAGCCGGACCCCGGGCAGCGAGCCCTCGTTGCCGTGCCGCTCCCGGATCTCGGTGGCCACCGCTTCCCGCCGGGCCCACATGGTCACCGACGATCCGGCGTCACCGAGCACCTTGGCGAACGCCGTGCCCCAGGAACCGGATCCGATGACGGCCGCCTTCATGGCGATTCCTCCGAGGTAGTGGCCCGGCGCGCGGGCCTGTCGTAGAGCGCCGGCGCTTCGCCGTCGCGGATCTCGCCGAGCAGGTCCCGGACGTCCAGCATGATCTTCTCGGTCATCTCGTCCAGCACCGCCCGGGTCGGTTCCAGGCCGGCCCACCGGCTCAGGTCGACCGGCTCGCCGGTGGTGACGGTGACGTGCGAGCGGCGCAGTTTCAGCTTGTTGGTGCGCGGGTCGAAGATCGCCTGCGGCCCCCAGTTGGCGATCGGCACGACGGGCGCGCCGGTGAGCAGGGCGAGCCGGGCCGCGCCGGTCTTGCCGCGCATCGGCCACAGGTCGGGGTGCCGGGTGGTGGTGCCCTCCGGGTAGATCACCACAGCGCCGCCCTCGTTCAGTGCGTCGACCAGCGTGTCCAGCGACTTCACCGCTTCCACACTGCCCCGCTCGACCGGGATCTGCCGGGTCTTGGTGAGCAGGAACCCGATGATCGGCACCTTCCAGACACTGGACTTGCCGAGGAACCGGGGCCAGCGGCCGGACCGGAAGATGTAGTGCGCGACGACCAGCGGGTCGAAGTGCGACACGTGGTTGGGCACGAGGATGACCGGGCCGGTGGCCGGGACGCGGTCCTGCCGCAGCCACGTCTTGCTCGTCAGGGCCGTCATGACCGGGATCACCAGCATCACCGCGACACGCTGCCAGAAGCCGAGCCTGAGCTGTGCCACGGCGTCCCCCGTCCCTCGAACGGCGACGTCCACGCCGCCTCCCCTCGTTCACCTGCGACGAAATCATGCCCGCTCACGTCCCGCCGGACCAGGCAGGGGTCTTTCGAATCACTGAACTCGCTGGCTCCGCTTCGCTCCGCGGCAAGCCGCCTGGTAACCGGTGAGGAGCCAGGCGATTTTCCGGCGGCGGCTTGCGAGTCACGACTGCGCGGACGGGTCAGGCAGGATGGTCGGGTGCAGATGTGGACGGCGGTGATCCCGGTCAAGCGGCTCGGAGCGGCGAAGACACGGCTGCGTGGCGCTGTGCCGGCCGACCGCCACCCGGAGTTGGCGCTCGCCATGGTGCGCGACACCGCAGCCGCGGTGCTGGCCGCCGCCTCGGTGGCCGAGCTGCTGGTGGTCACCGACGATCCGGCGGTCGGCGCCGCGGTCCGGGAACTGGGCGCCCGGGTGGTGGCCGATCCGGGTGGCGGGCTGAACGCGGCGATGCGGTTCGGCGCGGACGAGGCGGCCGGGTTGTCGGCGCATCGGGCGGTGCTCGCCGGCGACCTGCCCGCCCTGCGCCCGGAGCAGCTGGACGAGGCGCTGAGCCGGGTGTCCGGCCGGGCGTTCGTGCCGGACGCGGCGGGCATCGGGACGGTCCTGCTGGCCGCCCCGGCGCGGTGGCCGCTGCTTCCGCGGTTCGGCGGGCCGTCGGCGGCGGCGCACGCCGAGTCGGGGGCGGCGCTGCTGCGCGGCGACTGGCCGGGCCTGCGGCAGGACGTCGACACGGCGGCCGACCTGGACGCGGTGCTGCGGCTGGGCGCGGGCGACCGGACATGCGGGCTGCTACGGGAGCTGGGTCGCGTGACGGCATGTGCGCCGGCCGCGTAGGCAGGTAGCGTTCCGTCCCATGCAGGGCACGATCGCGACTTTCGACACAGAGACCCGCAGTGGCACGTTGCTGCTCGACGACGGCACTCCGCTGTCCTTCGGCGCGGAGGCGTTCCAGCGCTCCGGCCTGCGCCTTCTTCGGCTCGGCCAGCGTGTGACGGTGGAGCCGGACGCGACTGGTGTGGTTTGGCGTGTGTTAATTCCCGGAGTAGCTTGATGTGATCATCCGGTAGTTCGTTTCACGTTTCTCCGGAAACGGCAATGATGTAAGCATGACGACCCCGCCCCGGATTCCTGAGACCCGCCGGCGTGGCCCCAACGGCCGCTTTCTGCCCCGCCCCGAGTCGGCAGAGACGCAGCTGATCGAGGCCCCCGACCCTGCGGAGGCGGCCGTCGAACCGGATCCGGAGCCCGTTCGCACCGAACCTGTTCTCACCGAGCGCGAGGTCACCGAGCTGGCGACGAGCGAGATGGTCGCCGATCTGAGTGTTGACGACGACAGCGACGAGGACGAGGACGAGCCGGGGTATGAACTGCCCGAGGACCGTTTCCTGAACCGGGAGCTGTCCTGGCTGGACTTCAACGCCCGGGTGCTGGCCCTCGCCGAGGACCCGGGGACGCCCCTGCTGGAACGGGCCAAGTTCCTGGCGATCTTCGCGAGCAACCTGGACGAGTTCTACATGGTGCGGGTGGCCGGGCTGAAGCGGCGGCTGAGCGCCGGCCTGCCGATGCGCGGTGGTGACCGGTCCCCGCTGCGCCACCAGATCGAGATGATCACCGAGCGGACCACCGACCTGGTGACCCGGCACGCGGCCTGCTTCTCCGAGGAGGTGCGGCCGAAACTGGCGGCGGAGAGCATCGAGCTGGTGTCGTGGAAGGAGCTGGACGCCGCCGAGCAGGGCCGGTTGCGGACCTTCTTCCGCGAGCAGGTCTTCCCGGTGCTGACGCCGCTCGCGGTCGATCCGGCGCACCCTTTTCCGTACATCAGCAGCCGGTCCTTGAATCTCGCCGTTGCCCTTCGTTATCCGGACGGTGACTCGCCGGAGCTGTTCGCGCGGGTCAAGGTGCCGAACAATGTGCCGCGGTTCGTGACCGTGCAGAACGACCACCGCGGCATCCGGTTCCTGCCCGTCGAGGAGCTGATCGCGGTCCACCTGAACCAGCTGTTCCCGGGCATGCAGATCCTGGAGTGGCACCTGTTCCGGGTGACCCGCAACGCCGAGCTGGAGGTCGACGAGGACCGCGACGAGGACCTGCTGCAGGCCCTGGAACGGGAGCTGGCGCAGCGCCGGTTCGGTCCGCCGGTGCGCCTGGAGGTGGCCGCGTCGATCAGCGACCACGTGCTCGACCTGCTGGTCCGTGAGCTCGACATGGACAGTCAGGACGTGCTGCGGGTGCCCGGGCTGCTCGACCTGTCGGCGCTGTGGCAGGTGTTCGGCGAGTGCGACCGCGACGACCTGAAGGACCGGCCGTTCGTCCCGGCGACGCACCCGCACCTGGCCGACGGCGAGGTGCCGCGCAGTGTGTTCAACCGGCTGCGCGAGTCGGACATCCTGGTCCACCACCCGTACCACTCGTTCTCCACGAGCGTGCAGCGGTTCATCGAGCAGGCCGCGGCTGACCCGGGCGTGCTGGCCATCAAGCAGACCCTCTACCGCACCTCGGGCGACTCGCCGATCGTGGACGCGCTGGTCGACGCGGCGGCCGCCGGCAAGCAGGTGGTGGTGCTGGTCGAGGTGAAGGCCCGGTTCGACGAGGTGGCCAACATCGCCTGGGCCCGGACTCTGGAGCGGGCCGGCTGCCACGTCGTCTACGGCCTGGTCGGCCTCAAGACCCACTGCAAGACCTCTCTGGTGGTACGGCAGGAGGGCAACCAGATCCGCCGGTACTGCCACATCGGCACCGGCAACTACCACCCGAAGACCGCCCGGCTGTACGAGGACTTCGGCATGCTGACCGCCGACCCGGAAGTGGGCGCCGACGTCACCGACCTGTTCAACGTGCTCACCGGGTACAGCCGGCAGACCACCTACCGGCGGCTGCTGGTGGCCCCGCACGGGGTGCGCAAGGGCCTGCTGGAGCGGGTCGACGAGCAGGCCCGGATCGCCCGGGAGGGCGGCGAGGCGCTGGTCCAGTTCAAGGTGAACTCACTGGTCGACGAGAAGACCATCGACTCGCTGTACCGGGCCTCGCAGGACGGGGTCAAGGTGGACCTGATCATCCGGGGAATGTGCGCGCTGCGGCCGGGCGTGCCGGGCCTGTCGGAGAACATCCGGGTCCGCTCGATCGTCGGCCGTTTCCTGGAGCACTCGCGGGTGTTCCGGTTCGGTCCCGGCGCCGACGCCGAGTACTGGATGGGCTCCGCCGACCTGATGCACCGCAACCTGGACCGCCGGGTCGAGGCGCTGGTCAAGGTGACGCTGCCGTCGGCCCGCGAGGAGCTGCGGCATGTTTTGGAACTGTCGATGGCGGAGACCACCGAGGGATGGGACCTGGACGCCGACGGCCTCTGGCATCGCAACCAGGGCACCCCGGGCCGCCCCCAGGTGCATCTGCAGGCGGCCATGCTCCGGCGGATCATCGGCAAGAAGAACACCTGAGAAACGAGCAGATGACGGAAGTGGAACGCGCGGCCGGCGGGGTCCTCTGCCGCCGGTCCGGCGACCGGGTCGAGGTGTGCCTGGTGCACCGCCCGCGCTACGACGACTGGAGCCTGCCCAAGGGCAAGCTGCACGGCGGGGAGCATCCGCTGGCCGGTGCGCTGCGTGAGGTCGCCGAGGAGACGGGGGTCGACGCGATCCCCTGGCTGCGGCTGCCGGACGTCGACTACCTGCTGTCCGACGGGCGGCCCAAGAACGTCGCGTACTGGCTGATGGCGGCCGGCGCGGACGGGCCGGTGCGGGACACCGACGAGGTGGACGAGCTGGTGTGGCTGCCTCCGGATGCGGCGGCCGCTCGGTGCACGTACCCCGATGAGCGGACCGTCCTCGCCGGAGTCGCCGCTCTGCCGCCGGTGACCGCGGTGATCGCGATGGTCCGGCACGCCCGGGCCGGGGAGCGGAAGAAATGGTCCGGCCGGGACGAGTTGCGGCCGATCGATGCGGACGGCGCGAAGCAGGCCGACCGGATCGCCGCCCTGCTGACCGCCCTGCGTCCGCGCCGGCTGGTGGCGGCGACGCCGCTGCGGTGCACGCAGACCCTGGAGCCGCTGGCCGCGGCGCTGGGTGACCGGCCGATCGTCCAGGACGGGGCGTTCGCCGAGCCGTCCCGGCCGGACGGTGTGCCGGCCCGGGTGGCGGCCGCCACGACGCGGCTGGCCGAGTTGCGCGGGTCCGAGCGGGTCGTGGTGTGCAGCCAGGGCAAGCTGATGCCGCATCTGCTGGCAGCGCTGCACGGCGAGACGGATCACCGGCCGTTCAGGACGCCGAAGGGCGACGGGTGGCTGCTGACCTGGTCCGGCGAGAGGTTGCTGGGCGCTTCGCGGCTGTGACGGTACGGTGCGCGGGCGCATCGGCCCGCCAATGACCGATCAGGTCACCGGTGAGCCAGCGCGCCTGCCACAGCTCGTCCCGGCGCGGTTCCCAGTCGCGATAGGGCAGCAGCGCCAGCCGCCAGCTGAGAACGCCGGCGAGGTACCAGCCGTAGAGGGGCACCGCCCCGGCCAGGCCGTCCATCCGCCGGTACGAGCCGTACGGCGCACCCACCGCCACCGCCAGTCCCGACCAGCCGCAGGTGATCACCCAGTCCAGCACCGGCCGGCCGGTGCCGCTCTCGGCCAGGTCGCCGAGTGTCCATCCGGGCAGGATCGCGGCCGCGAACAGCACCGCCGCGATGCCGGCCCGGCCGATCAGGCCCCGTGGCCTCGATCCTCGCTGCATGATGCGGAGCTGCATGATGCGGACGGTAGGACGGCCGGGCCGGGCCGCGCTGGAACACCGAAAAGGCGTCCACCGTACGGTGGACGCCTTCGGTTGCAGCGGGTCAGCGACTGCGGCGAGGTGACGCCGCGCGTGCCGGCGCAGCCGCCGGTGATGCCGTCTTGCGGGCGGTCTTCTTGGCGGCCGGAGCCGCCTTGACCGTCTTGGTGGCCTTCGTCGCCGGGGCCGTCTTCTTCGCGGCCGTCGTCGTCTTCTTCGCCACCGTCTTCTTCGCCGCCGCCGTCGCCGTCGTCTTCGCCGGCGCGGCCTTGGTGGCCGTGGTCTTGGTGGCCGTGGTCTTCTTGGCGGCGGCCGTGGTCTTGGTGGCCGTCGCCTTGGTGGCGGTGGTCTTCTTCGCCGCGGCGGCGGCCTTGGTCGCCGTCGCCTTCGTCGCCGCCGCCTTGGTGGCCGCCGTCTTGGTGGCCGGAGCCGCCTTGGCCGCCGTGGTCTTCTTCACGGCTGCCACCTTGGCCGGCTTTCCGCTGGCGACCAGCTCGCGGAAAGTGTTGCCGACCTTGAACACCGGCACCGACGTCTTCTTCACCTTGACCGGTTCGCCGGTTCGCGGATTACGCGCGACCCGCGGATTACGGACCCGCTTCTCCCAGGAACCGAATCCGGTGAGTGCGACTCGGTCGCCCTTTGCGACAGCGTTCTGCACTTCACTGATGAACGCGTCGAGCGCCAGGGTCGCGGTCTTCTTGTCGCCCAGCTTGACTGCGAGCGCCTCGATGAGCTCGGCCTTGTTCACGGTTTCCTCCCGGACGTGAGAACTGGCCCGTCACGGGCCATTCTGCGCGCACGGTATGCCCTGTGACCTGGTTACAGAAACATTCAGGGGAAAAAACCGTTGTGTCCCAACGAATTCGCCCCGGCCGGGTGACCCGGCCGGGGCGAAAACGGTGTCCGGCCTAAAGGACGACGACCGGCTTGAAAGCGGGGCGACCGTTCTCGTACGCGGTAATCGCTTCCTCGTGGCGCAGTGTCAGTCCGATGTCGTCGAGGCCCTCCATGAGACGCCAGCGGCTGAAGTCGTCAATGGGGAAACCGTAGGCGGCATCGTCGACCCGGACCACGCGGCCCTCCAGGTCGACGGTGATCTCCTTCTCCGGCTCCGACTCGGCCAGGTCCCAGAGGCTCTCGACGATCTTCTGGTCCAGCTGGATCGGCAGCAGGCCCTCCTTGAGGGAGTTGCCGCGGAAGATGTCGCCGAAGCGGGACGCGATGACCGCCTTGAAGCCCCAGTCGCGCAGCGCCCACACGGCGTGCTGCCGGGACGAGCCGGTGCCGAAGTTGGGCCCGGCGACGAGGATGGTGGCGCCCGCGTGCTGCGGCCGGTTCAGCACGAAGTCCGGGTCCTCACGCCAGGCGTTGAAGAGGCCGTCCTCGAAACCGGTCCGGGTGACCCGCTTCAGGTAGACCGCCGGGATGATCTGGTCCGTGTCCACGTCGGAACGGCGCAGCGGCATGACCTTGCCGCTGTGGGTGACGAACTTGTCCATGATCAGCTCCCGTGATCAGAGGTCGGCGGGGGCGGCCAGCTTGCCGACCACGGCGGTGGCGGCGGCGACCTGCGGCGAGACCAGGTGGGTACGGCCACCCTTGCCCTGCCGGCCCTCGAAGTTGCGGTTGGAGGTGGAGGCGGCACGCTGGCCGGGGCTGAGCGTGTCCGGGTTCATGCCCAGGCACATCGAGCAGCCGGCGAACCGCCACTCGGCGCCGGCCTCGGTGAACACCTTGTCCAGGCCCTCGGCCTCGGCCTGCTCGCGCACGAGGTACGAGCCGGGGACGATCATCATCCGGACACCGTCGGCGACCCGGCGGCCCCGGATCACGTCGGCGGCGGCCCGCAGGTCCTCCAGGCGGCCGTTGGTGCAGGAGCCGACAAAGACCACGTCGACCGGAACCTCGCGGAACGGGGTGCCGGGGGTGAGGTCCATGTACGCCAGGGCGCGCTCGGCGGCGCCGCGCTCGACCTCGTCGAGGAAGTCCTCGGGGGCCGGCACGACACTGTTCAGCGCGGCGCCCTGGCCCGGGTTGGTGCCCCAGGTGATGAACGGGCTGATCGACGCGGCGTCCAGGATGATCTCGGTGTCGTACTCGGCGCCCTCATCGGTGGCGAGGGTCTGCCAGTAAGCGACCGCGGCGTCCCACTGCTCGCCCTGCGGGGCGTGGGTGCGGCCCTTCAGGTAGTCGAAGGTGGTCTCGTCCGGCGCGATCATGCCGGCCTTGGCGCCCCACTCGATCGACATGTTGCAGATGGTCATCCGGCCCTCCATGGAGAGCTTGCGGATGGCCTCGCCGCGGTACTCCACGATGTGGCCGTTGCCGCCGCCGGTGCCGGTCTGCGTGATCAGGGCGAGGATCAGGTCCTTGGCACTCACCCCGGGGCCGAGCTCGCCGACGACCGTGACGGCCATCGTCTTCGGCTTGGACTGCGGCAGCGTCTGGGTGGCGAGCACGTGCTCGACCTCGCTGGTGCCGATGCCGAAGGCCAGCGCGCCGAACGCGCCGTGGGTCGCGGTGTGCGAGTCGCCGCAGACGATCGTCATGCCGGGCTGGGTGAGACCGAGCTGCGGGCCGATCACGTGCACGATGCCCTGGTTGACGTCACCCAGCGGGCGGATCTCCACACCGAACTCGGCGCAGTTCTTGCGCAGGGTCTCGATCTGCGTCCGCGAGGTGGTGTCGGCGATGGTGAACAGCTCGCCGCGCTTGGTGTTGAACGCCGGGTCGGCGTAGCCGGTCGGCGTGTTGTGGTCCTCCGTCGCGAGCGTGAGGTCGGTGCGGCGGACCGGCCGGCCGGCCATCCGGAGACCGTCGAACGCCTGCGGGCTGGTGACCTCGTGCAGGAGATGCAGGTCGATGAAGAGCAGGTCGGGCTCACCCTCGGCCGTGCGCACCACGTGGTCATCCCAGACCTTCTCGGCCAGGGTCCTGGGTTTCCCGCTCTGGGGAGTGACTCCCACCATCTGGACATCCTAAATTCTGGAATGTATGTTTCGGCTTGTGGGACACAGTATGAGCGGTGTAGGCGTTCTCGACAAGGCGGTTGTCATCCTCGCCGCATGTGTCGACGGCGCCAGCCTTGCCGAGTTGGTCGACCGCACCAAGCTGCCGCGGGCGACCGCACATCGCCTGGCCCAGGCCCTGGAGATCCATCGGATGCTGGTGCGTGACACTCAAGGAAGATGGCGTCCCGGCCCACGATTGGGCGAGTTGGCCAACGCCGCGCCGGACGTTCTGCTGACCGCCGCCGAGCCCCTGCTGTCCGCACTTCGGGACGCCACGGGCGAGAGCGCTCAGCTTTATCTGCGCCGTGCCGATGAACGGATCTGCGTCGCCGCCGCCGAGCGCGCGAGTGGTCTTCGTGACACCGTGCCGGTCGGTTCGGTGCTGCCGATGGTCGCCGGCTCGGCCGCGCAGATCCTGCTCGCGTGGGAGCCCCCCGAGGCCGTGATGCCGCTCCTGCCGCGCTGCAAGTTCACCGGCCGCACCCTCGCCGAGGTCCGCCGCCGCGGCTGGGCGCAGAGCGTCGCCGAGCGCGAGCCCGGTGTGGCCAGCGTCTCCGCGCCGATCCGCGACCGGACCGGGCGGGTCATCGCGTCGATTTCGATAAGCGGTCCGATCGAGCGCCTCGGCCGCCGCCCCGGCGAGCGGCACGCGATGGCCGTCGTCCGCGCCGGCCAGCGCCTCTCCGGGCTGTAACTCATCGATGACTGTCCGATAGGGTTCGCGGGTGCGGCTCTTCGGGCAGAGTGATCGGCTCTTCGGACGCGACAGCGAATGCGCCCGGCTCGACGATCTCCTCCGGGAGGCGCGAGGCGGGCGCAGCGCGGCGTTGGTGCTGCGCGGCGAGGCAGGCGTCGGCAAGACCGCTTTGCTGCGGTACGCGCGGAGCACGGCTCCCTTCGCGGGCGGAGGCTCCCCCGCGACCAGTGGCGCTTCCTTCGCGCCCGGAGGTTCCCTGGCGATCAGTGGCGTCGAGGCCGAATCCGGATTCCCCTATGCCGGGCTGCACCGCCTGATCCTTCCCCTGCTGGCCGAGCGGGCCCTGCTGCCGGCCACCCAGCGCGCGGCCCTCGAGGTCGCCTGCGGGCTCACCGACGGCCCACCACCCGACCTCTACCTGGTCAGCCTGGCCGCGCTGACCCTGCTGGCGGCGCAACCCCGGCTCTGCGTCGTCGACGACGTGCAGTGGCTCGACCGGGAGTCGGCGGGCGCCCTGGCCTTCGTCGCCCGCCGCCTGCACGCCGAAGGTGTCGTCCTGCTCTTCGGCCAGCGCGCTCTCCCGGATGACGCCGGGCTCCTCGCCGGTGTGGACGTGCTGGAGCTGACCGGTCTCGGCCGGGCCGCCGCGATCGCGCTGCTCTCCGACGTCGTCTCCGGTGACCTCGACCTGAGCCTGGCCGAGCAGATCGCCGACAGCACCGGCGGCAACCCGCTCGCCCTCACCGACCTCGGGCACGAGCTCACCGCCGACCAGTTGCGCGGCGCCTCCCCGCTGCCCGACCCGGTGCCGATCGGCAGCCGGCTGGAACACCACTACTCGTCCCGGGTCCGCGGCTATCCGGCGGTGACCCGCGACTGGCTGGTGCTCGCCGCCGCGGGGACCGGCGGCCGGACCGAACACCTCCTGGACGCGGCCCGGATCCTCGGCACCGGGCCGGAACAGGCGGCGCCCGCCGAGTCCGACCGGCTGGTCACCGGCGCCCCGCCGGTGGAGTTCCGGCATCCGCTGGTCCGGTCCGCGATCTACGGAGACGCCGACCCGGTCCAGCGCCGGGCCGTGCACGCCGCCCTCGCCGAGGCCACCACCGGCCCGGCCGACTCGGACCGGCGGGCCTGGCACCTGGCCGCCGCTACCGTCGCCCCCGACGAGTCGGTCGCCGCCGAACTCGAACGCAGCGCCGACCGCGCCGGCGCCCGCGGCGGCCACACCGCCCGCGCCGGCTTCCTGACCCGTGCGGTCGAGCTGACACCCGACCCGGCGGTCCGGGCGACCCGGCAGGTCCAGGCGGCCGGGGCGGCGATGGCCGCCGGCGCCCCGGGCCGCGCGCTGCTGCTGCTGGACACCCTGGCCGAAGACCTGCTGACCGGTCCCGACCCGGGCACCGTGCTGATGACCCGGGCCGTCGCCGCGGTCAACGCCGGGGTGCCGCACGGCCTGCGGGACGCCGCCGCCATGTGCCTGTCCGCCGCCGAGGCGTTCGGCGACGACCGCGCCAACGCCCGGCTCGCCGTCATCCAGGCCATCCAGCACGTGACCACCGCCGAGCACCTGGGCAGCACCACCGAGGCCGAGATCGCCGCCGCTGCCGCGCCGCTCGCCGGGGACGACCCGGCCGACCTCGACGGGCTCCTGCTGGCCGGCTACTCCGCGTTCATCACGAACGGCTTCGCGGGCGGTGTGCCGCCGCTGCGCCGGGCGATCGCCGCGATCGCCGACCCCGGCCTGCCGGACGAGGTGCTGCTCACCCGGTTCATCCTGGGCATCAACTTCTGCAACATGGTCTGGGACGACGCCACCAAACAGATCCTCATCGACCGGGCGGAGGCGGCCGCACGGCGTACCGGCGCCCTGCACGCCCTGGACATCGTCCACTTCATCGGCGCGATGACCGGCGCGGTCCTCGGCCGGCTCAACGACGCCGACCGGCACGACGCGGCCGGGCAACGGGTCCGCCTGGCGATCGGCATCACCGCCGAACAGGAACAGGTGTGGCGCCATCCGGAGCTGGTGGCCTGGCGGGCCCCGGCCGGGCTCCGGGAGACCCTGCCGCACGCGCTCGGGGTCTTCGAGATGCTGCACATGGGTGGCATGCACGCGGTCACCCGGCTCAGCCTGGCCATGCTCGACAACGCCGTCGGCGACTACGCGGCCGCCCGCGACGGGCTGCTGGGCATCGTCGACCTCGGCCGGCCGCTGCGCTATGCGTGGGCGCTGCCGGAACTGGTGGAGGCGTCGGTCCGCTCCGGCGACCGGGCCACCGCGGAACTGGCCTTCGCCGACCTCGACCTCGCGGCCCGGGCCAGCGACACGCCCCGGGCGCTGGGGCTGCTGGACCGGTCACGGGCGCTGCTGTCCGAGCCTGGTGAGGCGGAGGCGTACTACCTGGCGGCGATCGACCGGTTCGACAACACGGTGTCCTACGGGGACCTGGCGCGGGCCCGGCTCATCTACGGCGAGTGGCTGCGCCGGCGGCGGCGCCGGCGCGACGCCCGCGATCAGCTCACGACCGCTCTGGAGATGTTCGAGGAGGTTCGCGCGAACGCGTTCGCCTTACGCGCGGGACAGGAACTCGCCGCACTCGGGGAACATGTCCAGAGCCCTACGCCCGACGCCGGCCAGACCATCCTCACCCCGCAGGAGGCTGCCGTCGCCATCCTCGCCCGCACCGGGGAGACCAACGCGGAGATCGCGGCACAACTGTTCCTCAGCGCGAACACCGTCGACTACCACCTGCGGAAGGTGTTCCGGAAACTCGGCGTCAGCTCGCGGCGGCAGCTGCGCGACGTGTTGCCCGACTAGGCCGGATTTCGTCGGTGCGTGCACGGGTGACTACGTGCCGCACGTGATTCAACAGTGGTCTCGCTCCCACGAGGATCGGTTCATGAGACCGATCGTTCTTGTGCATGGATTCTGGGTCACTCCGCGCAGCTGGGAGAACTGGATCGCCCACTACGAGGCCAAGGGTCATCAGGTGATCGCGCCCGCCTACCCCGGCTTCGAGGTCGAGGTGGAATCCCTCAACGCCGACCCGTCCCCGATCGTCGACGTCACCGTGCCGCAGATCATCGAACACATCGAGACGCAGATCCGGGCGCTGCCCGAGGCGCCGATCATCATCGGTCACTCGGCCGGCGGCGCGTTCACCCAGATCCTGCTCGACCACGGGTTCGGCGCGGCCGGCGTCGCCATGAACTCGGCGCCCACCGAGGGCGTCCGGGTCGTCCCGCTGTCCCAGGTCAAGTCCACCTTCCCGGTCCTGAAGAGCCCGGCCAACCGGCACAAGGCGGTGCCGCTGACGCTGGAGCAGTGGACGTACGCGTTCACCAACACCTTCACCCCGGAAGAGTCGAAGGCGCTGTACGAGCGGTACGCGATCCCGGCCAACGGGGGCATTCTCTGGGGCAGCGTGCTCGCCAACTTCCAGCCCGGTCACCAGGACACCTGGGTCGACTACCACAACGACGAGCGGGCGCCGCTGCTCTTCGTCTCCGGTTCCGAGGACCACATCATGCCGCCCGAGGTGCAGCGGTCCAACCACAAGCACTACAAGTCGAACACGATCACCGAGATCCGCGAGTACGAGGGGTACGCCCACCTGCTGCCCGCCCAGAAAGGCTGGGAGCAGATCGCCGACGAGGTCCTCGAGTGGGCTCTCCAGCACGCCCGATGAAGATCACGCACATCGGCGGGCCGACCACCCTCATCGAGATCGGCGGGGTACGGCTGCTCACCGATCCGACCTTCGACGAGCCGGGCCGGCGGTACTCGTTCGGCCTCGGCACGTCCTCGGTCAAGACCGCCGGGCCGGCCGTCGCCGCCGACACGCTGGGCCGCATCGACGCGGTCCTGCTCACCCACGACCACCACGGCGACAACCTGGACATCGCCGGGCGGGCGCTGCTGCCGTCGGTGCCGCTGGTGCTCACCACGGTCAGCGGCGCCCGGCGGCTCGGCGGCAACGCCTCCGGCCTCGCGCCGTGGCGTACCGCCACCGTCGGCGACGTCGAGGTGACCGCCACCCCGGCCCGGCACGGCCCGCCGCTGAGCCGGCCCATCGTCGGCGAGGCGATCGGCTTCGCGCTGCGGCCGGCCGGCGCGTCCTCGGTGGTCTGGATCTCCGGCGACACGGTGCTCTTCTCCGGGGTACGGGAGGTGGCGTCCCGGTTCACCGTGGACACCGCGATCCTGCACCTGGGCAGCGTGCAGTTCGGTCTCACCGGGCCGCTGCGCTACACGATGACCGGCCGGGACGCGGCCCGCCTGGTCTCGTTGATCCGGCCCCGGGCGGTCGTGCCGGTCCACTACGAGGGCTGGTCGCATTTCCACGAGGGCCGTTCCGGGGTCGAGGCCGCCTTCGAGCCCGGCGCCCTGACCTGGCTCACTCCCGGCGTACCCACCGACGTCTGAATCCGTGCGGCTCGCACCGCTCCGACCAGCGGTGCGAGCCCTTCACAGGCCCCTTAGCGGTGTCCGGACTCCGGTGCGAGTCCTTTCACGGCGTCCAGACGGCGTTGTCGTGGGCGAAGACGATCCGGCGCGGGTCGAGTGCCAGCAGAGTCCCCACCCAGGACGGTGGGGCGCCGATCCCGGTCCGGTGGGCGAGCGCGTCATAGGTGAACGCGGTGGTGTTGTCGTGACTCTGACCGGCCACGATCACCGTGCCGTCGGCGGTCGTCACCACCACCGACTGGTGGCCGTCGGTGTGGCCCGGGGTGGGCAGGATCCGCACGCCCGGCAGGATCTCCGCCTCGCCGTCCAGTTCCTCATACCGCGCACCGGCGTGATCGACCAGTTCCGGCAGGGTGTGCCACTCGGTGGTCCGGGCCAGCGCCAACTCGGTGCGCTGGGTGAAGACGGGGCGGCCGGCCAGGCTTGGATTTCCTCCACAGTGGTCGAAGTGGAGGTGACAGTTCACCACGTACCGAATGTCATCGATCTTGGAACCAGCGGCGGCGAGCGCCTCGCCGAGCGGAACCCGCCTCGGCTGGTAATGCCGGTCCACATCCGGGTGGGCGCCCATGCCGGTGTCGACCAGAAGCTGCCCGGCCGGATGGTCGATCAGATACCCGAGGGTCGGCTCCACCCGGGCGGCGCCGGTCCCGGTCTCTTCAGCCGGCCGGACGAACCATCCGAAGTCGACCCGTCGAACCGTGATCTCACTCATCGCCGAAGTATCGCCGCCCCGCCCACCCCGGCCCGCAAAATCTCCGCCCAGCAGAACCCGCCCCGCTCACCCAGCACCATCACCGGGCAGTCCCGCAAGCGCAGATCGGCCCGCACCATCGCCGGTGCGGGCCGATCTTTTCTAGTAGTCCCGAAGGGATTCGAACCCTCGCTACCGCCTTGAGAGGGCGGCGTCCTAGGCCGCTAGACGACGGGACCAGAACTTTCCGTTTGCCGCCCACGTGCGGCGGCGGACTGAACTCTATCAGCACTCCGCCCGCAGCCGAAATCGGATATCCACCCACCTCAGCCGGGGTGACCAGCACCACTGCACACCCCGCCGGCCGTCGCTCACAACGGCTAACCACCGCCCGAAAGGACGCTGAACGACGGCTGACCGCGGGTGTGCCCGGCCTCCAGCGCCAGACATCGCTGCCGATACTGTTCCAGCCGGCTCCCACCGCCGTCTCAAAGCCCTCAAACACAACAGTCACGACCCGCCGGCTGGACAGGACGTAGTTGCCGCTCTTGGTGGCGGGACGGGCGGATCAGCCCGGCGGGCGCGGTTCGGCCGGGAGCGCCGCCTGCGTCGCGCGGCCGCCACGGGACCGCGTGGATTGCGGCTGGGGAGGGGTGGGGCGTACCGAATAAAAGAAACAGGCCCGCATCGATTGATGCGGGCCGTTCTCGATGTAGTCCCGAAGGGATTCGAACCCTCGCTACCGCCTTGAGAGGGCGGCGTCCTAGGCCGCTAGACGACGGGACCAGAACATGCTGCTTCTTCCAGCACGACCCTCTCCAGGGAGAGAGCTGCGCTGGGGTACCAGGACTCGAACCTAGACTAGCTGAACCAGAATCAGCCGGGCTGCCAATTACCCCATACCCCATTTGGCCCGGCTTGCCGCGCCGTGGAGAACTTTACCTGAGGCCTACCGGGCCGCCAAATCGGGTTACCTAAATAGATCCGCGTGACGCCGCACCCACTCGGCGTAGCTCATCGCAGGCCTGTTGAGCAGGGCCGCAGCGGTCGGCAGGGCGGGCTGCGGGTGTTCGGCGAGTTGCGCGAGGCCGTCCAGGTACCAGTCGCCGAACTCGCCCATCATCGACCGGTAGTGGGCGGTCGCCTCGTCTCCGGTCAGTTCGACGAAGGTGAGTTCGCGGCCGAGTTCGGCGCCGATCGTGGCGAGTTGCTGCCGCCGGCTGATCGTTTCCGGCCCGGTCAGTTCGTAGGAGTGGCCGAGGTGGTCGTCGGAGAGGAGTACGCGGGCGGCGATCGCGGCGATGTCCTCCTGGGCGATCGGGGCGTTGGCGGCGTCACCCCACGCGTCGCGGATCTCGTCGCCGGCCTTGATCTGTGGCGCCCAGCCGGTGGTGTTGGCCATGAACTCGCCGGGCTCCAGGTGGGTGTACGGAACACCGCACGCCTCGACCGCGTCCTCGATCGCCTGCCAGTGCAGGCCTTTCACGCCGGCCAGGTCGACGATGTGGCGCACGCCGGCCTCGGCGGCGGCGCGGCACACGCCGTCGACGGTGGGGATGTGTGGCGCGAGATACATCCGGTCGACGCCGTCGAGCGCGGCGGCGACCCGGTCCGGCCGGTTGAAGAAGCCGGTCACCACCTCGACGCCGGGCGGCAGCGCGGCCTTGGCCGGGTCGACGGTGAAGGCCCGCACGTCGGTCGCACCGAGTTCCAGCAGCTCGTCGACGACCATGCGGCCGATGTTGGCGGTGGCGCCGGTCACCAGGATTCGCATTCTCGTACTCCCTACGGAAAGTCTTTCCCGTAGGGTATACGGAATCATGGAGAACTACCCACTGCTCTGGCGCAGAACCCAGCCGGCGAAGAAGGCCGTGGGCCGCCCGCCCCGGCTCACCGTGGACGCCGTGGTGGCCGCCGCGATCCGGATCGCCGACGCGAACGGCCTGGAAGCGGCCTCGATGGCCCGGGTCGCGGCGGATCTCGGGGTGGCGACGATGACGCTCTACACCTACGTGCCGTCCCGGGCCGATCTGGTCGCGTTGATGGTCGACGACGTGCTGCTGGCCCGGCAGCTGACCGCGGCCGGGGAGAGCTGGCGGGAGCGGGTCGCGCTGTTCGCCGCGCGCACCCGGGGGATGTATCTGGCGCACCCCTGGCTGACCGAGGTGTCGCTGGTCCGGCCGCCGCTCGGGCCGGGGACGATGGCCGAGCGGGAGTTCCTGATCGCCACGATGTCGCTGGCCGGCGTGCCGACCGCGGCGATCAACCGGGCGGCGCTGGCGGTGACCGCGTACGTCTACGCCTTCGCCCGGGAGGCGGGTGAGGACGCGCGGCTGAGCCGGTCCAGCGGCCAGTCCACCGAGTCGTGGTGGCACGAGCGCGGGGACTTCTGGGAGAACTGGTTCGACGTCGAGGCGCACCCGGCGATGACGGCCCTGTGGAACGCCGGCGGATTCGACGACGAGGGCCAGACCGCGTTCGAGTACGGCCTGGCCCTGATCCTGGAGGGCATAGCGAAAAGCGGGATCGAGCGGTCAGTCGAGTGAGACGACCGGGTTACGCAGCTCGCCGATGCCCTGGATGCTCACCGACACGGTGTCGCCGGGGGTGATCCGGCTGACCCCGGCCGGCGTGCCGGTCAGGATGATGTCGCCGGGCAGCAGCGTCATGACGTGCGACACGTAGGAGATCAGGCTCGGGATGTCGAAGACCATGTCCTTGGTCCGGCCGATCTGGCGCACCTCGAGGTTCTCCGGGTCGCGGCCGACCTCGCAGCGCACCTCGATGTCGCTGACGTCCAGGCCGGTGACGATCCACGGGCCGATCGGGCAGAACGAGTCGAAGCCCTTGGCCCGCGTCCACTGCGGGTCCTTCCGCTGGAGGTCGCGGGCGGTCACGTCGTTGCCGCAGGTGTAGCCGAAGATCGCCTTCTCGGCGCCGGCCCGGTCGACGCGGCGGGCGCCGCTCGCGCCGATCACGACGGCGAGCTCGGCCTCCTCCTCGACGTGCTCGGTGACGCTCGGGATGCGGATCGCGTCGTTCGGCCCGATCACCGAGGTCGAGGGCTTGATGAAGATCAGCGGCTCCTTGGGCACCTCGTTGCCCATCTCAGCGGCGTGGTCGGCGTAGTTGCGGCCGATCCCGATCACCTTGCTGGAGAAGATCGGGGCGAGCAGCCGGATGTCGGCCAGCGCCCACCGCTGGCCGGTGAAGCGCACCTCGTTGAAGGGGATGCTGTCGATCTCGGCGACCGTCAGTCCCGAGGAGCTGTCGCCTTCGACGACGCCGAAGGACACTCCACCAGGGTGGACAAAACGGGCGAAGCGCACGGGGTAATCCCATCTCTAGCGGTGCTGGCGCCTCAAAATCTACGCCGACCTGGACTCCGCCCCGAGCCGCGGGAACGGCTCCAGTGAGAACACCACCTCGATCGGCACCTCGAAGTAACCGCAGATCCGCAGCGCCAGGTGCAGGCTCGGGCTGAACTCGCCGCGCTCCAGGTAGCCCACGGTCTGGTAGTGGACCCCGAGGGCGTCGGCGAGCTGCCGCCGCGAGATGCCGCGCTCGGCGCGCAGCATCGCGATCCGGTTGTAGGTGACCTCGGTGGCCATGGCTCCCTCACATGGTTCGGGTCAGCGCCCGCTCACGGCGGGCCGCCACCAGCGAGCCGGACTCCCGACGCGCCATCCGCCGAAGGATGCCCGGCGCCAGCACGAGCCCCACCACGGCCCAGGCCGCCAGCACACCGGCGGTCTGCCACGGCTGACCCGGCTCACCGGGCAGGAACGCCGAACGCAGGCCCAACCCTAGCCAGTACATCGGGAAGACCTGCGCGACACCCTGCACCCAGCCGGGCAGCACCGACAGCGGATAGAAGATGCCGGACACCCCGGTCAGGGCGGTCACCGGAAGCATCAACATGGCAGCACCGCGGATGGTCTCGAAAAGAGCGCCGAGAACGGCGCCGACAGGCAGAAGAGCAAGGAGAGCCAGCGGTACGAGCCAGAGCAGGATCACCATCGTGCCGCCGTCGAACCGCAGCCCCTCGACCAGGAACGCGCCCGGGATCAGCGCCGCGAGGCAGCTGATCACCATCACCCCGGAGACCAGGACGATCTTGCCGATCAGGTAGCCGGCCATCCCGTTCGGTGTGGCCTTGGCCCGCAGCAGGGTGCCGTCCTCCCGGTCCATCGTGAGGTACTGCGCGGTGGACGCCACCCCGCCGATCACCAGCAGCATGGCCATCGAGCTGACCAGGCTGTAGGAGCCGAGCGACGTCTGCGAGCCGGGCACCTCGGCGTCACCGATCAGCCACAGCACCACAAGCAGGATCACCACCGGGAACAGATAGCCGATGATGTCGGCCCCGTTGGTCACCGTCTGCCGGAGCTCGATCCCGCCGCGCCGCAGACCCGCCCTCAGCAGCCGCCGCCTCATGACCCCTCCGCTTCCCGGACCAGCTTCATATACGTCTCCTCGAGGCTGGCCCGGCGCACCTCCAGGTCACCGATGGCCTCGCCGTGCTCCCGGAACAGCTCGCGGACGAACCCGGTGGCGTCGGCGGCCGCGTGCACGAACCGGCGCCCGTCCCGCGTCCAGCGGATCTCCGACTCGCCGGCCACCTGCCGGGACAGCTCGTCGGCCGAGCCGCTCGCCACGATCCGGCCGGTGGCCAGGACCAGGATGCGGTCGGCCAGCCGCTCCGCCTCATCCAGGTCGTGTGTGGTCAGCAGCACGGTCGTGGAGTCCACATCGGTCATCCGGTGGATCAGATCGTGGAACTCACGCCGCGCCTCCGGGTCGAACCCGACCGTCGGCTCGTCGAGGAAGAGCAGGTCGGGCCGCCCCACGATGCCGATCGCCACGTCGAGCCGGCGACGCTGGCCGCCGGAGAGCTTGCCGGTCACCGTGTTGGCCGACGCCGACAGGCCGACGACGTCGAGCAGCTCGCCGACCGCCCACGGCCGCTTCTTGTCCGGAGTGGAATACGCCTCGTAGTAGGAGCCGAGGTGCTCCAGCAGCTCACGGACCCGCCACTTGCTGTGGTCTCGCCACGACTGGAGGACCACGCCGAGCCGCGCCCGCCAGGCCTCGTCACCGTCGGCCGGATCGACGCCCAGCACCCGGGCGTGGCCGCCGGATCGCATCCGGAAGCCCTCCAGGATCTCGATCGTGGTCGTCTTGCCCGCGCCGTTCGGCCCGAGGAGGACGACCACCTCGCCCGGCGCCGCCGAGAAGTCGACGCCGGACAGCACTTCCTTGTCGCCGTAACGCATGCGGAGGTCACTGACCTCCATCACCGGCGTGTCGACCAAGGCCCCCAACATGTCCACCACACTATCAAGGATGTAGTACATCTACTACACATCAACGTACGTCTCTCATGCCAGATTCGGTGGCGGAACTCATTCGCGCCAAACGGTGATCGTGTTGATCGCTTCGGCTAGATACATTGGTGCGATGGGGATCAAGCAGGTGAGGGCACTCACCACCACGCTGCCCTCGGTTACCTGGATTCCCCTCGCCCGGGCGCACTCCGAGCGCGCCGACCAGATGACCGCGGGCCACCGCGCCCGTCGTGCGACGGGTGAGAAACACGCCATCGAGGATTTCCTCTACGACTACTACGGGACCAGGCCGTCGCTGATGCGCCGCTGGCACCCCGGCGTCGGCACCGGCCTGTCCCCGGCGCCCGACGGCCTGGCCGAGCACGTCGGCTGGAAGTTCTACATGTCCTACCCCGACGGTGTCGTCACCCTCGATCAGGACGCGTTCATGCACGCCCGAGCCGAGAGCGTGCGCTACATCCACGGCCTGCTCACCGCGACGGCGTCCCGGCCGGTCTTCTCCGGCTGCTTCGGCCTGCACGAGTGGGCGATGGTCTACCGCGACACCGAGCATCGGCACGAGCTCCCGCTGCGCCTCGGCCAGGCCGGCACCGACGAGGTGGTCGAGCAGCACAGCATCCGCTGCACCCACTTCGACGCGTTCCGCTTCTTCACCCCCGAGGCGGTCGGTCTCAACCGCCTCCAGCCGACCCGCGCCACCCAGGTCGACCTCGACCAGCCCGGCTGCCTGCACGCCGCGATGGATGTGCACAAGTGGGCACAGAAACTCGGTCCCGCCGTGCCCGGCGCCCTGGCCCTGGACTGCTTCGCCCTGGCCGGCGAGATCCGCCTGCTCGACATGCAGGCCAGCCCGTATGACCTGACCTCCTATGGCCATCCCCCGGTCAAGATCGAAACTGCCGAGGGCAAGGCGGAGTATGTGGCGCGCCAACGCGAACTGGCCCGCCGCGCGGCCGGATTGCGCAGCCGCCTGATCCGCGTCTGCGAGGCGCTGCTCGGCGCGGACGCCGCCGCTCAGAACCGCGAGGCGGTCGCGCCATTCAATCAGCGCTGACGCCCTGAGGGGTGTGGGTAACCCACGACCCCGACCCGCTTCCGCGATACGCCCCGGCAACCCCGACGCCGGACTCGCGGCATCCCGGCGGATCTTGCACGAATGTGCGCTCCCAGGCGGATCTTGCACGAATGTGCGCTCCCAGGCGGATCTTGCAGGATTTGCCACGCCCCAGCGGGAAGAACGCTGCAAGGTCTCCCCGGCGCAGTGGATCTTGCATGACAAACCGCACCCAGACGTGAAGAACCGTGCAAGATCGCGGCCAGCGTGGAGAAGCGTGCAAGATCTATCAAGCTGGACTAGGGCGGTTCCTCCGCGAATACGACATTCCCGACCTCAGACCGGTGGCTCAGTCGCCTGCGTGACCGATGCGACTGCCCGAAGGCTCGTCGTTGCCTCGGCGGCTGCGGTTGGCTGCGGGTCATGTAAGGAACTCCGGTACTTGATCAGTCCGGTGTCCTGGGGTTGCATGAGCATCCCGGTTGGTCCGGTGGGTGGCGTTGAAAGTGGG
>NZ_JBEZXU010000101.1:0-29097 GCF_040638175.1 Actinoplanes sp. NPDC026670
CCACTTTCAACGCCACCCACCGGACCAACCGGGATGCTCATGCAACCCCAGGACACCGGACTGATCAAGTACCGGAGTTCCTTACATGACCCGGCGCCGGCAGCCACTTCCGCTTGGAGACATCACATGTTGATGCGGCTTCTTCGCATCCACCTGCCCCCGTACCGGAACATCATCGGCGTCATCCTGGCGCTCCAGCTCGTCCAGACAGGGGCGACGCTCTATCTTCCGACCCTCAACGCCGACATCGTCGACCACGGCATCGTCCGAGGCGACACCGGCGCCGTCCTGCGCCTCGGCGCTCTGATGCTCGCCGTGTCCGCCCTGCAGATCGGCTGCGCCCTGGTCGTCGTCTACCTCGGCGCGCGGGTCGCCATGTTCGCCGGCCGCGACATCCGGGCCGCGGTCTTCGACCGGGTGCAGACGTTCTCGGCCCGCGAGATGGGCGAGTTCGGCGCGCCGTCCCTGATCACCCGCACCACCAACGACGTCCAGCAGGTCCAGACCCTGGTGCTGATGGCGCTGACCCTGATCGTGGTGGCCCCGATCACCTGCCTCGGCGGGATCGTGCTGGCCGCCCGCCAGGACGTGCCGAGCTCGCTGATCCTGGTGGTCGCGCTGCCGCTGCTGGGCGCGGGCGTCGCGTTCATCCTCGGCCGGCTGAACCCGCAGTTCCAGCTGATGCAGACCCGCAACGACCGGATCAACCGGCTGCTGCGCGAGCACATCACCGGCGTCCGGGTAGTCCGCGCGTTCGTCCGCGACAAGCGCGAGCACGAGCGGTTCGCCCAGGTCAACGACGAGATCTCGGACGTCTTCCTGCGGGTGGGCCGGCTGATGGCGCTGATGTATCCGACCGTGCTGATCGTGATGAACATGTCCTCGGTTGCCGTGCTGTGGATCGGCGCGCACCGGATCGCCGACGGAACCATGAACGTCGGCTCGCTGACCGCGTTCCTGACCTATCTGGTGCAGATCCTGATGGCGGTGATGACCGCCACGTTCATGCTGATGTCGGTCCCCCGCGCGGTGGTCTGCGCGGGCCGGATCCTGGAGGTCCTGGACACCCGCTCCAGTGTGGAGTTCCGCGCCGACGCGATCCGTCCCCCGATCGCCCGCGGGCATCTGCGGCTGGCCGGCGCCGAGTTCCGCTATCCGGCCGCCGAACAGCCGGTCCTCAGCGACATCGATTTCGAGGCGCGGCCCGGCGAGGTCACCGCGGTCATCGGCAGCACCGGCAGCGGCAAGACCACGCTGCTGAACCTGATCCCGCGCCTGGTCGACACCACCGCCGGCAGCGTCCGCATCGACGGCGACGACGTCCGGCAGATGGCGCACGGAGTGCTGTCCCGAGCGGTCGGCCTGGTGCCGCAGAAGCCCTACCTGTTCTCCGGCACGATCGCCTCCAACCTGCGGTACGGCCGGCCGGACGCCACCGACGACGAGCTGTGGCACGCGCTCGGCGTCGCCCAGGCGCGCGGGTTCGTCGAGAACCTGCCCGCGGGCCTGGACGCGGAGGTCGCCCAGGGCGGCGCCAACTTCTCCGGCGGGCAGCGGCAGCGTCTCGCCATCGCCCGCACGCTGGTCCAGCAGCCCCGCCTCTATCTGTTCGACGACTCGTTCTCGGCGCTCGACTACGCCACCGACGCCGCCCTGCGCGGCGCCCTGGCCCAGGAGACCGCCGGCGCCACTGTCGTCATCGTCGCCCAGCGGGTGAACACGATCCGCGACGCCGACCGCATCTTCGTCCTCGAGGAGGGCCGGGTCGTCGGCGCCGGCAGTCACGACGAGCTCATGGGCACCAGTCCCGTCTACCGGGAGATCGTCCACTCCCAGGTCACCGAAAGTGAGGCCGCCTGATGTCCGTATCGGACACGAAGGTGCGGACCGTGCGGCCACCCGGCCCCGGCCCCCAGAACCACGGAGGGCGCGGCCGCAAAGCGAAGCCCGCCGACGACTTCGCCGGCACCGTCCGCCGGCTGCTCGGCCTGCTCCGCCCGGACCGCGCGCTCATCGCCGCCTCGCTGGCCGTCTGCCTGGTCAGCGTGGTGCTGTCGGTGGTCGGGCCGAAGATCCTCGGGCACGCCACCGACCTGATCTTCGCCGGGATCGTCTCCGCGAGCCTGCCGGCCGGCACCAGCGCCGAAGGCGTCCAGCAGCTGCGCGACCAGGGGCATCAGGCCCAGGCCGACGCGATCGCGCGCGTGCAGGCCGTACCCGGGGAAGGAATCGATTTTGATCGTCTGACCCTGGTCCTGTTGCTGGCGGTGGCGGTCTATCTGGTCGCGGCGCTGCTGATCTTCGCCCAGGGCCGGTTCTCCGCGGTGGTGGTGCAGCGCTCGACGCACCGGCTGCGGGAACGCGCCGAGGCGAAGCTGTCCCGGCTGCCGCTCGGCTACTTCGACCGTCAACAGCACGGTGACCTGCTCAGCCGCGTGACCAACGACGTCGACAACGTCAGCCAGTCGCTGCAGCAGACCCTCAGCCAGATCGTCAACTCGGTGCTGACCGTGATCGCCGTGCTGACCGCGATGATCATCGTGTCACCGCTGCTGGCGATGATCGCGGTGGTCACCGTGCCGGTCTCGGTCTATCTGGCCGCGATGGTCGGCAAGCGGGCGCAGGCGCAGTTCGGCAGGCAGTGGGCGATCACCGGGCGCCTCAACGGCCACATCGAACAGATGTACACCGGTCACAACCTGGTGCGGATCTTCGGGCGCGAGCAGGAGTCCGCGGCCACCTTCCGGGCCCACAACGACGAACTGACCTCGGCGGGGTTCCGGGCGCAGTTCGTGTCCGGGGCGATCCAGCCGGTCATGCTGTTCATCGGCAACCTCAACTACGTAGTGGTCGCGGTGGTCGGCGGGCTGCGCGTGCTCTCCGGCAGCCTGTCGATCGGCGACGTGCAGGCGTTCGTGCAGTACTCGCGGCAGTTCAGCGCCCCGCTCGCCCAGATGTCCAGCATGGCCAACGTGATCCAGTCCGGGGTGGCCTCCGCCGAGCGGGTCTTCGCGCTCCTCGACGAGCCCGAGGAGACCCCGGACCGAGGATCACAAGCGGACACCCCAGCGCGGGTACGGGGAGAGGTCGCGTTCGAGCACGTGTCCTTCGGCTACTCCCCCGGCAACCCGGTCGTCCAGGACCTGTCACTGTCGGTCACACCCGGCCAGACCGTCGCGATCGTCGGCCCGACCGGCGCCGGCAAGACCACCCTGGTCAACCTGCTGATGCGCTTCTACGACGTCGACTCGGGGCGGATCACCCTGGACGGCGCGGACATCGCCGGCCTGCCCCGCGGACACCTGCGCGCCCAGTTCGGCATGGTCCTGCAGGACACCTGGCTGTTCGACGGCACGATCACCGAGAACATCTCGTACGGCGCCGACGCCCCGACCACCGAACAGGTGATCCGCGCGGCCCGGGCCACCCACGTCGACCGTTTCGTGCGCACACTGCCGCAGGGTTACGACACGGTGCTCGGTGAGGACAGCGGCAACCTGAGCGCCGGGGAGCGGCAGCTGGTCACGATCGCCCGAGCGTTCCTGGCCGACCCGCCGATCCTGATCCTGGACGAGGCGACCAGCTCGGTCGACACCCGGACCGAGGTGCTGATCCAGGAGGCGATGCACTCGCTGCGCCGGGGCCGGACCAGTTTCGTGATCGCGCACCGGCTGTCCACCATCCGCGAGGCCGACACCATCCTGGTGATGGACGCCGGGCGGATCGTCGAGCAGGGCTCACACCAGGACCTGCTCGACGCCGGCGGGCACTACGCACGCCTCTACGCCGCTCAGTTCGTGGAGTCAATGTCCACTTTGGAGTGATGGGCCAGGACAGTCGGCGGGCCCCGGCGGCACCGATCTGAACCGGTGCCGCCGGGGCCCTCACCATCCTTGTCATTCCGACCGTCCGGCGGCAGCCAGCCGGTCAGAAAGGTCATCGATTGACGCGGATGCAGGCCTTGGCAGCGGTGAGGCGGGCGTTGGCGGTGAGGGTGCCGCAGACCTGCGAGTTGCCGGTCACGGTCCGGTTCACGGTGAGCGTAGTCGTGGAGCGGTTGCCGCCGGTGCACGCCGTGGCGCGGGTGATCGCGGCGCCCCGGTCGGTGGTGGCGCCGAGGGTCACCTTGCCGGTGCAGACCTTGGCCGGCGTGGTCAGGGTGATCTGAAGTTTGTTCACTCGCAGGCCGTCGCGCTGCACGGCGGCGCAGAGTTTGGCGTCGTTGCGGCCGGTCTTCTTCACCTTGACCGCGACACAGGAGGTCATCGGGGCGGCTGCCGCGCCGGCGGACGCGGCCGTCTGATCTTCGGCCTGCGTGCTACGGCCCGCGGGATCCTGGGTCGCGGTGGCGGTGCTTGCACTGGTCGTGGTGGCCGGGGTCGTGCCGGCGTTGGCCGCCATGGTGCCGATTCCGCCCATCGCGCCCAGGACCGCGATGACGATGACGCCGTTGCGGACGGTGTTCTTCTTCATCGGATTGCTCTCCTCGGTACTGACTCGGCGAGTTCGGTTCAACGCCGCTGGGGTCATCACCTTCGGATTGCATGCTGTGGTTTCCGTTGCCCGTTCCTATCCGGCAGCTGAGCCGCAGCTGCCAGGCTGTTGAGCACACAGGTGCGGAGCGCAGTGATGATCATGGTTGGCCGGGCGGGATCTCCCAGGCGAAGCCCGGTTCCGGCAAGATGCCGCCGAAGCCGGGCACGACACAGGTCCGGCACAGAAATGCCTGGTCTTCATATCCGTGACACAGCTGCAACGGGTGGCGGCATCACCGTCCAAGCCGGACATCCTCGGGCCGGGCCGTCCGGCACCTCGGATGAGGAAACCGCAAGATCTCTGCGACGCTGGGACCCGTGACAGCAACCGTGACCGCCCGGCTCGCCGGGATCGTGATCATCGCAGCTGCCGTGTTCGGTGTCCTGGCGCTCGCCTGGCGGCGACGGGACCGCGCCGACAGGGCGGCCGCGGCCACCATGGAGTCGATCGTCATCGACCCGTGGCACGCGGCAGTGACCCAGGGAACCACGAAGAGCCTGACCCAGGCCGCCGCGGCCGAGCTGATCAGCAGCGGGCAGATCAGACTCGACGATGACGGACTGGTCCACTCGGTGGATGCGCCGGACGTAGCGCCGACGCATCCGCTGGTGACCGCGCTGCTGGACGCGGTGCGCCGTCGGCAGCGACCGGCACGGCTGGCGGACGTGCATGACGACGAGCAGTTGCAGCAGCAGTACGCGGCATTCGTCGCCGAACAGGACGCGCGGGTGCCACGGATGGCGGCGCGCTCGTCGGACACGGTGGCGACCGCGGCGGAGGTGGCGGCGGCGGTGCTGGCGTTCCCGCTCGCCGTACAGATCATGGTGGTGGTGCTGGGCCGCACCGATCCGGTGCCGCTGATCGGCGCCTGCCTGGTGGGGGTGGCGGCCAGTTGGGCGGCTGCCGTGGTTTTGATGGGCGACTGGCCGCTACGCCGTGACCATTTCTCGGCGCATTGCCGGACACGGCCGGCGCCGGCGGCCTGGGCGGCTTCGAGCGAGGAGGAGAAACACCGGATCGGCGCCAGCCTCGCCTTCCTATTTCCCGAAGACACGGGCACAACCCCGCATCGGAAGAACGGTCCGGTGGGCCCGTTCGACTCCGACATCGGGTGATCGCGTGCGCGCCGCACAGAGGACCCGGCATATGCGGCACCGCCGGCGCCTCTGGGGTGTGGACGCCGGCGGTGTCACCGATCAGTAGTCGAGGACGCTGAGCTTCCATTGGCTGCCGGACCTGGCGCAGCCGTAGGAGATGTACCAGTGCTGCTGGACCAGGTACTTGCCGACATCGGCGCACTCGGATTGGGTCGGGTAGTAGCCGTAGGTGACCCAGGTGCTGGCGGGCGCGGCGCTGGCCGGCGCGGCGAAGCCGAGCAGGCCGATTCCGGCGATGACGGCGCCGCCGAGGGTGACGCCGATCTTGGACAGTGTCATGAGGCTCCCCGTTTTCCTCCGCATGGACGGCCCGTCCGGCCGTCCATCTAAGATCATCAATCTAACAACGGGGCCGGTTTCACTATATGGGAAGTGGTCCACGTCACATTGGTGGGCGTGATTTCCTACACGGCCGTGCCGTGCAGATAGTGGAAGATCCCCGACAAGCTATAAGTATCGATTAATTCACATGTTTAACTCCCTGCGCCGACTCTTAGGGGGGAGTAAGCATCCATGTCGCGTCATCGACGTGCGCGGACCCGCTGGCTGGCGGGCTTCTGCGCGGCTCTTCTGACAATCACTCTGGCACCACCGGCCGACGTACCGGCCTGGGCTGACCCGGGCGAGGTCCCGACCGTCAGCGAGGGTGCCGCACCACAGCAGCGAGGCCTGCCGCCGAACGCCGCCTCGGACGTCGCCGTGTCCGAGAAGGACCGGCCACCGGTGGTTCCGCCCTCGGTCACCGCAGGCGGCGAGGCGGCCCGGGTCGGCGCGGCGGCTGTCGCGCGTGCGGCAGCGGCAGCGCCGAGCGAGGCCTTCGTGAACGTGCTTCTACGACCCGGTTTCGTGGTCGGAGACACCTCGCTGGTGACCTATTTCGATCTCAAGGACCAGGGGTTCGACCAGTGGCGCGTCGACCTCTACGACACCGTGTCGCAGACCCGGCAGGAGTCCGCGGTTCTCGGCCGTGACCAGCTCGGCAACGACGGCTGCGGCAGCCTGCGCGAGTTCTGCAAGTCGCTCGGCGCCGAGCAGGGCTGGGCGCTCGACGCGTCGAAGAGCTACTTCGTGACGATCACCGCGCTCTACCCGGACGGCGAGGTGCCGTCGGCGAACTCGGAGAACGCGCAGCCGAGAGTCACGGCCGACCCGCCGGCGATTCCGGACCGGCAGGCGGCCGGCTGTGGGTGCAGCGCCGCGCTCGGCATGACCGGCGCCAGCCAGGCGATCCGGGCGCAGGGCGTCAACACCGGCACCGGCGCGTTCACCCGCGCCGAGCAGGACCTGAGCATGTCGTCGTTCGGTGTTCCGTTCGCGTCGGCGCGGGCCTACTCGTCGCTGAACACCGGCGCGTCGGCGTTCGGCCCCGGCTGGGCGTGGCTCTACGACCTGAAGATCACGCCGGTCGAGGGCGGTGTGCTGGTGCGGGCCGAGGACGGCTCGGACACCGTGTTCCCCGCCGACGGCGACGGCTACAAACGGCCCGCGGGCGTACGGTCCACGCTGCGCAAGGCGGGCGACGGCTGGGAGCTGGTCACCCGCAACAACATCGTGTACGGCTTCGACGCCGCGGGCCGGCTGGTCTCCATCCTGAACCCGCGTCAGGTGGGGCTCCGGTTCGCTCACACGGCCACCGCGATCACGGTGACCGACGCCTCCGGGCGCAAGGCGGTGGCAAAGCTGGTCAACGGCCTGATCGAGTCGATCACCCTGCCCGACGGCCGTAAGACGCAGTTCTTCTACACCGACGGGCTGCTCACCAAGGTGCGCGACGCGTCCGGCGAGTACTGGCAGTACCGGTACAGCGCCGCCCGGCTGCTGACCCAGGTCGTCCAGCCGGACAAGGTCGTCGCTCTGACCAACGAGTACACCGAGGCCGGGCGGGTGTCGCGTCAGCTCGATGCGCTCGGTGCGGCCACCACGTTCGTCTGGAACGCCGGGAAGCAGGAGGCGACCACCACCGACGCGGACGGTGTCGTGGTGTGGGACGGCTACAAGGGCAACGTGCTGCTCTACTCGCAGCGCGGCAACGGCGACACCAGCACCCACCGGTACGACGGGTCGCTGAACCGCAACCTGGTGGTCAACGGCAACCAGAACCAGCACGAGTCGCAGTACGACCCGGCCGGGAACCTGGTCGAGCAGTTCGCGCCGGGCAAACGGTTCAGCGAGAAGACCACCTACGACACACGGAACAATCCGACCAGCCACGTCGACGCGGACGGCCGGACGTGGAAGGACGAGTACAACGAGTTCGACGAGTTGGTGAAGAGCACCGACCCGGAGAACCATGCGATCACGTACGCGTACGACAGCCGGGGTTTGCTTCTGACCGTCACCGATCAGAGGGGCAAGGTCACCCGGGCGGAGAACATCCCGGACGGCCAGGCGAACGCGGGGCTGGTGCGGGCGCAGATCTCGCCGGAGGGCCGGCGCACCGAGTTCGGCTACGACAAGGTCGGGCGGCAGATCACCGCGACCGATCCGCGCGGGACGGTCGCCGGGGCGAGGCCGGCCGACTTCACGATCCGGACCACCTACGACGACCTGGACCGGGCCGTCGCGGTGCAGTCGCCGGGCAAGAAGAACCCGGACACCAAGCAGTTCGACGTGGTCGGCCGGGTGAAGCGGACCACGTCTGCGGGTGGTGTGACGGTCTCGTACGCCTATCTCGACAACGGGTTGCTCAAGGCGACCTATGAGGCGCGGCGGACGCTGCTCTACACCTATACGGCCGCCGGCCGGCGGCTGACCTCCGCGGTGGACATGCGGCATGAGCCGGATCTGGTCACCAGCTGGACCTACAACCCCAAGGGCCTGGCGCAGACGGTGACGTCGGCGCGCGGCAATCTGCCGGGGGCGAACAAGGCCGACTTCACCACGACGTACGTGTACGACAACAACGACAACATCGTGCAGACCCGGCGGCCGTACCCGAACGGTCAGGTCGTCACCCGTGACTACCAGGTCGACGATCTGGACCGCAGCGTCGCGACGGTGGACGAGTTCGGCAAGTCGTCGTCGTTCGACCGGGCGAACAGTGGCCGGGTCCGCAGCACGACCGACAGCCTCGGCCGGACGACCACGCTCGACTACGACGCGAGCGGCCGGCAGAGCGGCATCACCGATGCCGGCGGCAAGCAGACCAGGACCGAGTACGACGCGGCCGGCCACAAGATCAAGCAGATCTCGCCGACCAACGGTGTCACCACGTACGAGTACACCGACGACGGCCTGCTGTCGGCGGTCACCGAGCCGCGGGGCAACGTCGCGGGCGCCGACAAGGAGCGGTTCACCTCGCACTTCGAGTACGACCTGACCGGCAACCAGGTTCGTAGCATCGACGCGCTGGATCACGTGACCACCGCGAAGTACGACGCGAACAACCGGGTGGTGGCCTCGACCGACGCCAACGGTCACACCAGCCACTACACGTACAACGACGACGATCAGGCGCGGACGGTCACCGGGCCGGACGCCGACTACGACTCCGACGACCCGGAGGAGGAGTCGACCCGCTACGACTACGGCGACGACGGTCAGCTCACCGCCGTCACCGACCCTCGGGGGAACCGCACCAGCGTCTACTACGACGAGGCCGGGCGGCTGGTGCGTACCAGCGACCCGATCGGGCGCAGCACCTATGCGCGGTACGACGCCGACGGCAACCGGGTCCAGACGCTCACCCTCGGCGACGACGAGGAGCTCGACGACCTGAGCGCCAAGGACGTCGCCGCTCGCACGATCGTGGACTCGTACGACATCGTCAACCGGCTCCAGACGCGCACGCTGGGCAGCGGTGGCCCGGTCTACCAGTGGCGCTACGACGGCAAGGACCGGGTGACCTCGTACGGCGACCCGCTCGGCGTACGCGAGGTGGTCTACGACGACGAGGACCAGATCAAGACGGTCACCCGCAAGGAGGCGGGCCGGGCCGACGAGGTGTTCACCTACGACTACGACGCCCGCGGCAACGTCACCGACCGAAAGCTGCCGGACGGCACCACGATGTCGTACGGCTACGACGACGCCAGCCGCATCACGTCGCTGACCACTGCCGGTGCGACGTGGAGCTTCGGCTACGACATCGCCGGACGGCGCACCAGCACCGTCCTGCCGGGCCCGACCGGGTTGTCCGAACAGCGGGTCTACGACGAGGCAGGCCGGCTGACCGCGATCGGCACCGACCGCACCGGAACCCCGGTGCCGGGCGTGCAGGACCCGGTCTCGCAGTTCCAGCTCACCCTGGACCCGGTCGGCAACCCGAGCCGGGTGGTCAGCACCCGCGGTGGGGTGGACGAATCGGTGGCGTACAGCTACGACGAGGCGAACCGGCTCACCTCGGCCTGCTACGCCGTCGTCTCCTGCACCGACAAGGACGCCAAGCCCGCCGGGCGCATCGACTACCGGTACGACCTGTCCGGCAACCGGACCAAGCAGGTTCGTACCGGCACCGTCGGCAACGACGTGACCGAGTACGAGTACGACGACGCCGACCAGCTCGTCGAGGAGGAGATCGAGGGCAAGAACTGGGAACGGGAGGTCGAGTACCGGTACGACGAGCGCGGCAACCAGATCAAGGCCGGCAGCGACAAACTCCAGTACAACCTGGACAACACTCTCGCCAAGGCCACCCTGGACTCGGGTCAGACCACCACGTTCGCCTACGACGCCACCGGGCTGCGGCTCTCGTCGGTCTCAGCGTTGCAGGGCCAGAGCTCCACCCAGCGCTGGTCGTGGGACGTCGCCGGGACGCTGCCGCAGATCGCGGTCGACACGGTGGAGAACGCCGCCGGCGTGGTCGTGGAGAAGCGCGGCTTCGCCTACGGCCCCGACGACGAGCCGCTCGCCCTGCTGGACCCGGCCAGTGGTGTGCACTCCTACACCCACGACTGGCTGGGTGGCATCGCGAACCTGCTGAACCCGGACGGCACGATCGCGAACGGCTACGACTACGACCCGTTCGGCAACCCGCGCGAGGGGCCGACCCTGGCCGGCCAGCAGCTGCCGGCGCAGAGCATCGCGAACCCGATGCAGTTCACCGGGCAGTACCAGGACTCCACCTCCGGTGACGGCAACTACTACCTGCGGGCACGCAACTACGACCCGGGCACCGGCCGGTTCAGCAGCCGGGATCAGATGCCGACCGGTTCGGGCGCCACGTCGGCGTACACCTATGCGTCGAACAACCCGATCGCCTTCACCGACCCGACGGGCATGGTCCCCGATGCCGGCCCGACCACCGCCGCGGCGGCGCCCGTGGTGGAGACGGGACCGTCGCCGGAGGAGATCGCCCGCGCCAACCAGATCCAGTCCAAGAGCACCCTGGACGTGATCCTGGAGGCCGGCGGCCAGATCCTGATGGAGTTCCTCGGGATCAACGACATCCTCAACTGCCTCAAGGGCGACCTGGTCGCCTGCGTCTCGATGGTCGTCGGGGCACTGCCGTGGGGCAAGATCTTCAAAGCCAAGAAGATCGGGGAGGCGATCTTCCGGGCCGGTAAGGCAGTGGTCACCTTCTTCCAGGAGGTGAAGTGGGCCCGCGCCATCATCCAGGGTGCGGAGAAGGCCGCCGAGGCAGCCAAGGCTGCGGCAGCGGCAGCCGCCAAGGCCGCCGCGGAGAAGGCCGCCAAGGCCAAGGCCGCAGCCGAGGCGGCAGCCAAGAAGGCCGCCGCGGAAGCCGCGGAGAAGGCGAAGGCGCTCGCCGCCAAGGCCAAGGCCAAGACGAAGAAGTCCGGCGACGAGGGCACCGGCGGCGGTGGCAGCGGTTCCGGGCCGGGCTGCCGGGTCCCGCCGCAGCCGCAGACGCACAGCTTCGTCGCGGGCACCCGGGTGCTGCTGGCCGACGGGACCACCGTCGCGATCGAGAAGGTCGAGCCGGGCGACACCGTGCGGGCGACCGACCCGAAGACCGGCGAGTCCGGCGCCCGGCAGGTCACGCACACCATCCGTACCGATGACGACAAGCATTTCGTCGACCTCACCGTCACCGGCAAGGACGGCTCGAAGCACACCATCACCACGACCGAGACCCACCCGTTCTGGTCGGCGACCGACGGGGACTGGGTCGACGCGGGTGATCTGGGCAAGGGCGAACTGCTGCGCACCTCGGCCGGCGCCTACGTCCAGTTGTCGGCGGTCCGGTCGTACACCGGCGCCGAACGCACCTACGACCTCACCGTCGACGATCTGCACACCTACTTCGTGGTCGCCGGGGACAGCCCGGTTCTGGTCCACAACGTCGGTGGTTCGGCGTGCCGGACCGCGGTCGGCGACATGGACCACGTCACCTCGGGTGTTCTCGACATCCAGGTCGACGAGGTGCCGTTCGCCAGCGGCGGCCGGGGTTCCGGCGGGTTCGTCGACGACATGGGCCCCCGGGTCCCGGGCATGACGGGCTCGAACTATCACCACGTGGAGATGCAGGCGGCCGCCTACATGCGGCTCAACAAGATCAAGCAGGGTGTTCTCTACATCAACCACCCTGACGGGATCTGCGATTTCTGTAGCGGAGTGGCCTACACGAGGCCCGGATCGACGGTTCTCAGCCCGATCAACGACGCGCTTCCCGAGGGCGCCGAGATGTGGGTCTACAACCAGGGTGGAGAGTTCCTCGGGAAATTCATCGGAAACGCGCTCTAACGTGCGTGCGTGAGTGCCGGCCGGGCGTCGTCCGGCCGGCACTCACGCATTTCGATGGTGGCGTATGCTGGCCGGCGTGGGAGAGCTTGACGATGTGCGCGAGTTCCTTCGCTGGTGGTATGGGCCTGTGCTCAACCCCTCCCCCGGCGCCACCACGGCCGACGTCGCCGTGCCGTCCGAGCTGGCCGATTGGCATCTGGCGGCGGCGAGTGCCGGTGTTGCCGTCACGTTCCAGGATCATCCGATCGCCCTGGCGAAACTCGCGCCCGAGCCCGGTGGAATGCTGCCGTTCTGGGCCGAGAATCAGCACGGTCATCATTGGGCCGCCGATTCCGGGAAACAGGTCTTCGCCCGGGAGTCCGGGTCGGAGGACTGGCTGCCCACCGGCGAGGATCTGCGCGGATTCCTGCTGCACTGCACGATCCGGGAAGCGATCATCGGGGCGCCGGAGAAATTCACCGTGTTCGTGCCCGAGTCGCTTCTGAGTGACGCTTTGGAATCGTTCGAGCCGCTGGATTTCCCGGCACTCGCCAGTGAGGAGCCGGAGACGAGGCTCTGGGCCGCCGCCGGGGCGCTCGCCCGCGTCACCCTTCCCCCGGTCGGCTACGGGCATCCGTCCGAGCAGTTGTGGATGATCACGGTGGCGGTCCCGCGTGGCGCCGACATCGCGGGGTTCGAGGCGCGATTCGGTGTGCCGAGCTCCGGTGGCGGCGCCGCCCCGGCGGCCGGGCACCCGCCCGAGGAACCTCCGTTCTAGAAAGCTGATCGGGTCCAGGAAGCTGATCGGGATCGGGGCCCGGCCTGATCACCAGGAGGCCTTGCGGATTCCGGGCAGTTCACCGCGCAGTGCCATCTCCCGGAACCGCACGCGGGACAGGCCGAACCGGCTGAACACGCCGCGTGGCCGGCCGTCGATCATGTCCCGGCTGCGGCGACGCGACGGGCTGGCGTCGCGGGGCAGCCTGGCCAGGGCGCGCAGCGCGTCGGCCCGCGTTTCCGGGTCGAGCACCTGCTTCTTCAGTGCGGCGCGCCGGTCGAAATGCCGGGTGGACAGTTCGGTGCGGCGCTTCTCGCGCTCGGTGAGGCTACGGCGGGCCATCAGCGGTCCTCCCGGAAGTCGACGTGTTTGCGGGCGACCGGGTCGTATTTGCGCAGGACCAGGCGGTCGGGGTGGTTGCGGCGGTTCTTGCGGGTGACGTAGGTGTAGCCGGTGCCGGCGGTGCTGCGGAGTTTGATCACGGGGCGGATGTCGGTGCTCTTGGCCATCAGATCCGCGCCCCCTTGGCGCGCAGCCGGGCGACCACGGAGTCGATGCCGTCCCGGTCGATGATCTTGATGCCGGTGGTGCTGACGTTGAGCCGGATCGTGGCGCCATCGGCCAGGCGGTAGCGGCGGCGCTGGACGTTGGGGCTCCAGCGGCGGCGGGTGCGGCGGTGGGAGTGCGACACGGCGTTGCCGAAGCTGGGCTTGGCGCCGGTCACGTCACAGACGTTGGACATGGGCACGACATTACAATGAAAACCGTTTCCAACAAGAGGTGGGGTGGTAATACGTACCCGGTGTGGTCGGTGTCGTGGAGTAACGACGGCCGGTGCCTGCTCTCCGGCAGCCACGACCGCAGCATCCGCCTCTGGGAGATCGAATGGGACCTGGCGTAGTCCACCCGCTTCCGGCCGCCGTTCAGCCGCCGGCGGTCACGATCACGTCGTCGAATTCGGCGGTCGCCAGGTTCGTCTGCAGGCCGATCTGGCCGCTGCCGCCCAGCGTGCCGGCGCCCGAGCCGATGCGCTGCCCGTCGACGTAGCCGGTGATCGTGTTGCCGGCCACGTCGATCCGCAGGTCGTACCAGGTGCCGGTGGTCACGCTCAGGGCGACGCCGGCGAGCGTGGTTATCCGTTCGGTTCCGGCGTACGCCTGGAGAACCGCCCGGCCGTCAGCGGTCAGCGCCAGCCGGTAGTAGTTCGCCACGCCGCCGGCCCGGGCGGTGATGCCGGCCAGGCCGGACGATCCGAAGGACAGTGGCTTCACCCGTGCCCGGACCGAATAGTCGGTCCAGCCGATGTCGCCGTTGAAGGCGCGGGACAGGCCCGGGGTGGGGTTGCCCTGCCGGAGCACCTGGTTGCCACCGTCGGCGACGACGCGCCAGGCGCCGCCGGACTTCGACCAGCCGTCCATCGAGGCGGACGAGAAGTCGTCGCTGAACAGGGTCAGCGGTGGCGGGGTCGTCGCCGGGGCGGACGGTGTCGTCGTGGCGGGCTGTCCGGCCGGGCCTGGCCCCGACGCCACGGGACTGGCCGCGCCGCCTGCTGGAGCCACGGCCGTACCCCGGGGAGGTCCGACGCCGGGCCCGCCGCCCGGACTGTCGGGGACGGCCGCGTCGACAACCTCCCGCGGCCCGGTCGGGGCGGGCGCCCCGGCGACACCGCCGGCAGACGGCTCGACGAGCGGGCCGAGCACCGGGTTACCGGGCAGGTTGATGACGACCACGACCCCGCAGGCCAGGACCAGCGCGGCCAGAGCGTACAGCCGGAAGCGCCGGTCGGCCGCAGCCGGGCTTCGACCCGAAGCCTGAGCCACCGGCACCGGCAATCTCGTCGTCACCTCGGCCGAGGTCGCCCCGGGCGTCAGCACCACGGTCACGTCGGCAGGCACTTCCACCGGCGTGAGCAGCTGGTTCACGTCGGCCGGTGCCGCCACCGGCCTGAGCGCCGGGATCAGGTCGGCCGGTGCCGCTACCGGCACGAGCACCGCGGTCACGTCGGCCGCGGCCGGCGCGGCAGGTAGGGCCAGCGGCTGCCGCGGCTGCGGCAGGGCCGCGACGGGTGCGTGCGGCCCGGCCCCACCGGGCAGTCGCACCGGCCCGGCCGCCGCCAGCACCGGCATGACCGGCGGCAGACTGCCGCTGTACCGGGCACAGGCCGGGCAGCCTTGCACATGCCGGCTCTGCTGGAGGAACTCCTCCGGGCCGGGACTCGCGGCCGCGGCCGGCCGCGCCGGGCAGGCGGGGGTGGCGGTGAGGGCCGCGAGCACGGTACGGGCGGCGTCGAGCCGGGTCAGCATCCGGCGGCCGTGGTATTCCGCGTCGACGACACCGAGCACCCGGGCGGCCTCGGCTTCATTGAGCACGCCGGCCGCACACAGCCACCGCAGCGCGAACGTGTCCCGGTCCTCGGGGGTGAGCCGGCGGGCGGCCTCGGCGATGCGGAGGGCCTCGCCGGTCAGTCCAAGCCCGTCGACCCGAGCGCCCAGGTGATCGGGCTCGCGCAGCTGGCGGACCCGCCACCGGGTCTGCATCGCGATCCAGGCCCGGACTTCGGCCGGATCGTGCACCTGGTGGACGTCGCGCCGGATCCGCTGCATCACGTCACGGGCCACGGCGCCCGGGTCCGGGTGGCCGGCCAGCCCGTACCCGACGAGGTGGTCCACCATCGACCCGCACCGCTCGACCAGTTCCGCGAGTGCCTGCCGGTTGCCGGACCTGGCGGTCGCCACCAGTCGCGCCTCTGGCCCGTCGATCATGTGGTTGTTTCTCCCGTTACTTCCGTCGCTCCGGACGCGTCGGGCGTGAAACGTATCACGCCCAGGGAGGCAGATTCCGGGCATCCTGCTTCGTCTCAAATCGACGTGCCCGGCGGTCGTCGCGGATCACGGGTGCCGTGAATCGGGGAGTGACGGTCTAGAGTGGACGCGTGCTGGGAGTCGTCGCGACCGCGCTTGGCGGTCCTGAAGTGTTGCAGGTGACCGAGCTGCCCGAGCCCAAGGCGGGGCCCGGGCAGGTGGTGATCCGGATCCGCGCGGTCTGTGTGCACCCGGCCGACATCGCCTCCACGACCGGGGAGATTCCGCGCGGACCGGTTCCGACGCCGTTCTCGCCCGGATGGGACATCGCCGGCGAGGTGGCCTCGGTCGGCTCCGACACGACGGAGTTCGGGGTCGGCGACCGCGTCGCCGGGATGATCCCGTGGTACCTGACGCGGGGTAATCCCGGTGGCTATGCCGAGTTCGTGGCCGCCGACACGGACTGGCTGGTCCGGCTGCCGGAGGAGCTCGACTTCGTGTCCGCGGCCACGGTGCCGCTCAACGCCCAGACCGCACACCAGGGGCTGGCCCTGGTGTCGCTGGCCATGCTGCCGGGTGGCAGCAGCATTCTGGTCACCGGCGCCAGCGGTGGTGTCGGTGGCTTCGCGGCCCAGCTCGCCGTTCAGGGCGGCTATCGTGTCGTCGCCCAGGCAGCCGACGGCGACGAGCAGTGGGTGCGCGATCTCGGCGTTCACGAGGTCATCTCCCGTTCCGCCGAGCTGTCCACGGCCGGGCCGGTGGGCGCGGTGTTCGACGCGGTCCCCGTCGGTGAGGCGGCGGCTGCCATCGTCGAGGACCGGGGCATCGTGGTCGCGACCCGGCCCACGCCGCCCCTGGTCCCGGACCGCGGTGTGCGCCAGGAGCTGCAACTCATCCGGCACGACCGCGACCTGCTGGCCGGCCTGATGGAGCAGGTGGCAGCCGGGCAGTTGCGCACGCGCGTGGCGGTCACGATGCCGTTGACCGAGGCAGCCGACGCACACCGGCGGGTGCTGGCCGGTGGGCTGCACGGAAAGGTCGTGCTGACGGTGGGCTGACGCGAGAGCTCAGCTCAGGCGATCGGCTTCCGGTCCAGGTAGGGGTCGGCCTCCGCCCGTACCGTAAGGCTGTTTGTGGGAATGGTGTCGACCATCGTGCCGGGGCCGTGATGGCCCCGGTAACGGACCAGGGCCGCCCACTCGCAAGCGCCTTCGACCACTCCCGCACGCCGGGCGCCACCCCGGTGCACCCACACCGAGTCGCCCGGCCGGTACACGACCGCGGATCCGGCGGCGGCCGGACCGGGTGCGGCCTCAGCGGCGGCGGCCGGCTCGTACGTCTCGGTGTGGTCGCCGTCCTCGGTGGCCACCACCCAGGTGATGCCGGTCTTGCCGGTGGTCTTCGCGTGCCGTTTGGCACTGAACATGGCCTGGTCCGCGCGGCGCAGCAGGTCGGGCAGGTCGCGGGAGCGCCCGGTCGGCACAACGCCGATCGACGCGGTGACGGAGAGGGTGTGGCCCCGCACCTTCATCGGGGGCGCGATCGCGGCGCTCAGCGAGCCGGCCACCTCGTGCCACCACGTCTGCGGGACGTCCGCGCGCGGGGCGCGCGGCAGAGCGGCGAACTCGTCACCGCCGAACCGGGCCACCAGGTGGTCGCCGAGGCTGGTGGTCAAGCGCCGGGCGACCACACAGAGGACCTCGTCGCCGGCATCGTGGCCGTAGGTGTCGTTGATCGGCTTGAAGCCGTTGAGGTCGAGGATCAGGACGGCCGACGGGCGGTCGTCGCTCAGCAGCTCCGGCGCGCGCGTGTGAAAGTGGCGGCGGTTGGCGAGCCCGGTGAGCTCGTCATGGCCGGCCATCCATCGCAGTGAGGCTCGCTCCTGCTCCAGCTGCTGGACGTGCGCCGCGAGTTGATCGATACGAGCCTGGAGGCGGGCGGTTTCGGCCTCGGTCCGCAGTTGAGTGTCGTCTGACGGTGCACCGCCTGTGTCGGCGGCGGCAGGATCGAGGATCCGCATCAGCCGTCCTCTCAAACTCCGGCGGACCAGGCGGCAGGTGTCGTATCGACGGCGAGTAATCGCCAAGCGCCACAGTGGAATCATGGCAGCCGGTCCGGACCCGTGCAAGATTTCACGGGGACAACTCTCGCGGTGACATGATGCGCCAGAGGCGGCTTTCGGCTACTCTGGGTGCGTGATCTTTCGTCGTGAAAGAGTCACCATGTACCGGGGATCCTGATTTTGCACTTCGGGCAGGCGGCATTCAGCCACTCGACCAGTGGCAGGCCGATTACCTACAGTGAGCACCCTCATAAGGAAGTGCACTTATGAAAAGTGAAACTGGCTGGATCATCTCCAGCAGGTCGACAGGCAACGGGGGCAGTTGCGTCGAAGCCCGCCGCCAGGACGGCCTCATCGAGGTCCGCAACAGCAAGGCACGTGAGGCCGGCACCGTGGTGTTCACGACCGAGGAATGGGACTCGTTCCTCTTCGGCGCCAAACGCGGCGAGTTCGACCAGCTCCTTACCGACTGATCACACGCGCGCCAGGACGCTTCTCAGTTCGCCCACTGGAACTCGCCGACCGGCACCGAAACCTCACTGATGAGGTCGAAGATCCGCCGGTATTCGTCCACCTCGACCTGCTCCTCCAGGTAGAGGGCACCGACGTGGGACTCGAGATAGACCACGTCGGGATCGTCCGCATCGTCGAACTCCAGGATCCGGAACGCGCCGGCCATCGCCGCGTGCGCCCCGACCGAGAACGGCAGCACCCGGATGTCGACCGTGTCCTCTCCGGACAGCCGCCGCAGATGCTCGATCTGCCCTTTCATCACCTGCTCGCCGCCGACCGGCCGGGCCAGCGCCCCCTCACCGAGCACCGTCACGAGGCGGACCGGCGGGGTACGACCGAAGAGCGCCTTCTGCCGCTGCATACGAAGGTTGATGTGGCGCTCGGCGATCTCCACGTCGGCCGGCTGCTCGGCGCCGAACACGGCCCGCGCGTAGTCCGGGGTCTGCAGCTCACCCGGAACGATCTCGCCGTCATACCCGAACATGCGGGATGCGGACGCCTCCAGCCCGACGTACAGCTTGAACCACTCGGGGATCACCGGGCTGGCATCCCACCACTCCTGCTGCGACGTGCCCAGCGCAAGGTCGGCGAGCGCGTCGGTGATGCTCTGGTCCGCACCGTAGAGCCAGCAGAGCGCGCGCACGTTGGCCCCGGTCACCGGCACCTTGCCCGTCTCGATGCGGTGCAGCGTCGGCTCCGAGATACCCAGCCGCGACTCCACCACATCCCGCCGGCTCATCCCGGACGCCGTCCGTAGCCGCGTCAACCGCCGCCCCAACGCCCGCCGCACGACACGTTGGCCAGTGACCGGCACCCTTACCTCCGCCTTGTCAAGCCATATGGACGGTGACGCCGACTACCGTACCTGCAACGCCGCGTTGTCGACAGGCGACCCGGCGTTGCACACCGAATGCGTTGCGGGGGAAATTCGGTGTTCGCGGGGATGCACCCCGTCTCACGACGACTCATGAGCCCCGAACGGCGCGGATCACGGCCACCAGCTGCCCGGCAACAGGCTGCGGCAGGCGTCCGCTAGCAGACAGCGCCGCGCACAACGACGGACGAGAATGTGGACCCGGCCATCTGGCCGAACCCACACTCGATACGTCGGTGAGGCGGCCATGGCGACAGCAGCCGGGCAGAACGACAACAGCGAGCAGACCGAGCGGAAAGCCCGCGCGTCGAAGGCACACGCCGACGCGAGTCCTCCCGTAGAGGAGGATGTGGACACGGGTGCGGCGGCCGCCGCGGCGGAGACCACCGGCGACGCGGGATCGACCTCCGGCGCAACCGCCGGTGAGCCACCGGACATCAACGAGCTGGGGCCGGACGCCGGGGCTGAGGACGGTGAAGATCCCCGACGCGTCGCGCACGAGCTCCTGGGTCAGGCCCATGCCGTGCTGGCGATCGCCGCCGACGAGCGGGTGCTCAAGGTGTGGTGCCCTGCCGAGCTGCGGGATGCGATCCGCGCGGCGCACGCCGACCTCGCTGAGGCGATCGGCCGCGCGCACGCCGAAATAGCCGGCGGCGAGCACGACGAGCGGCTGCGGGGCAACGGGATCGGTGGCGTGCACGGCAAGGTGAAGCGCTGGTCGTTCCGGGCTGGGCTGCGCCGGCTCAAGCAGGCGGTGGACACCGCCGGTGGGTGGCTGCAGAAGGACCGCCAGACGCAGGTCAGGGCGTTGCTGCGGTTCACCGCGGGCACCGCGAAGTCGGTTGTGCAGAGCGTCCTGGAGGGCACCACGGTCGGGCACGCCCTGGTGGAGGGCTTCGAACTGATCCAGAACGGCCTCGACCTCAGCGATGCGATCGTCGCGTCGGCGGCTCCGCCCGACAACGCTCAGGTGTAGAGGAGCTGACCACGGCACCCCGTCAAGCCGGGCGCAGGGACTCGCGGAGGGTCTGTTTGGACAGCTTTCCGGTGCCGGTCAGGGGAATGGCGTCGAGCAGGATGAAGTCGTCCGGCATCCACCAGGACGCTATCCGGGGTGACAGGTGTTCCCGCAACTGCTCGACTGCCGTGTCCGAGTCGGGGCGCAGGACGACGAAGGCGACCGGCCGCTCCACCCAGCGGGGATGCTCGCGGGCCACGACGGCGACCTGTTCGACGTCCGGGTGGGTGGCGATCGCCGCCTCCAGCTCGACCGAGGAGATCCATTCGCCGCCGGACTTGATCAGGTCCTTGATCCGGTCGACGAGCCGCAGGTAGCCGCCCTCGTCGATGGTGGCCAGGTCGCCGGTGCGCAGCCAGCCGTCGGCGGTGAACCCGTCGGTCCCCTCCCCCGCGAAGTAACCACCGGCCACCCACGGGCCCGAAACCTGGAGCTCACCGACCGCCTGCCCGTCGTGCGGCAGCCGCTCGCCGGTCTCGACGTCCACGACGCGCACGTTCACCAGTGGCGCGGGCTGGCCCTGCGCGGCCGCGACCTGTCGCCGTACCTCATCGTCGAATTTGTCGTGCCGGGTTCGCAGACCGCCGATCGCACCGACCGGACTGACTTCGGTCATCCCCCACGAGTGGGTGATCGGAACGCCGACGGCGGCCTGGTAGGCCGCCGACAACTGTGGGGTGACCACCGACCCGCCGCCGAGCAGGAGCCGCAGCGCGGAGCAGTCGCGGTTGTCCAGCGCGGGCAGCAGGTCGGTCCAGACGGTGGGCACGGCTGCCGCGACGGTGACGCGGTGCCGTTCGATCAGGCCGGCCAGGTGCCCGCGGTCGGCCGACGGGCCGGGCAGCACGAGGTCGGCGCCCGCCATCAGGGCGGCGTAGGGCAGGCCCCATGCGTTCGCGTGGAACATCGGCACGACCGGCAGGACCACGTCGCGTTCGCTGATGCCGATCAGGCCGGCCGCCATCGTGCCCAGGCAGTGCAGGATGGTCGATCGATGGCTGTACAGCACGCCCTTGGGACGGCCGGTCGTGCCCGAGGTGTAGCAGAGTCCGGCCGCCAGGTTCTCCTCCGGGCCGCTGAACGTCGCCTCGAACGAGCCCTCGAACGCCGGCGCGGCGGTGATCAGGTCCTCGTAGTGGTGGAACCGCGTGTCCGGCAGGGCATGGCCGGTGCCGTCGGGGAAGACCACCCAGTGCCGCACGCCGGGCAGCCGGTCCAGGCACGTCTCGATCAGTGGCAGGTGCCGCCGGTCGAGGAAGACGACGTCGTCGCCGGCGTGCTCGATGATGTAGACGAGGTGCTCGGCCGGCAGCCGGACGTTGAGCGTGTGCAGGACACGTTTGCTGATCGGGACGGCGGCGTAGACCTCGAGGTGCCGCCGGTGGTTGGCCGCCAGGGTGGCGACCCGGGCGCCGGGCGCGACGTCCAGCGCGGTCAGGGCGGCGGCCAGGCGGCGGACCCGGTGCGCCCACCCGCCGTAGGGCGTCGGTGTCCCGTCGGCGTCGATCACGTGTTTGTCGGCGAACAGCGTCTCGGCCCGCTCGAACAGGTGCGCGATCGTCAACGGCCGCGGCTGCATGAGCCCGTCCATGTCCAGCCCTCTCGTCGGCCATCACGTGGTCGGCCAACGGTAGAAGCCCGGAAAGGCACGCCGGGAGGTACGCTCCACCCCCATCTGTGGCCTCGAAGGTGGAGGAAACATCTACCATGCCCGACGGATCCCGGCCCGGCCGCGAACGTGAGCTGGCCTCCCTGTACGCCACGGCACGGGCCCTGACCGCGCTCGGTGACGTCGACGACGTGCTGGAGTCCGTGGTCCGGCACGCCCATGACCTGATCGGGACGGACTTCACCTACCTGTCCCTGCTCGGCGACGACGGCGCGCTGAGCATCACGGCCAGTGAGGGCACCATCTCGGCGGCGTTCCGGTCGGCGCGGATCCCACCGCACACCGGGCTGGGCGGCAAGGTCGTCGACTCGCGGGCCGCGCACTGGGTCGAGCACTACTTCGAGGGCGGGAAGCTGCGCCACGACCCGGATTTCGACGCGGTGGTCGGCAGTGAGGGACTGGTCGCGCTGCTGGGTGTGCCGCTGCTGGTGCGGGACCGGGTGATCGGCGCGCTGTTCGCCGCGCACCGCAGCCGCCGGCGGTTCCGGACCGATGAGATCGCCCTGCTCAGCGCGTTCGCCGACCACGCCGCGATCGCCCTCGACAATGCCCGGCTGTACGAGCAGAGCCGTGGCGCTCTGGCCGAGCTGCGGGAGGCGTACCGGACCATCGAGGAGCAGATGGCGGTGATGCAGCGGGCCCAGGCCGTACACGAGGCTCTGACCGGTGTGGTCCTGGCCGGCGGCGGCCCGGCCGTGGTGGCCGGCGAGCTCGCCGGGCAGATCGGCGGCCGGGTCGAGATCCTGGACAGCGGGGGCGCCGTGCTGGCCCGCAGCGGCGACGGCGCGGATCCGGGCGACGGGCCGGTGATCGCCGGTGTGGTCGAGCAGGCCCGCCGCACCGGGCGTGCGGTGACCGTGCCGGGGCCGGACGGACGACGGCACAGCGCGGCGACGGTCCGGGCCGGGGACAGCCTGCTGGGCACGGTGGTGTGGAGCCAGGACCAGGAGCCGTCGGCGGTGGACGTCCGGAGCCTGGAACTGGCCTCCCACGTGGTGGGCCTGCTGATCCTCAAGGACAACGCGGTGGCCGACGCGGCCGAGCGGCTCAGCGGCGAACTGCTCACCGAACTCATCGTCGCCGGTCCTCAGGTGAGCGCGACGCAGCGTACCCGGGCAAGATCTCGTGGGGTTGATCTTGACGCTCTTGACGTGGTGGTCGTCGCCGGTGCGGACGGCGTCTCGGCGGCGGGCCTGGTCCGGCACCTGCATCCGATCGCCCGGCAGGAGGCCGGTCTTGCCGGCGAACACCTCGGGCGGGCGGTGCTGATCGCCCCGGCCGCGGACGCCGACGGGTTCGCCCGGAGCGTCCATCAGCGGCTGCGCGCCGCCACCGGCCGGCCCGTCACCGTCGTCTGTGAACGCGCCGCCGGGCACGACTGGGCCCGCGCGGTCTCCCGGGCCATCGGCTGCACAACGGTGGCCCGGCATCTGGGCGCACGGGATCTGGGCACCACGACCGACCGGTTCGCGCTGTACGCGCTGGCCTTCGACGCCGACCGCCGCGACGAGCTCGACCGGTTCCTCACCGACACGATCGGCCCGCTGCTGGACTACGACGCGAAACGGTCGACCGACCTGGTGGCGACGCTGGACGCGTACTTCGGCAATGACGGCAACCTGCGCCGGACCGCCGACGCCCTTCGGGTGCATCTCAACACGCTGCTGAAACGGCTCGACCGGGTCGCCGGCGTGCTGGGCCACGACTGGCGGGCCGCCGACGACCTGGCCCTGCGCCTGGCGATCCGGCTGGAAAGCCTGCGACGCCTGGTGGTTGTTCCTTCCACCGAACCGCCGCCAAGTGCGGATGAAACTCACCTCTGAAGCGCGTGAACCGCTCCCTAAAGTGATGGCGACCACATAGGGGAGAACCGCTTGACAGAGGAGCAGACGTGACTGACGACCCCGATCGGATACATGCGCGTGCCAGCCGCAAAGCGGCGCTCCGACTCCTGCCGGTCCTGTGCCTGGTCTACTTCATGGCCTTCGTCGACCGCACCAACGTCGGCCTCGCCAAGACCGCGCTCGGCGCCGACGTCGGCATCAGCGCCGCGGCCTTCGGCGCCGGCGCCGGCATCTTCTTCCTGAGCTACGCGCTGCTCGAGGTGCCCAGCAACCTGATCATGTACCGGGTCGGGCCGCGCCGCTGGATCACCCGCATCGCGCTCACCTGGGGCACGATCTGCGCCTGCATGATGTTCGTGCAGGGCGAGGTCTCCTTCTACATCCTGCGGTTCCTGCTCGGCGCGGCCGAGGCCGGCCTGTACCCGGCCCTGATGTACGTGGTCACCATCTGGTTCTCCCAGAAGCAGCGGGTCAGCGTGGTCGGCATCCTGTACCTGGCCGTCTGCGCCGGTCTCGGGCTCGGCGCGCCGCTGGGCGGCGCCATCATGGAACTGCACGGCACCGGCGGGATGTACGGCTGGCAGTGGATGTTCCTCGTCGAAGGCCTGATCACCCTCGTGGTCGCCGGCGTCTTCTGGCGCCTGGTCCCCGACCGGCCCTCCGACGCGCCATGGCTGTCCGAGCAGGAGGCCGCGGTGCTCAGCGAACGAGCCGCCGCCGGCAACGCGCCCGCGCACACCTCCCTGAAGGGCAACCTGATGGTGGCGTTCGGCCGGCCCTTCATCCTCGCGCTCGCGGTGATCTACTTCGCCAACCAGATCAACAGCGTGGCGATCCAGTACAACTTCCCCTCCATCGTCCAGAGTCTCGGCGTCGAGGGATCGTTCAAGATCGGCGTGGTCAGCGGCAGCATCGGCATCGGCGCTCTCATCGGTGTGCTGCTGATCCCGTGGCTGCACCGCCGGGTCACCGGCGAGCTCACCGTCCTCACCGGCGTCACGGTCGCCACCGCCGTGGTGGCCGCGATCTACACCGTCACCGACGGCGCGGTCGCCCGCATCCTGCTGATCGACGCCGCGATGATGCTGCTCATCGGCGTGCTGCCGCTGTACTGGTCGGTGGCCATGGCCCGGATGACCGGCCTGATGGCCGCGGCCGGCCTCGCGTTCATCAACACGGTCGGCCTCCTCGGCGGTTTCACCGGACCCTATCTGTACGGCTACGCCGAAGGCCTCGGCAGCGAGGCGGGCGGGCATGCCGTGCTGCTGGGCGCCGCCGTGCTCGGCATGCTGCTGCTCCCACTGCTGGCCTACGCGCTGCGCGCCGAGGACCACAAGGTCACCGCCGGCCCGATTCTGGAGGACGCGCGATGACGGCCCGGCGTATCGTCTCCGCACTCCTCGGCCTGGCCCTTGCGGTCGTGCCGATCGCACCGGCACAGGCCGGCAACGCCGTGGTCCGGCACACCGACCTCGGCACGATCGCCGGCACCCGATCCGCCGGAACCTACTCGTGGCTGGGCATCCCCTACGCGCAGCCACCCGTCGGCGCCCTGCGCTGGCACGCCCCGCTCCCCCACCGGCGCTGGACCGGCGTGCGCGACACCACCGCGTACGGCGACGGCTGCATCCAGCAGGGCCGCCTGTTCAGCCCGGCCCCCAGCGGCCCGCACTACGGCCTCGACATCCGCGACGGCCTCGGCAAACCCGTCGGCGCCGAGGACTGCCTGACCCTCAACGTCTACCGGCCCGCCACCGCGCAGAAGAAGCTACCGATCATCGTGTTCATCCACGGCGGCAGCAACGTCGTCGGCTACTCCGCCGACCCGATGTACGACGGCAACGCCCTGGCCCGCCGCGCCAACGCCGTGGTCGTCACCGTCAACTACCGGCTCGGCTCCTTCGGCTGGCTCGACCTGCCCCAGCTCAAGACCGGCGATCCGGTCAACGACTCCGGCAACTTCGGCACCCTCGACCAGATCGAGGCCCTGCGGTTCGTGCACCGCAACGCCGCGGCCTTCGGCGGCGACGCGTCGAACGTGACCGCCATGGGCGAGTCCGCAGGTGCCGTCAACGTCTGGGCGCTGATGGTGTCACCGCTGGCCCACGGCCTGATCGACAAGGTGATCCCGCTCAGCGGCGGGCTGCTGTTCGCCAGCCCCGAACGCGCCCGCACCTACGCCACCGCCCTCGTCACCGCGGCCGTCGGCGACTCGGGCGACCCCGGCGAGGACGTCCGCCGGCTGCAGCAGCTGCCCGCCGCCGACGTCATCCGCGCCCAGGTGACCCGCGGCGCCGCCGTCGGCGACCCGCCCGCGGTGATCGCAGACGGCACGGTCCTGCCCACCGACTACCACGCCGCCATCCGCACCGGACGGTTCGCCGGCGTCCCCGTGCTGGCCGGCAACACCCTCGAGGAGGGCAAGCTGTTCGGGGGCCTGGTCGGCGCGTACCGGCCGAGCGACTACGAACGCTTCACCCGCCAATACTTCTTCAATCCAAACAAGCCTTCGCGGTACGGAGTGAGCGACTTCCTCAACGATCGGTACCTACCGGTCGACGCGCCCGGCGGGTGGAACGCCACAGCACAGCAGCTGACCGACGCCATCTTCACCGGCATCGCCGACGACTCGATGAACTCGATGCAGGCCGCCGGAAACCGGAACCTCTACCACTACCGGTTCGGCTGGAACCAGGAACCGGCGCCGTTCGACGTCGTCTACGGCGCGAGTCACGCGATGGACCTGCCGTTCGTGTTCGGCACCTTCGACCGTGGGGTGTTCGCGTTCGCGTTCAGCCGCCGCAACGCCCCGGGCCGGTTGCAGCTGTCCGGGCTGATGATGGACAGCATCGCCACGTTCATCCGCACCGGCCGCCCGCAGCGCGACGTCCTCGGCACCCGCTGGCAACAGTGGCCGAGCAGCCTCCTGCTCGACGCCGGCGACCGGGCAGCGACCGCCCACTCCGCCCAGGGGCGGTGATCGCGGGGATACGCTTGCGGGCGCCCGTCGAGCATCCACATAGGAGTGATCATGCCGAACGATGAGGACCTGAACGCCGGTATCGACACCACGATCCCGCAGACCGCGCGGATCTGGAACTATCTGCTGGGTGGCACCGACAACTTCGCCGTCGACCGAATGGTCGGTGAGCAGATCCTCGCCAGCCGGCCGGAACTGGCCGAGAACGCGCGTCTCAGCCGGGCCTGGCTGATCCGGGCCGTGAAATACCTGGCCGGCGAGGCCGGGGTCCGGCAGTTCCTGGACATCGGTACCGGCCTGCCGACGGCGAACAACACCCACCAGGTCGCGCAGTCGGTGGCGCCGTCCAGCCGGGTCGTCTACGTCGACAACGATCCGCTGGTGCTGGCGCACGCACGGACCCTGCTGGCCGGCCACCCGGACGGCGCCACCACCTACCTCGACGCCGACATGCACGACATCGACCACGTGCTGCGCGAGGCGGGCCGCGCTCTCGACTTCAGCCAGCCGGTGGCGGTGCTGTTCATGGGGGTGCTCGGGCATGTCGAGGACGACTCCGTCGCACAGGGCATCGTGCGCGGGGCGCTGGCCGCCGTGCCGTCCGGCAGCTATCTGGCCCTCTACGACGGCACCGACATCACCCCGGCCAACGTCGAGGCGGCCCGGATCTGGAACGAGTCGGCCGCCCAGCCGTACCATCTGCGCAGCCCGGCGCGGCTGGCGCAGTTCTTCGACCGGCTGGAACTGGTCGAACCCGGCGTCGTGCCGGTGACCCGCTGGCACCCCGAGAACGACGCCCCGGAGATCGACCAGTTCTGCGCGGTCGGGCGCAAACTCTGACGAGAAGGGCGCGGTCAGCGTTTCCGCTGGCAGCAGAGCTGTTCTGGACACCTAATGCGAATAGAGGATCGACAAGATCGCCGTCAGATCCGACCGGGTCGCCCATTGAGCGATTTGTCGCGGCTCCTGCACGCGTCGTTCGACTCGGGCCGTGAGCTGTTGGAGGTCTGGTGCGAACAGCGGCAGTTCACGCAGCCGATCGTGCATCGCATAGAACGATCCTTCCGGGATCCGCACATACGCCATCCGACTCAGCGACGCCGGAACCGCCATCGACTACACCCGACGCGTCGACCTCGACGCCCTGCCCATCAACGAACGCAAGACCACCCTGCTACTCGGACGCCACCCGAGCGTTCCTGATGTGGAACAAACACGAGCAGGCCCTACACATGATCCGGGCGGCCGAACAGATCGCCCCCGAAGAGGCCATCCGGCGCCCCAACACCCGTCGGGGCGCCGGCGACCTGGTCGCCACCGCCCCGATCAACATCCGCCGCGAAGCCCGCGACTTCGCCAACAGCCTCGGAATCGCCGCATGACCACCGACCCCAAAGTCCTCTACATCATCGTCTGCGCCGCCGGCGACCTACAACACCATCAATAAGCTCGCCCAGGGCATCGCCGACACCTACGCTCTCGGTCTCCTTGCCGAAGCGCCTGGACTCGGCATCCCGATCGTCATCCTGCCCTTCGTCAACAGCGCCCTGGCCTCCCGTACTGGCAATCCCCTGAAACCGTAGAGACTTTGATCTTGAGGTTTTTAGATCTTGATGGGTCGGGAAGAGTGGCGGCGTAGCCGCTTCCTCTTCTGGATCTTCATGCCGCTCGCTCGGCGCGGACCTGGGCCTCGTAGGCCGCCGGCGGCAGCCGGCCCGCGGTCGAGTGCCTCCTTTCATGGTTGTACTCGTGGATGAACGCGGCGACCGCGGTCCGGGCCTGGGCCCGGGTGGCGTAGCGGCCGGCGGTGGCGAGCAGTTCGAACTCGAGGGTGGAGTTGAACGACTCGGCGACCGCGTTGTCCAGCGCCGAGCCGGTTCGGCCCATCGACTGGCGCACCCTCGCCCGGTCGCAGGCGGTGCGGAACAGGTTGCCGGTGTACTCCCCGCCCTGGTCGGAGTGGAAGATCACCCCGGCGACGTCACCGCCGCGGACCGCGATCGCGACCTGCAACGCGGCGGTGGCGAGGGCGGCGTCATGATGCGCGCCGAGGGCGAACCCGACCGCTCGGCGTGAGTGCAGGTCCAGGACGGTGGCGAGGTAGAACCTGCCCTGCTCGCAGGGGATCTCGGTGAGGTCGCCGACCCACACGGTGTTCGGCTCGGGTGGTGGGCTGAAGTCGCGGTTGAGCAGGTCCGGTGCCTTGCGCGCGGACCTGTCCGGCACGGTCAGGTTCCGGCGGCG
>NZ_JBEZXU010000102.1:0-24747 GCF_040638175.1 Actinoplanes sp. NPDC026670
AGGCGACCTTCCCCACACAAATCCTCCCCGGCACCCTCACCGACCGTCAAGCAGACCCGCACTTGACAACAAATCCCCGATAGGGAATCAGGCGCCCGGGATGCCGAGCTCCCCGGCGAAGCGGGTGATGGCAGCCAGGAGGAAGCGGCGGATCGCCGGTTCGTCGGCGGGGTCGACGTGGTCGAAGAGAGCGTCGAACTCCGCGTTGAGTTTGCCGGCGGAAGCCGCCACGCGCTGACGGCCGGCATCGGTCAGATGCAGGCGGATGACTCTGCGGTCGGTGTCGGAGCGGCGGCGCTCGATGAGGCCGTCGCGCTCCAGGGTGTCCACCACGCCGGTCAGGGTCGATGGGGTGACCGCCGAGGCGGTGGCGATCTCCTTGGTGGTCTGACCGTCGCGGGTCTCGAGGTGGGTGAGGACGGTGTAGGCCGTCCAGCCGATGCCGAGGCGTTCGTTGAGCAATCGGACCCACATGCTGCCGGACAACCGGGCAGCGGCGGCGAACAGCTGGCTGACCGACTGATCCGCGGTGGGCTCACGGTCAGAATTGTTCATGGCCTGATTGTTAGGCTCCGAAGTAAGTTTCGTCAAGCCGGTTCTCCGGTGGCCACTTTCGTGGCGGCTCGGGGGCCTTACGCCTCGGTCGAGGGCTGCAGCGCGGCGACGCTGTCCACGTACTTGATCAGCAGGCGGGCGAACTCCAGTCGCTCCGGCTCGGTCCAGTCGGCGGTGATCCGCTCGAAGGCCGACCGCTGATGCCGCCGGAACAGGGCCAGCGTCTCCTCGCCCTTGGCGGTGAGCTCCAGAATGGTGCGCCGGCCGTCCTCCTGTGACGCCGCCCGGGCCAGGTGGCCTGCGGTGATGCAGTCGGAGACCATCCGGCTGGCCACCGACGGGTCGACCGCCAGGCGCTCGCCCACGACGCCGACGGTGATCTCCCGGCCGTCCGGGCCCGGCCCCTCGGCGACGATGTTGAGCACCAGGGTCCGGGTCAGGTCCTTCCGTGACACCGGCCGCTCGACGTTCAGCGCCGCAGCCCGCCGCAGCCGGGAGAACGCCGGCCCAACGGCGTCGAGCAGGTCCGAGGGCCGCATCGGCTGCTCAGCTGAGGTTTCCATGGGGAGCATTATCGCCTTCTTCCGAGCGGGTGATCACACGAGGACCGGCGGACCGGATCCGGGCCTGCGGTACCGGACGCCCTTCCGGGTGCATGTAGTGTCGCCAACACATGCATGATGTAATGCATACGTTTTTAGCACTCCACCGCATCACCATGAGGGAGAACCACCATGCGCATCGTCCGCTACTACGAGCACGGCGAACCGTCGGTCCTGCGGGTCGAGGAGGCGGAGAACCCGCGTCCCGGACCGGGACAGGTGCTGATCCGCGCCGAGGCGATCGGGGTCACCTTCGCCGAGGTCCAGCGCCGGCAGGGGATCCGGATCGGCGGCCACGCCAACCTTCCCGGCTCACCCGGCGGCGACGTCGCCGGCACCGTCGAGGCCCTCGGCGAGGGCGTCACCGGTGTCAGCATCGGCGAGCGGGTGGTCACCGACGTCCACGAGGGTGCCTACGCCGACTACGTGCTCGCCGACGCCTCCTGGCTCATCGCCATTCCGGCCGGCCTGGACGCCGCCGAGGCCACCCTGCTGCCCAGCCCGGCCCAGACCGCCTACCACGCGATCAAGGAGTCCGGGCAGCTCAAGCCGGGCGAGACCATCCTGATCGACGCGGCGTCCGGCGGCGTCGGCCACCTGGCCGTGCAGATCGCCAAGTCGATGGGCGCCGGCAAGGTCATCGCCACCGCCAGCACCCAGGCGAAACTCGACTTCGTCCGGGAGCTCGGCGCCGACGTCACGATCAACTACACCGACGCGGACTGGGACGAGCAGGTCCGCGCCGCCACCGGCGGCCGTGGCGCCGACGTCGTCCTGGAGACCGTCGGCGGCGACATCCTCACCAAGAGCGTGCAGCTCACCGCCCAGTTCGGCCGGCTCGTCTTCTACGGCTCGGCCAGCGGCGCCGTCGAGCCGATCCACCCGCTCGCGCTGACCCGGATGAAGACGGTCGCCGGGTTCGCGCTCTACGCCATGATGTACAACCGTCCCGAGGCGATCGCCGCCGGTCAGCGCGACCTGATCGACATGATCACCTCGGGGAAGGTCAAGCCGGTGGTGCACGCCCGGCTCCCGCTCGACGAGGCCGTCAAGTCGCACGAGCTGATGGAGGCCCGCACCCAGCTCGGCAAGATCGTCCTCGTTCCCTGATCGGCCGGCCGGCGCGCCGCTGCCCGTCTACAGGCCGCTTCGAGCGGCCCTCCAGAACCGGATCGCACAGTGACACGGCATCCGCGAGACAGGAGACGTGACTTAACGATCCCCATGGATGAATCCGGGGGAGTTTCCTCCGGGGCCGGATGGCCCTGGATTTCCAGCTCGGACCGCATGTGACCAATCCTCCCGGAAGGAGGCGATCTGATGTCTTACGTCGTCGGCACTGGCACGGTCGCGTTCAGCCGTGGCGAGGATCGTCCTCGCGGCGTTGAGGTCACGGTCGGCGGTGTAGCCGCAGGCCGTGCACTCGAAAATCCGTACGCCCAGTCCGAGGCGGAGATTGGTTCTCTCGCCGCACCCGGAGCAGGTCATCGTGGTGTAGGCGGGCGGCACCGGCACCACCTTCCGGCCCGCCCGCAGACCACTGTCGATCAGTTCTCGTTTGCAGGCGCCGATCGCGGCGTCGGCCGCTTTGCGGGCCATGTTCCTGCTCTTTGCCAGGAACTTCGGTTTGAAGTCCTCGACGGCGATCAGGCTGTGGTGGGTCACTACGGTCTTGGCCCAGACCCGGGCGTCGTGGGTGTTCTGCCGGGCCGCCTTCTTCGCGATCCGGGCGGCCTGCCGCTTCGCGGTCAGATAGCCCTTCGACTGCGGCTGGCCCTGGGGCCGGCGGCGGCGGGCCATCTTGCGCTGGGCCCTGGCCAACTCCGCGGCGCACCGGCGGCGGTGGCCGAGGTACGGCAGGTCGAAGGCCGGGTCGGTGGTGGTGGCGGTGGTCTTCACGCCCCAGTCCACGCCGATGCCGGGCAGGTCCGGGGCCGAAATCTCGGCCTGTTCGCGTTTGACGACGAACGAGGCGTACCAGTGGCCGAGACTGTCGCGGTAGACGCGGACAGACGATGGGCCGGATGGCAGTTCCCGGGACCAGACGACCGGGACGAACACCTTGCCCGGCAGCCGCAAACGGCCACCGACCAGCTTGAACCCGTTACGGGTGTACTCCAGCGACGGCAGAGCGTCCTTGAGCCGTTTCACCTTCGGACGGCCCCGGCCCTTGACCTTGAACGAGTCGTTCAAGGCCGCACCGTAGGTGCGCAGCATCTGCTGCTGGGCGTTCTGCGAACCATCACGCAGCCAGCAGTTGCGCGAACGCGCCTCGGTCAGCAGCTTCGACAGCTTCCCGAACGTCGGCTTGCGGCCGGTCTTCTGCTGGTGGACGGCCTCGTTCCACAGCCACCGGCAGCGCGACCACTCGGCCAGCAGAGCGGCCTCCGCGATCCGGCCGGGCCGCAGCCGGTAGGTGTAACGCACCGTATCGTCCACATAGGACAGCATACAAATCGATCGAAGCCACATGCGCTGCCGCGGTGGACGAGATCAGATCGAACAACAACGCCGTATACCGCTGCACCTATCACGTCGTCTGGTGCCCGAAGTACCGGCGGAAAGGTCATCACCGCAGACGTCGACATCCGGCTCAAGCAGATCATCCGCGAGGTCTGCGGCGAGCGGAACGCACCCATCATCGAGCTGGAGACCATGTCCGACCACGTGCAGCTGCTGGTCACCTGCGCCCCCCAGTCCGGCATCCACCGCCTGGTCAAGCAGATCAAGAGCCGTTCCTCGCGGCTCATCCGGCAGGAGTTCCCCGAGGTCCGGACCCGTATTCCGACTCATGGACCAACAGCTACCTCGTCGCCACCGTCGGCGGCGCAACCCTGGAGACCGTGAAGAAGGAAGAAGTATGTGGAGAACCAGCGCAACGCCTGACCAGACGCCCATCCGCCTTCACGGCGGATGGGCTATCCCTGACCTGCTCCGCAGGAAATCCGATTCCTCCCCACGGCTACAGCCGGGGGTTTCCACGGAGGCTTCTCGATGAGCCAAGCACCTGAGCGCCGGCCACTGCAGGACCGGCGCGGCGACGCGGCCGTGGTAGAGCTGGGTGGAGAAACCGATGACGGCGATTCGTAGTTCTTCGTGACCGAAGCGGCGGACCGGGCGTTCGAGCAAACTACAGACCGGCGTCAGGGTCACCTGAACGCGTCTGCCGTCGCCGGCCTCAGGCGGCCACGCTCGCCGCGGTCAGCACGAAGCCGCCGCCGATCAGGAACCGCCCGCCGATCTCGGTCAGCGGCGGGGCCGCGTCACGGCGCGTGCCGTCGACGAGAATCCGGGCCCGGAAGACGCCGGCCGACGGTTCGAAGGTCAGCTCGGCATCCTCGAAGCCGAGCCATCGTCCGGTCAGCGGGTACCACGCCTTGTAGACCGATTCCTTCGCACTGAAGAGCAGCCGGTCCCAGCGGACAGCCGGATAGTGGTCGCTCAGCTGGCGCAGGTGTGCGCGCTCGGAGGGCACGGTCACCGACTCCTCGATCCCCGCCGGTAACCGCTCGTGCGGTTCCGCGTCGATGCCGAGCCCGGCGAGATCGGGCCGGCGCGCGACTGCGGCCGCCCGGTACCCGGCGCAGTGGGTGATGCTGCCGACCACCGCGGCCGGCCAGATCGGTTCCCGGCGGGCACCCGCCCGGATCGGCGCGGCGGGATGCCCCAAGGCGGCCAGTGCCTGGCGGGCGCAGCGGCGTGCGGTCACGAATTCCCGGCGGCGAACCTCGACCGCGTTCGCCACGAGGTCCTCCTCGCCGGGGAACGGCGGCTCGCCGGTAATGTCGGTGAACGCCTCGACCGCCATCACGTGGTCCGGCAGCAGAGCCTCGATCACGCGTGCCCCAGGATGTGCCGGACCGGATCCGGCTCCGTGCCGCGACGCCGCCACTCCCGCGGGTATCCGAGGGACACCTCCTCGAACCGGACGCCGTCATGGTGCGTGGTCCGTGGAATGTGCAGGTGGCCGTAGACCGCCACCGTCGTGCGGAACCGCCGATGCCAGTCCGCGGTCAGCGTTGTCCCGCACCACTGGGCGAACTCCGGGTACCAGAGCACGTCGGTGGGCTCGCGTATCAGCGGCCAGTGGCTGACCAGCACGGTCGGCAGGTCGAGGGCGGTGAGCCGCTGTTCGGTCCGGGTGACCCGGTCCCGGCACCACTGCTCGCGCGTCGGGTAGGGATCCGGGTGCAGTAGCGCCTCGTCGGTGCAGACCACCCCGGCCTCGTACGCCAGCCGCAGCGACTCCTCCTTGTCGTGAGCCGCCGGGACCCGGAACGAGTAGTCGTAGAGCTGGAACAGCGGCGCGACGACGACCGGCCCGTCCGCGCTCTGCCAGATCGGGTACTCGTCCTCCGGGGTGAGCACGCCATGGTCGCGGCAGGCGCTGACCAGGGCGGCGTACCGGGCGGCGCCGCGCAGGCTCATCGGGTCGCCCGGATGAGTCCACAACTCGTGGTTTCCCGGCGCCCAGACGACCTGGCGGAATCGCGATCGCAGCGTGCTGAGCGTGGCGATGACATCGGCGAAGATCTCTCCGACGTCACCGGCCACGATCAGCCAGTCGTCCTCGTGCGCCGGGCGGATCCGGTCCACGACAGGGCGGTTCTCGGCGTACGAAATGTGCAGGTCGCTGACCGCGACCAGAGAGCCGGCCATATCGATCACACTAGCTGCGGGGCGGTGTGGCGGGGACCGCGGCGCGCAGGGCTGGGGCGGGGCCGCCGATCGCGGCGAGGTAGCCCTCCAGGGCGAACGTCGCCGCGCCGAGGCTGACCGGGTTGCCGTCGATCTGGCACCGGCTGATCTCGGTGTGGGTCAGCGGGCGGCTCAGTGCGTGCTGGTCCAGCAGGGTCCGTGCCCGGTCCAGCAGCGGTTCGCCGAGTTTGGCGGCCACCCAGCTGGACAGCACGATCACCTCGGGATTCGCGATGTTGATCAGGTCGCCGATCGCCACGGCCAGGAAGCGGGCCGTCTCGTTCACCACAGCCACGGCCACCGGGTCGCCGGCGCGGTGGGCGTCGGCGAGCGCGTCGATGGTGGCGGTCTGGTCGTCGGGGTGCAGCAGGGGGCTGGCGGGCGCGATTTCGCGTAGCTGCGCCATGATGCCGGGTGCCCCGATGTACGCCTCCACGCAGCCCCGGCTGCCGCAGCGGCAGGGCCGGCCGTCCATCACCAGGTTGGTGTGGCCCCATTCGCCGGCGCTGTTGGTGGCGCCGCGGTAGAGCTGTCCGTGGTAGGCGAGGCCCGCTCCGACTCCGGTGCCCATGGTGAGCACGACCACGTCGTCGCGGCCGCGGCCGGCGCCGAACCAGAGTTCGGCCAGGACTCCGGCGCGCAGCGGGTTGTCCAGGTAGAGCGGGACCGGCAGGTGCGCCGCGAGTTGGCTGCGCAGGGGGACGTCGTGCCAGTCCCAGTTGGGGGCGAAGATCGACACGCCGCCGTCGCGGTCGACCTGGCCGGGAACGCTCACCCCGACTCCGAGGAGCTGGTCGAGGCCGACCTCGGCCTGGGCGGTCACCGATCGCAGGCTGGAGACGATGTGGGCGACTATCTGGGCGGGGTGGCTCTCCTGCCGTGGGTCGAGTGGTTCCTCGACGCTGGCGAGCACCTGCAGGCCGGTGTCGAAGAGTTCGACGTGCACGTACGTCTCGGCGACGTCGACGCCGGCGAGGAATCCGCCGGGCCGGTGCACGGCGACCAGGGCGCGTGGGCGCCCGCCGCCGGAGTCCTGGAAGCCGACCTCCTCGACCAGGCCGGCCTGGAGGAGCTCGCCGACGAGGTTCGACACGGTGGCCAGACTCAGATCGGTGTCGGCGGCGATCTCCTGCCGCGCCACCGGGCCCGCCGCGAGGATGCGCCGGAACACCTCGAACCGGTTGGCGACCCGGATGTCGCGAGAGGTGCGCTTCATGACTGGACCGCCCTAGCCGAATGTCTCCACCGTGGCGGCGCCGTCCCCCGATCCCGGGGGACGGCGCCGTAGGTCCTTATTCTAAGGATTCACAAATGTGACGCCCAGGACTGGCTGGCCGCGCCGGTGCAGGTGGTGACCACGACAGCGCCGCCGGTGGGGGCGTCCAGGCATCGCGTCGGGTCGGCCCCGCTGGTCACGGTCTGTGCCGTGGTGAGCGTCCACTGCTGGTCTGCGGTGCCGGTGCAGGCATTGATGGTCACCAGGTCGCCGGTGGCGGTCAGGCACTTGCTGCCGTACACGGTGATCGTCTTGTTCGATTCCCAGTTGAACGACTGGTTGCCGCCGCCGTTGCAGTCCCACAGGTCGAGTTGGGTGCCGTCGGTGGTGCTGAAGCCCGGCACGTCCAGGCAGCGGCCGGTGGCGGTGTTGATCAGGGGCTGGCCTGGGGGTGCGGGCGGATCGTCGTTGACCGGCTCGGTGGTGCCGAAGCCCCAGCCCCAGCGCAGCCGGGCGACGCCGGTGGCGCTGTTGTTCACCAGGTGGCCGTCGGGGCCGACCGAGGTGATCGAGTAGGAGTCGCCGAAGCGCAGGCCGGGCCAGTAGACGATGCCCATGCGGTTGGCCCGGGCGGTTTCGGTGAGCGCGGCGAAGTATGCGGTGGAGGTGTTGCCGTCACTGGCACCGTAGTTCAGGCCGATCGTCATCGGCGCGCCGGCCTCGTCGATGATCGTGCGGTTCGCGTAGGGGCCGATCCGGGCCGTCAGGTTGGCCAGCCAGGCCGATTTCTGGGTGTCGCTGGCCCAGAAACCGTAGAAGTGCAGCGAGAGCAGGGTGCCGCGCAGTGCCGGTGCGGCGCCGACGCCGGTGACGTTGTCGTTGTAGCCGGTGCCGCTGACCACGACGTGGTTGCGGGCCACCGACCGGTGCCGGGTGATCCAGCCGGAGGCCACCGACACCCATTGGTCGAGGGTGTAGCCGTGCGGCTCGTTCATCGGCTCGAAGTAGACGCGCGGGTTGCGGCCGTATTCGCGGACCACGGTGTCCCACATCGTGTTCCAGGCTGCGACGTCGTCGACCAGCCCGTCCTTGCTGGTGTCGGCCTCCCAGTAGCTGAGGATGACCTTGTGGCCGGCGGCGGTGGCCGCGTCGATGGCGGCCCGGTAGGAACGCCACCAGGTGGTGCCCACGCTGGCCGGGTTGATCGGCAGGCGCAGGGTGTTGGCGCCGAGGTTCTTGCGGAAGTCGCCGACCATGCGGGTGGTGACGCGGTAGACGGTGCGGTAGTCGTCGGTTGTCGACAGGCCGCTGGGCACCACCGCGTCGGTGGCGTAGTTGTCGCGGGGGTCGGCCCAGTTGACGCCGCGGAAGTCGCTGGTGTTCGGGGTGGCCGGGCACGGTGCGGCGGCGTAGGCCGTGGTGGAGCCGGCGATGAGGACGGAGGTCAGCGCGCCGAGGACGGACGTCAGTGCGCGGAGCGGGAATCTGCTGGGTGAACGCAATGCCATCTCCAGTCGGAGCCGGAAATATTGCCGAGCCTAAATTTCGTACAACCCTTCGTCAATGCCTTGTAGAAACAATGGGAAACGGTGCCGTAACGTTCGGCGCGAGGTCGAGCCGGACGTCCGCGACGCCTGGTGCGCTCAGCGTCACGACCGTCGCCGGGCCGCCGCGCAGGTAGAGGACCGCGCGGGCGTCCCGGGTGCGGCGGCTCGGCTCGGGGTACGGCGTCGGGTCGCCGAGGTCACCGTTGTCCAGGCCGAGCAGATCGCCGCCGGCCACCTCGACGCAGACGAGCCGGTCGTCGGCGGCGACGGCCCCGTGCTCGTCGCGCAGGGCGACCTCGACCTGGATCACCTCGTCGGTGGTGATTCCGGCCGCGGCGCAGAGTTCGGCGACGCCGGGTGGGGGAGTCCACACCCGGGCGTCGAGCCGTACGGCCACACCGCGCGGTGCGAGCTCGTCGCGTACGACGGTGTCGCCCGTTCGCCCGGTGACAGTCAGCGGCACGGCCCGGTACGGCACGACCGCCGACCACCACCCCGCCGTGTCGTCGAAGGTCAGCGGAATCTGCTCGTCGCCGCAGGTCAGGGTCAGTTCGTCGGTGTTGCTGAAGCAGATCACCTCGACCGGGCGGCCGGGTTCGTGGTCCCACGTCCGGGTGACCGGGTGGGTCCAGAGCTGCTTGTCCGGGTCGGCGGTGTGCGGGCGGGTGACGAGGTAGGCCATCGGCTGCGCGGACCACCAGGACCGGCGCAGATGGTAGGCCGCCTTCGCGAACCCGGCGGTGGTGAGCAGGCCGGCCGGCGAGCCGTGGACGGGCCACCCGTGCGCCTCGCCGAGGTAGTCGATCCCGGTCCAGAGGAACTGGCCGGCGACGTAGTCCTTCTCCACGACGTGTCGCCACGCCTGGTAGGAGTGCGAGTTCTCGGAGCCGACGAACGGCTGGTCCGGGAATCGGGCGTGGCCGGACTCGTACAGATGCTCCTTGTAGTTGTAGCCGATCAGGTCGAGGCGGTCGAGGAGACCGGTCAGGCTCGACAGCTCGGGGAAGGCGGCGGCCAGCGTGACAGGCCTGGTCGGGTCCGCGGCCTTGACCAGGTCGATCAGCCGGTTCGCGATCGTCGTCAGGCGGCGGATGTCGGGCCGGGCCGGGTCATAGACGCGCTCGGCGGCGGGCTTGGACGCGTCGTTGTTGCCGGTCATCTCGGCGAACAGCGGGCTGGCGTAGGGGTCGTTGGGGTAGTCGACCTCGTTGCCGATGCTCCACGCGACGACCGACGGATGATGCCGGTGGGCCTGCACCATCGCGGTGAGGTCGGCGGCGTGCCAGACCGGGAAGTGCTTCGCGGGGCCCTCGTGCCGCGGCGGGTAGACGTTGTGTCCCTGCCACCACTTGTTCTTCGGGTTCTCCCATTCGTCGAACGCCTCGTCGACGACGTAGAAGCCGAGGGCGTCGCACAGGGTGTAGAGCGCGGGGGCGTGCGGGTTGTGGGCCATCCGGACGGCGTTGCAGCCCATCGCCTTCAGCTTGAGCAGGCGCCGCATCCAGACGGCCGCGGGCACGGCCGTGCCGAGCACACCCGCGTCCTCGTGCAGGCACACACCTTTCAGGGTCTGCGGCTCGCCGTTGACGAACAGCCCGTGATCGGGGTCGAAGCGGACCGTCCGCAGGCCGACGACCAGCTCGGACGCCTCACCGGAGGGCCGCAGGACGGTCGTCAGTCGGTAGAGGTGCGGGTGCTCGGCCGACCACGGCTCGGGGCTGAGGACGTGTTCGACCGTCTCGACCGTGCGGGTCGCCCGGGCCGGGATTCGGACCGTGGAGGTGAACCGGTGGACGCGATCCGACGTCAGCGAACGCAACTCGTTCTCGACGGTGACGGTCGTGTCCTCGTCGCCGTCGTTCACCACGAGCTGGCGTACCCGTACGCTCGCCTCGGTTTTGTCGATCTTGATCGTTTCGACGACGGTGCCGTGTTCGGCGAGGTGCACGGCGTCGTGGACCTCCAGGTCCACGTGCCGGGTGAGGCCGGAGCCGTTGTACCAGCGGGAGTCGGACACCTCGGTCCGGTCGACGCGGACCGCGACGACCAGGTCGTCGTCGGGCGCGTAATCGAGGAACTCGCTGAGGTCGAACGAGAAGCGGGCGTGGCCGGAGGGACGCGAGCCCAGGTGGTAGCCGTTCACCCACACGTCGGCGTTCTTGTACACGCCGTGGAAGACCAGCCGGAGCCGCCGGCCCGGGGTGAGGCCGAGCGCCGCGAGCGAGACGTGGCCGCGGTACCAGCCCACCCCGCCGGGCAGGTAGCCGGTGCCGCTGGAGCAGGACGGATCGAAGGGGTGCTCGACGCTCCAGTCGTGCGGCACGACGACCCGGCGCCACCCGGAGTCGTCGAAGCCCTTGGCCCAGGCATCGGGCTCGTCGGCGAGCAGGAAGGACCAACGGCGGATCGGGGAGGTACGCACAGGCAGGCAACCTTCGGTCTCGAGGGGTCAGTCAAACGGGCTTGTCCGAAGGGTCGAGGGGTCAGTCACGCGGGCTTGTCCGAAGGGTCGAGGGGTCGGGCGGGCTTGTCCGACGGGTCGAGGGCGAGTTCGGGGGCGTAGCTGGCGAAGACACCGGTGAGCACGATCCCGGCCAGGAACGCGACGCCCGCGAAGCCGATGAGGAACCAGAGCAGCCCGAACACCGTGGCCTTCGGGTAGAAGACGGTGACGACGACGGGCAGGCCGGTCACGGCGAGCAGCGCCAGCGACGCGAACGCGTGCCGGACGGACATCAGCCGGGCGTTGCGCAGCACGGTGCGCAGGTCGTCGTCGAACGTGGCGAGGTAGGGGAAGGCGTAGAGCGCGACGAGCGTCAGGCGGAACGCCAGCACGCCGCAGACCGTGAACCCGACCAGCTGGACCAGGCCGGGGAGGCCGAGGCCGTCGATGACGGCCCACCAGGCGGCGATCACCAGGCCCAGCCCGGCGACGATCAGGCCGAGGATCGTGCCCTGCCGTAGGTCGCGGCGCAGAGCCCGCAGGTAGTCGCCGGCCGCCGACTCGCTCCCGCCCCGGGCGATCCGCATCGCCGTGCCGCTCAGCGCGGTGAGCGAGGCGCCGAGCGTGACGATCGGCAGCGACGTGGCGAGGAACAGCAGGTTCAGGATCATCAGGTCGGCGAACCGGTTGAGGAAGCGCAGCAGCGGGGAGTCCGCCGCGAACAGTCCGGCACTGCTCATGACCGTCACCTTTCGTACCGGGCCCGGTCCTCGCCGGCGAGGACCGGGCCGTGGGCGGCTACTTGGCCTTGTGGGTCTTGCTCCACTCGTCGACGTCGGCCTGGATGGACTTCAGGGCGTCCTCGAAGCCGGCGTCCTTCATCTTCTGGCGCATCTCGGTGATCGCGGCGGCCGGGTCGGCGATCTTGCCGTACTGCAGCTGCGGGATGTACTCCGACAGCACCCCGGCGACCGCCGTGAGGGTCGGGTCGATCTGGTCCTTCTTCACCCGCAGCGTCGAGAAGGGGTAGACCTTCGCCACCGAGTCGAGGGAGGTGTAGAGCGCGTCCTTGTTCGGTGCGTCGGTCACCACGCCCGGCTCGAACTCGTCCCGGCGGCCACCCCAGAAGTTGGAGTCCAGAGCGTCCTTCGAGCGGTCCCAGCCGGCCGGGCGGTCGATCTTGCCGTCGGCGGCCAGGACGTAGTCGGTGCCCTCGATGCCGTAGTTCAGCAGCATGTAGTCGGTCTTGTCGTTACGGATCAGGTCGTAGACCTCGAGCGCCTTGTCAGGGTGCTTCGAGCTGGCCGAGACCGCCATCGCGCCGTGCGTCTTGATGTCGCGGAAGATGTTGCCGTTCTCCTGGCCGAAGGAGAACATCTTGGGGTCCGAGCCGGGCTGCTTCTTGGTCATGTTGTCGACGATCTGCGTCACGTACGTCTGCGTGTGGTGCTGGTGCACGCCGGACAGGCCCGCGTAGAACTGCTCGATCGGTTCAGCGTCGTAGTTCAGTGCGTCCTCGCGCCAGACGCCGAGGTCGTTCCACTGTTTGGCGTTCTGGGCGGCGGCCAGGAACTGGTCGCTGGAGTAGTACCAGGAGGTGACCTTCGGCGTGGCGCCGGAGTTGTCGATCTGGAACGGGTAGTAGCTGCCCGTGGTGACCTCCTGGAGGGTGAACCAGTCGCTGTGGCCCTGCAGGTAGCCGGTGAGGGCCCACTCGTTCGACTTCGCGATGTCCCACGGATACGCCTTGGGCTGGTTCTTCTTGACCCAGGTGAAGTACTGCGTGAACTGCTCGAACCTGGTGATGGTCCCGTCCGGGATGCCGGCCTGCTTCGCCCAGTCGCCCCGGTAGAAGTAGCCGTGGTTCGTCCACTGGGTGTAGTCGTCCTCCGGGATGAACTGGATCTGGCCGTCGTCCAGCTTCGTGAGGTCCCAGTCACCGGCGGCCTCGACCTGCGCCCACGTCTTGGGCGCGCTGTTCTGCAGCATCTCGGGGGAGAGCGGCAGGAAGGCGCCCTTCTGGGCGTTCTCCCAGGCGAACAGCCAGTCGGTGGCCGTGGTGATCAGGTCGATGCTGGAGTCGCCGGACAGCAGCTGGACGTTGTACTGGGTCTGCCAGTCGGCCCACTCGATGTAGTGCAGGTCGAGGGTGGCGTTGGCCTGCTCGGTCAGGCGCGGGTTCAGCACCTTGAGCATCGCCTCGAGCCGGCCGTTGCTGGGCTTGTTGCCGAGCACCAGCATGGTGACCTTGGTGGGCTGGCCGGAGTCGTCCTCGCCGCTGCAACCCGCGAGTGTTCCCAGGCCCAGGGTCAAGGCGGCAAGCGCCGCCCCGATCTTGATCATTGTTCGATTCAACGGTGTCTCCTTCAACTTCGGAGGGGGTACGCCGCGTACGCGCACACGTACGGGCACGGTCAGCCCTTCACGGCCCCGACCGTGATGCCGCTGACGAAGTAGCGCTGCACGAACGGGTAGAGCAGGACGATCGGGCCGGTCGCGACCACGGCGCTCGCCATCTTCAGGGTGTTGCTGGGCAGTTCGGTGACCGAGACGTAGTTGCCCGCCATCGAGCTCTTCAGCGCGTTCGCCGTGTTGATGATGTTGTAGAGGTGGTACTGCAGTGGTTTGAACTCGACGGTGCTGCCCAGGTAGAGCGACGAGAGGTACCACTCGTTCCAGTAGCCGAGCGCCAGGAACAGGCCGGTGGTGGCGAGCGCGGGCTTCATCATCGGAAGCACCAGCCGCAGGAAGATCCGGAAGTCTCCGGCGCCGTCGACCTTCCCCGACTCGGTGATCTCGGTGGGGATCGACCTGACGAAGTTCTTCATCAGGATGATCAGCCACGGCGTCATCAGCAGCTGCAGGAACACCGCGAGGTAGTTCCCGCGCAGCCCGAGATCGCGGGCGACCCACAGGTAGGTGGGCGCCAGGCCCGCGGAGAACAGCGTGGTGAAGTAGATGAAGAAGGAGATCCCGTTACGCAGCGGGAAGTCCTTGCGCTGCAGCGCGTAGCCGGTCATCGCGATGATGATCAGACCGATCGCGGTGCCGAACACCGTCATCGTGATGGTGACGACGTACGAGCCGATGAGTTGCCGCGGCGAGTTGAGGATGAACTCGTACGCGGTGAGGGAGAAGCCGCGCGGCAGCAGGCTGAAGCCGTGCTCCCTGATCTGGGACTCCTCGGAGAACGAGGCCGAGACGATCAGGACGAAAGGCAACAGGCACAAGAGCGTGAAGATCGAGACCATGGTGTACGAGACACCGCGTACCGCATAGTCGCCGGCGTCAGAAGAGCGCATAGTCCTCGTTGATCCTTCGCACGATCCAGTTGCACAGCATGACCAGGGCGAAGCCGAACAGGGACTGGTAGAGGCCCACCGCCGTCGACGTCGTGAAGTTGTTCTGGCTGATGATCATTCGGTAGACGGAGGTCTCGATGATGTCCGTGGTGGCGTAGAGCGTGGCGTTGTTGCCGATGAGGTTCCAGAACAGCCCGAAGTTGCCCCGCATGATCCCGCCGAGGGAGAACAGCAGCAGGATGATGAAGGTGGGTTTGAGGCTCGGCAGGATGATGTGGCGGATCCGTTGCCAGGCCGAGGCGCCGTCGATCGCGGCGGCCTCGAACAGGGAGTCGTCGATGCTCAGGATGGCGGCGAAGTAGACGATGGAGCCGTACCCGGTGCTCTGCCAGAGGTGGAACAGGATGATGATGAGCGGCCACAGCCCGGCGATCGAGTAGATCTTGATCGGGTCGCCGCCGGTCTGCTCGATCAGCCCGTTGATCACGCCGGTGTCGTAGTTGAGCAGGTTGAAGGCGATGACGCCGACGAGCACCACCGAGATGAAGTACGGCAGGAACATCACCGCCTGGCTGATCTTCTTGAAGTACTTCGAACGGATCTCGTTGAGCATCAGGGCGATCGCCACCTGGACGATGTTGCCCAGGATGATGAAGGCCAGGTTGTAGAGGATCGTGTTGCGGGTCAGGTTCCAGAGCTGCCCCGACTTCCAGAGGAATTCGAAGTTCCGCAGCCCCACGAACGGGCTGCCGAAGATCCCGTCGCGGTAGTTGAAGTTGGTGAACGCGATCCACGAGCCGGGCATCGGGGCGTAGGCGAACACGAGGAAGAACACGATCGCCGGCAGGCACATCAGGATCAGCGTCCTGCTGTGGTTGATCCGCCGGAACGTCGCCCCTTTCACGCGGCTGGCAGCGACCACTGCTGCTGGTTCGCTCCGGAGCACGTGTACTGGATGAGCCGGGCGTTGTCGGCAGTGGACGCGCTGGTCACGTCGAGGCATTTGCCGCTGTGCCGGGCGATCAGGCTGTAGTAGCCGGTGCCAGTGCTGGACAGCTGCCACTGCTGGTTGGTGCCGGTGCCGCAGGTGTACTGGATGACCGCGGCGTTGTCGGCGGTGGACGCGCTGGTCACGTCGAGGCATCTGGCGCTGTGCCGGGCCACGATCTGGTAGTAGCCGTTGTTCAGGTTCTGCAGCCGCCACTGCTGGTTGGTTCCGGTGCCGCAGGTGTACTGGATGAGCGCGGCGTTGTTGGCCGTCGAGGCGCTGACCACGTCGGCGCACTTGCCGCTGTGCCGGGCGATCAGCCTGTGGTAGCCGCTGCTCCCGCCGGTGACCGTGCCGGTGGCGGTGTCGATCGACACCGTGCCGGAGTAGCTCATCGACATGCTGGTGCTGCCGGCGAAGGTGAGCGGGAGCCAGACGTAGTTGGAGTCGTTCACCGGCCCGCCCCACGCGCCGGCCCACCGGTCGCCCAGGTACAGGTACGACGTCGTCGAGCTGCCTTCGATCGGGAGCACGAACGTGCTCTGGGACGCGTACGTCGTACTGTCGCCGAGGTTGACCAGGCTGCTCCAGGTGCCGGAGATGCTGGTCGCGGTGGCGTACTTGGCCTGGTTGGGCGCCCATCCGGTGGCGCCCGACGTGATCATGAAGTAGACGCCGCCGCGTTTGAACACCGCCGGCGCCTCCCGGTGGGAGCCCGCCCACAGTGTCTGCACCAGGTGGTCGACCCCGAGGTAGTCGCTGGTCAGCTGGTAGACGTTGAGGTCGGCGTTGACGCTGGTCGCCGAGATCAGATACGCGGTGCCGTCGTCGTCACGGAACACGGTCATGTCCCGCGAGTCGTATCCGAGCGGCCGGAAGCTGCCCTGGTAGGTGTAGTCGCCGTCGACCGTGTCCGACACGGCCACGGCGACCCGGGCCTGGCCGTAGTCGGATCCGTTCTCCCAGTGCATCCACAGCACGTACTTGCCGGTGCTGCTGTTGTAGATGACCTTGGGCCGTTCGATGTTGGCGACCGCCAGTTCGGTGGCCGAGCTCTGGGTGAGCACGTCGTTGACGTGTGTCCAGGTGCCGAGGTCGGCCGACCGGTAGGCGGAGACGTACTTGAACGTGCCGTCGGCGTTGCGGTTCTCGCCGAACAGGTAGTAGTAGGAGCCGACCTTGAGGGCGCCGGCGCCGTGGGCCTGGATGGGGTTGCCGTCGGTGTCGGTGAGCTGGGTGCCGTTGGTGACGCTGACCGCGGCGGCGTGGGCGGGAACCGTCCATGCGGCAAGGAGCAGCAGAGCGCACGCGAACACGCTCATGAATCGCTTCAGCATGGGCTTCTCCGTGGGGGCGGATCGAAGGGTGAAGATACGTTAAGACTTCGTTTCACCCTTGTGAATACCGTTGCCGAAAGTTCCACGGACTTCGTAACACCCCTTGACGAAGGGGTGTGCGAACCCTACGCTCTTGCGAAATCACTGCGCGGTAACCGCCTGGACGTGCCAGCCGGCAGCGAGCCCGCCCGTGAGGCGAGCGCGGGCCCGCTACGGTGGCGACTGTCAATGACTTCGATCGATGGAGTGCTGTCGTGAAGGTCAGGTTCGCTAGGTGGTACTCCGCACTGTTCATCGTTCCCGGGCTGCTCATCGTGGTGCTCTCGTTCGTCCTGATCGACGATCTCGGCGAGGCGTTTCCGGCGCTGGCGGCGGGAGCGATCTTTCTGTGCATCGGGCTGCTCTCGCTCGGGCCGCTGCCGTACCTGGTCGTCCGGGAAAATGAGATCACGGTGCCGCTGCTCGGGCTGCGCATGTTCGGCTTCGGCTCCCGGATTCCGCTCGGCTCCACCGACCGGCTCGTCATGGACGGCCAGCGGCTGGTGATCCGCCGCCCGTCCGGCAAACGCGACAAGGTCGAAGCGTGGCGCTGGTGTGCCAATCCCGCCGACTGGGACCGGATGCTCCGTCGCTGAACCTGCTGCAACGGCCGAACCGCGGACCACCGCCCCACCAGCCCATCGCGTCCCGAACCACTCGGCCGGCAGCGAGAACGTGAACTACTCCCGGGTGATCGTGGTGGTGCAGCTCGGGCCGGAGGCCGCGTCGATGCCGAGGAGATTGCCGGTCGGCCGTCTGAGGCCACCCGCCGACTCGAACAGATCCGCCGACAACCGAGGCCCTCCGATGACGCCCATGAAGCCCGTCGGAGGCAGTTCGGCCTTGGCGATCGTGGTGCCCACGAACACGGCGACACCCAGGCACTTCGAGCCGATCACCGGGATCGGCACGCGCACCTCCGTCGTGCCGTCGTATTCGGCGACCATCTCGGGCTCGCCCACTACGGTGGGCTGGGAGCGGGGCGTACCGTAGCGGACTGTGGCTGTCGAGATCACGACGGCGCCGTCGCCGTCGTCGTCCGGGCAGAACTCTTCGCTCGGGGCGATGACCAGTACGTTGAGGCCGCCGTCCTCGATGAACGTGCTGTTCCTCTGGACGGTGAAGACGGCCCAGATCGGGGACACGCCGTCGCAGCGCGGTGACGGGCTGGGCGACGGGCTCGAGGCGCCTGCGTCGGCCGCCGCGGTCGTGCCGCTGCTCGAACATCCGGCGAGCAGCGCCAGGAACACACCCATCACGATCCGCCGCACGACGTCCTCCCCTGTGGCCCGAGCCCGAACCAGCATTTTCGAGGCCGGCGGCGACGACCGGACGCCATCCTGGACACCGTCGGACCCGATCGGACAGGACGCCTGAGGAACCTCCCACCACATGTGCGACCGCGTTGGTCAACGTCCGGTCGCCGTCGGCGTCATGAGACGACTCTCGGGTGATCCAGGATTGACGGGTTCCGGTGGCTGACGCGGGTCGGGCGCTGGCGAACTTTTCCGAGACGACGTTTGGTTGACCCCCGTCAGGTTTTTGCTAAGCGAAATGAATACCAATCAATGGATGCTTTCATTAAGACGGCTGTCCAGTTGTCTGGGTTGGCTCCGCCAATCTCCGACCACATGCGCGCATTTGCTTGAGCGAAGGCGGTGACTCCGCTTTCTGGTGCTGTTCGCCACGAAGGTACCCGGGAAGCCCACTGCTCTGCGGAGTGCGGCGAATGTCCTGCGGTGATCAGCCAGATGACCCAATAGGCGGAGTCGAGCCAGGGGGCGCCACGAGTCGCCCATCCCCAATCAACGATGCTGGCTCGATCCTTGCCGACAATGATGTTTGCAAAGTTCAAGTCGGTGTGGAGAAAAGAGTCGCCTGCAAAATGCGCCAGATCCTCTGCGCTCACGTATGACTGAAGCCTTTGCTCGGCTCGGCGCAAGGGAATGTCCGGACATCTCGTCTGCCCGATTCGTTCCAGCAGATTCGCCACATGTGGAAGATCTGACGATCCAGGTGAATAGTCGGCCCGGTGCCCCGCCGGTACGTCGAAGACGAGAACATCCCACCCACCATCGACAACCCGCGCGTGCAGTGCTGGCGCAACATGACGAACGAAGGGCGCGATCTCAGCTTCGCGCTCCTGTGTCCACACCCATCGGTGCCGAGTCGACAGCGCCTTGATGAAGTACGAGCCCTTCGGGCTGTGCAGCTTCACCGCCACCGCAGTGTTCAAGCCTTCGTGAACCGCTTCCAGCGACTCGGGCGCCCCGGTGACCTCCTCGATGGCGCTACGCACCGAATCCGGCAGTTCGGCGTAGGTGATGCGGTTGACGGACACGTGCTCTCCTCGATCGGGATCGCCCCGGCGGGTCTCACCATGGCACAACGACTCGTCGGGGCAACTCCTACCAATTGACCGGATGGAGGCAGTCGGCTTGGTGGAGCGCGCCGATGACCCGGGTGATCGGCGCGGCCGCCTGGTCAGGCTGACGCCGCTGGGGGAGGAGACGGCCGTGCGGGCCACCCGCCGGCATCGCGACAACCTGCGCCGGCTGCTGGCCCAGCAACTGCTGGCTGAGCATTGGGAGCGGTTCGCCTCCGGCCGCCGGCTGCTCAGCCACGCGGTCGAGAACGGGGTGCCGCGACGGCGGTAGGCGTGGGCGTTCAACGGCTGTGGTCGGAATTCGCCGAAGGGCCGTTCCCGGTGTTTCGGTGCTGCGACCCACTGGTACCTGGGTACCACTGGCCCGGCGCAAGTGTCGCCCTCGGTACCACGAGCCGGCCGTGATCTCTGCCTAGCGTGGATTTCAGCAAGCAGGACCGGAGAGAGGCGCCGCAATGATTGAGGTACGCAACGTCGTCAAACGATATGCGACGAAGACGGCGGTCAACGGGCTGACCTTCACCGCCCACCCGGGCCAGGTGACCGGCTTCCTCGGCCCCAACGGCGCCGGCAAGTCCACCACGATGCGGATGATCGTCGGCCTGGACGCTCCGACCTCGGGCGAGGTCCTGGTCAACGGCCGCCGGTACGCCGACCACGCGGCACCGCTGCAGGAGATCGGCGTGCTGCTGGAGGCCAGGGCTGTGCACCCGGGCCGGTCCGCGGTCAGCCACCTGCTAGCCCTGGCCCGTACCCACGGGATCCCGCGCAGCCGGGTCGACGAGGTGATCGACCTGGCCGGCCTGACCAAGGTCGCCGGCAAGCGGGTCGGCGGGTTCTCCCTCGGCATGGGCCAACGGCTCGGCATCGCGGCGGCCCTGCTCGGCGACCCGCAGGTGATCATGCTGGACGAGCCGGTCAACGGCCTGGACCCGGAAGGCGTGCTCTGGGTGCGTAACCTGCTCGCCGGTCTGGCCGCCGAGGGCCGTACGGTGCTGCTCTCCTCGCACCTGATGAGCGAGACGGCACTGATCGCCGAACATCTCGTGGTCGTCGGGCAGGGCCGGCTGCTCGCCGACACCACCGTCGCCGACCTGATCGCGCAGACCGCCGGCGGCGGGGTGAAGGTCGCCACCTCCGAGCCCGGCATGCTGCGCCAGCTGCTGTCCCGGCCGGGCGTCATGGTCACCTCGGTCGACGCCGAACAACTGCTGGTCGACGGCCTGAGCACCCGCGAGATCGGCGCGCTCGCCGCCGAATACCGGATCCCGCTCTACCAGCTCACCGAGGAACAGGTCTCGCTGGAGGAGGCGTTCATGGACCTCACCCGCGACGCCGTCGAATACACCGCCACCCCCGTCCTGCAAGGAGCCGTCCGATGACCACCATGACCGCACCGGCCCGGCCGGTCTACCGGCTCACCACCCGCGGCGTGCTGGCCGGCGAGTGGACCAAGTTCTGGTCGCTGCGCTCGACCTGGATCACCCTGGCGGTGTCGGCGTTCCTGCTCGTGGCGGTCGGCCTGATCGCCGCGGCATCGTTCGACCCGGCCGACAGCCGCGGACCCGGCAGCGCCGCCGGTGACGTGGTCGCCCTGGTGCTCAGCGGCTCGACGTTCGGAGCCCTCGCCGTCGGCGTACTCGGCGTGCTCCTCGCCGCCGGCGAATACAGCACCGGCATGATCCGCTCGACGCTGACCGCCGTACCGTCGCGGTTGCCGGTCCTGTGGTCGAAGGCGGCGATAGCCGGCGGGATCGCGTTCGTGGTGATGACCGCCGCCGCGTTCGTCGCGTTCTTCGCCGGATCGCCGCTGGCCGGCGACGCGATGGCCACGCTGCGCCTCGGTGACGACGGTGTGCTGCGGGCACTGTTCGGTGCCGGTCTCTATCTCGGCCTGGTGGCCGTGTTCGGTGTCGCCCTCGGCGCGCTGGTGCGCTCCAGCGCCGGCGGCATCGCGATCCTCGCCGGGCTGCTGCTGATCGTGCCCACCCTGGTCATGCTGCTGCCCGACTCGTGGGCCGAGAACATCACCCCGTACCTGCCCAGCAACGCCGGCAGCGCCATCATGTCGCTGACCACCGCCGACACGTCGCTGGGCCCGTGGACCGGCCTGGCCGTCTTCGCGGCCTGGGTGGCCGCGGCCCTGGGCGCCGCCGCATACCGCCTGGCCAAGTCCGACGCCTGACCGACAATCGAATGATGATCACCAGCGAGCCGGTTCGGGTGGCACCCACGCCACCCGAACCGGATCCTTTTCTGGAACACCCGGTCGCCCGGTGGCTGCTCAGCCGGCAGGGCCAGCTGCAGAGCCTGGACCGGCGGCGCCCCTGGCTGCTGGACACGGTGCTGGCCCTGCTGGTCCTGCTGTTCACCCTCGGGCAGGTGATCACCGGCGGCGGCGAGCACCGCGACACCGCTCTGGAACCGCGGGTCATCGCGATCCGCCTGGCCGCGGCGGTCCTGCTGCTGGTCCCGCTCTGGTGGCGGCGACGCGCTCCGGTGGCCGCGTTCGCCGCGGTGGCCGTGATCCTGCTGGCGCAATGGGCCGCCGGGATCTGGGTCGCCACCGGCGTGGTCGTCCTGATCATGCTGCACGGCGTGGCGGCGCGCTGCTCGATGCGGACCCTGGCCGTGGTGGCCGGGGTGACGACGGCGCAGCTCACGTTCGCGATCTACGTACTGGCGCCGGTGGGCGAGCATCGCCTGGCGGCACTGCTGCTGATGCTGGGAACCTCGTCGGCGGGCATCGCAGCCGGCCTGGCCGGGCGCACCTTCCGCGCCTACCGCGACGCCCAGGACGGCTGGACCGCGTGGCTCGAGGCCCAGCGTGATCAGCAGGCCCAGCTGGCGGCGGCCGCCGAACGCGCCCGGGTGGCCCGGGAGATGCACGACCTCGTCGGCCACCACCTGGCCATCGTCATCGGGCTCGCCCAGGGCAGCGCCCAACTCGCCATCAACCGGCAGGAGAGCACCGCGGAACCCCTGGGGCTGATCGCCGAAACCGGCCGGACCGCCCTGGACGACCTGCGCCGCGTCGTCGGCGTGCTCCGCGACGACACCCAGAATCCCGAGCTGACCCCACAGCCGGGCATGGCCGACATGGAACGGATGCTGGCCGGGGTCCGCGCCGCGGGGCTGACGGTCACCTACCGCACCGCCGGCGACCTGCACGGTCTTGCGCCGGGCCTGCAACTCGCGGTCTTCCGCATCGTCCAGGAAGCGTTGACCAACACCCTCAAACATGCCGGGCCGCACGCGATTGCCGAGGTCACCGTCACTGCCGATCAAAATCAGGTGAGGGTACGGGCCAGCGACAATGGCCGGACTACCACCAGACGGTCCTCGTCACCTGCCGGCGGCCACGGCATCGTCGGCATCCGCGAACGTGCCGCCCTCTACGGCGGCTCGGTCATCGCCGGACCCGGCAGCGGCGGATGGACCGTCGAGGTCGTCATGAACCAGGGGAGCCAACTTTGATCACGGTGCTCATCGTCGACGACCAGCCGCTGCAGCGTCTCGGTTTCAAGATGCTGCTCGACGCCACCGAGGAGACCACCGTCCTCGGCGAGGCCGAGAACGGCGCCGACGCGGTCCGCAAGGCCGAACAGCTGCATCCCGACGTGGTGCTCATGGACATCCGGATGCCCGGCATGGACGGCATCGAGGCGACCCGGCGGATCACCGCCGCCGGCGACCGCACCCGGGTGCTGATCCTGACCACGTTCGCCGTCGACGAGTATGTGTACGAGGGCCTGCGGGCGGGCGCGTCGGGGTTCCTGCTCAAGGACGCCCGCCCGGACGAGCTGCTCGCCGGGATACGCGCGGTCGCCAGCGGTGACGCCGTGGTCGCGCCCCGGCTCACCCGCCAGCTGATGGAGGCGTACACCGCTCACCGCCCGCCCGGCGACAGGCCTGCCGAGATCCCGGCGGATCCACGGCTGGCCACCCTCACCGACCGGGAGCGCGAGGTGCTGGCCGCGATCGGCCAGGGCTGGACCAACACCGAGATCGCCGACCACTTCACCCTCACCGAGTCGACGGTCAAGAAACACGTCGGCCGTGTCCTGTCCAAGATCGGCGCCCGCGACCGGGTCCAGGCCGTCATCATCGGCTACGACACCGGCCTGGTGCAGCCCCAGTCCGGCACGGTCTGAGCTTGTCGTTCAACCTCACGCTCCACTCCGACACCGCCGCAGACGAGATCACTGCGTCACGAAGGGTGACTACGGTGCGTGCCGCCCAGCGCGCTGGGTGCGGGCGGCGACGGGACGCTGCGCACGTTGTCTGCGGCAGAAGCGTGCAGCGGGTCTGCACTCCAAGGCCGGGAGTTCTCCTTAGAGCCACTTGGTCAAGTTGAGCATGTTGCCGTCGGGGTCGAGAACGTGCGCGACGCGCTGGCCCCACGGCATGTCGTTGGGCCGTCCCGGCACTGTCCCACCGGCCAACTCGACCGCGGGGAGCAGTGCGTCGACGTCTTCGACGTCGGCGCTGAGGATGATCCGCACCGGTGCGCCGATCTGGGTATCCGCCTCCTGCACGAGCCCGATCGTGGTTGCGCCGATCCGCAGCTCGACATAGAACTCGGGACCTTCCTCGGGTACACGAAGGATCTGCGTCGCGCCGAGCACCTTCTCGTAGAAGTTGCGCAGCCGGGGCAGGTCAGGCGTGCCGACGACAGGCTGGATCGAGGTCATGGTCTCTCCTGGGTAGTGGGTTTCGTGAGGTAGACCGCGCAGCCTCTCGAAACTCATCTGAGATCGCCAGAACATCGATCGCTTCCACCGGGGTTCCGTGAGCAGCTCTACCGATGCATGACCGAGCGGGCCGACGCCTTGTTCGAGCTGACGGACGCAGTGTTGTGCACCGACGGGCCAGTCAAGACGCTGGTCGGGTTGGCGCTGGAGCACCGGCGGCCGGGAGGTCGCTCGACAGGCGGGTCTGGCGCGTGAACCTGGTGGAGCAGGTGGCGGTGATGGTGAGGCCGGGTTTCACGCGGGGGTGTCGTTGCTGATAGCCGACCTTGGCGTGCGATTTGACCTATATCGTCGGAATGGAACGCGATCTGTGTGCTCATTCCGGAGGTTGGTTGTGCGTTCGTCACATAGCGCCCTTGCGCTTACCGTCGCCTCGCTGACTGCGACCGCGATACTGCCGACTCCAGCTGCTGCTGCACCGTCAGCCGCTCGTACAGCCGACACGGCCAGCATCGATGGGTGCCCATCGATTGCCGGTGACATCGTGACCCGCCCCGGGCGTCCGTGGTATCTCGTTGACGCACAAGGGCGCCTGCGGGGAATCCCTCCGGGCGTGCCCGAACGAATCTTCAATGACGGCATCCATCCGCGTACGGATGTCGTTTGGAAGTCTGCGACCCCGGCGACGATCTGAGCTCGGACGCCACCTTGATGACGGCAAGCGATCACCCTCGACCGTGGTACCTGTACACCAATGGCTGTCGATACGGACTTCGTCCTGGAATTCCGGAGAAGTATCAGCTTGACGGAGGCAAGCTTCAGTTGTTAACGATCCCCATGGATGTATCCGGGGGGTTTTCCTCCGGGGCGTGGCCCTGGATTTCCAGCTCGGACCGCATGTGACCAGTCCTCCCGGAAGGAGGCGATCTGATGTCTTACG
>NZ_JBEZXU010000103.1:0-24568 GCF_040638175.1 Actinoplanes sp. NPDC026670
CGCCCTCATCGCCCTCGCCAAACTCCACCTCGGCGGCTACAACATCGACCTACCAGGCCGCACCTAACCCACACATCCACCCGGAGAGCCGGAAAAGGCTGCAAGATCGGCGCGAGCCTGAAAAGTCGTGCAAGATCCACGGGTGACGAGCCGTGGGCGGCCGAACCGTTGGCAGCCGAACCGTTGGCAGCCGAATCGTCGCCGACCGAACCGTGTCGGCGAAATGCTCATCCGGTCGGTGCCGTGAAGCCCGACTCGGCCGGAACGAAGACGGGCGTAGCCGTGTGCGGGTTCGCGGGCTGTTGGCATGATGCGTAGCCGTGATGCTGCTGGTGCCCTCCGATGTTCTTCGCCCGCGCCGTCCGGATGAGCATTTCGCCGACGAGGCGCGGGCCGCCCGGGACGCCGGGATCGAGGTGGCGCTCGTCGACCACGACGCGCTGGCCCGCGGTGACGCCGAAGCGGGGGTGGCCCGGGTTCCGGCCGGCACAGACGCCGTGTACCGGGGCTGGATGCTGGACGCCGGCCGGTACGCCGCGATGGCGGAGGCGCTGGCGGCGCGCGGGGTGACGCTGCGGACCGGGCCGGAGCAGTACCGGCGGGCGCACGAGCTGCCGGGCTGGTATGCGGCGGTGGCCGGGGACACCCCGGAGTCGGTGTGGACGTCCGGCGACGGCCGGGAGGATTTCCGGCGGGCCTGCGGCGAACTGGGTGGGGGACCGGCGGTGCTGCGTGACTTCACGAAGTCGATGAAGCACCACTGGCACGAGGCCGCCTACATTCCGGATGTCTCCGACGGCGCCGGGGCGTGGGCGGTGGCGAGCCGGTTCCGGGAGTTGCGGGGGGACGGTTTCACCGGCGGGTTCGTGGTACGGCGGTTCGAGTCCTTCACCGGCGCCGAGGTGCGCACCTGGTGGGTGGGCGGGGTGTGCCGGCTGGTCACAGCGCACCCGGACACGTCAGGTGAATTGCCGCCGGCGGACGTCGTACTCCCGGAGGTGGGGGTTGATCTGCCGTTTGTGACAGTCGATCTGGCGCGGCGGGTGGATGGCCGGTGGCGGATCATCGAGATCGGTGACGGGCAGGTCAGTGACCGGCCGCGGAGCACGCCGGCCGAGGAGTTGATCACGGTTCTGGGTTAGCCAGGAGCGCGGCGCGTTTGGTGGCGTGCTCGTCGTCGGTGAGCAGGCCGGCGGCGTGGAGTTCGGCGAGGTTGCGTAGCAGGGCGGTGTGGTCGGGGGCGGCGGTCATCCGGTCGCGGATCAGGGCGGCCAGGTAGGCGGCGGTGCGCCGGTCGGCGCTGAACGACCAGGTGTGGCCGCCGGTGCTGATCTCCACCGAGGATCGGATCAGGCGATCACGGGCGGTCACGCTGTCGACGGCGGTGAGCGGCACGCGTTCCCGGCCGGCGCCGGTGCCCATCAGGCCGCCGGTGCTGGCGAGTTCCAGCCGGTCGGGGTAGATGAGCAGGTAGAGGTCGGTGCCGTTGTTGCGGTTGTGGGCGACGGCGAGGGCGCCGGTGGTGTCGACACTGTGCCGCCGGGCCCGGTCGAGGGCCTGGACGCAGTGATCGGGAACCGTCAGGGCGTCGTCGAGGTTCACGATGAGTCACCGTAGCGCATCGACGCGGGTCCATCGGGTGCGTAGGCTTGCCGCCCATGGAGGAACGGGTCTTCACCGATCGGGGGGAGCTGGTCCTGCGGAGCCGGGATGGACACTTCGAGCTGATCAGCAACGGTGTCTTCCTGATGGACACGCGGTCCGGCCGTTCGGAGCGGGTGCTGGTGCGGGCTGCTCTGGCGGCGACCGGACCGCGTCCGCGTCTGCTGATCGGCGGGCTGGGGGTGGGTTTCGCGCTGGCCGAGGCGGTCCGTACGGACGCCGCCGAGATCATCGTGGTGGAGGTCGAGCCGGCTGTCGTGGCGTGGCATCGGGGGGTGCTGCGGCGGTTCAGTGCGGGCGCGCTCGACGATCCGCGGGTCCGGGTGGTGACCGCTGACCTGGCGGTGTGGCTGACCGGCACCAGTGACCGGTTCGACGCGATCTGCCTGGACGTCGACAACGGTCCGGGGTGGACGATCGTCGACCACGGCACGGGGTTGTTCCGGCGGTCCGGCCTGGCCATGTTGCGGGAGCATCTGCGGCCGGGCGGGGTGCTGGCGCTGTGGAGCGGGTCGGCCGCGCCGGGGTTCGCGGCGACGCTGAACCGTCTGGTGGGGCCGGTGCACACGGTTCGGATCCCGGTGGAACGGGGCCGGCCGGATGTCGTCTACGTGGCATCATGCGTGGGTGACGACCGCCATGATCTACGCGGAGTTCGCAGCCCGTGAGGCGGCCGGGGAGTCGCCGGCCTACGAGGAGCTGGCGGTCGCCGTGTCGCTCGACTCGCGGGTGCTGGCTCTGCTGGACACGTTGCCCCCGGCGAAGCGGCAGCCGAATCTGCTGTTCGGGGTGGGCCGCTTCCTGGGTGCGCCGGTCACCGATCCGCCGGCGTTCCTGGAGTTCGCGGTGGCGAACTGGGATCGGGTGAGCCGGGAGATCCTGGCCCGGGCGACGCAGACCAACGAGCCGCGCCGGTGCGCGCTGCTGCTGCCGGTGCTGGCCGCGCTGCCGCAGCCGCTGGCGTTGCTGGAGGTGGGCCCGTCGGCGGGGCTCAACCTGTTCCCGGACCGTTACTCATACCGCTACGGGGAGGTGACGGTCGGCGCCGGGGAGCCGGTTCTGGAGTGTGCCCTGGCCGGGATCGGGGCGCCGCAGCGTGTGCCGCAGGTGGTGTGGCGGGCCGGGCTGGACCTGAATCCGCTGGATGTGGCCGATCCCGCGGACCTTGCCTGGCTTGATGCGCTGATCTGGCCGGAGCATGACGAGCGCCGGGTCCGGCAGCGGGCGGCGGCGCGGGTGGCGGCGGCCGAGCCGCCGGTGCTGGTGCGCGGCGACCTGGTCGACGATCTTCCGGCGCTGGCCGGGCGGGCGCCGGCCGGGGCGACGCTTGTCGTCTTCCACACGATGGTGCTCTACCAGGTGGCGGCGGAGCGGCGGCGGCTGTTCGCCGAGGTGGTGCGGTCGGTCGGCGCCCGCCGGATCGGCGTGGAGAACCCGACCGTTTTCGAATACCCGGATCTGCCGAACCCGCCGGACGAGCGGTTACACCACGTGTTGACGCTTGATGACCGTCCGCTGGCGTGGGCGCGGCCGCACGGGCAGGGGCTCACCTGGTTCGGAGGTGGTATTCCATGAGCTCGGGGTGGGGTGGGAAGTCGTCGGGGACCGAGATCCCGGTCGGCTGCCAACCCATCTTCTCGTAGAAACGCCTGGCCCGGTGGTTGCCGGCGAGCACCCACAGACGGCCGGCGCCACCGAGCATCCGGACGAGCTCGTCGTGCGCGGCCGAGGCCAGCCCGGTGCCCCAGGTGCGGGTAGCCGTACCGAAATGCAGAAGTTGATCTTCGGTTAGAGCGGCGTATCCGGCGACCAGCCCGCCCTGCAGGATCACCAGGACCCGGATCGACGGGTCGTTGATCTCGGTGATCCAGCGGCTGGTGAGTTCGGCGCGGGGGAACGGGAACTCGTCCTGCGGGAAGATCCCGGACAGCGCCCGGACCGAGCCCTCCTCCTGGACGTCCATGATCGCTTCGACGTCGGCCGTGGTCGCCGGCCGCAACACGGTCACGCCACACCGAACCAGCGTCCGGCCAGTTCGTCGAAGGACGCACCCGGCGGCAGCCGTTTCATCCAGGCGGGCAGATTGCTGAAGTAATGCAGCAACGACCACGCCATCATCCGGCGCGGGAACCCGTCGTCGGCCGGATGCCCGTAGGCGCGCAGGAACCGTCCCAGGAACCGCCCGTCACCCTCGGCGACGAAGCAGCCCACGCCGACGAACTCGTACTCGGGCGCGCCCCGCATCGCGGGTTCGAAATCGATCAGCCCGCTGAACCGCCACCGGCCGTCCGTGCCGGGCGCCACCAGCAGATGGTCCCGCATGATCTCAGTGTGCAGCAGCACCCGCCGCCGGTCGGCCAGATCGACGTCGAGCGCCTCCGGGATGCGGTCCAGCCAGCTCCCGGCCAGGCCGCGGCTGCGCTGGCGGTCCACACATCCGGCGCGCTGCCCGGCCACGAACGCGTCCCAGTCGTCCGGCCACCAGCCGTCGATCTCCGGCAGTGGCAGCGCGTGCAGCTCCGCCACCGCCGTCCCGAGCTCGTCAGCCAGCCGGTCCCGGCCGGCCGGCGGAATCCGGTCCCACACCCCGGTCAGCGGCGTGCCGGGCATCCGCTCCATCAGCACGAACCCCCAGCCGTCCCGCTCCCCGGCCTCCAGCACCCGCGGCGTATCGATCGGCAGGCGTCCATGGACCGCCCGCAGGACCGCGGTCTCCACCGGAAACTCCGCCCGGTAGACCTGCGGAAACAGCTTCAGGACGAGCTCACCGGCGGCATAGACGGGCAACGAGCCGGCCGCGAACCGGTCCACCGCCGCATCGACCCCGAGGTCCCGGAGCAGCCGTTCCGCCCCGGCGCGCAGCGCACCCTCGTCGAGGGCGTCGAACGCTTCCGCACTTCCGGCAACCGGCAACTTCGACACCGGACGACCTTAAAGGCCCTTTTCGGGTACGGCCACACCTCCCCCAACCGCACCACCCCCGCCCCCGGCTGCGCCGCTGCCGCAACCTCACGAGATCACGGGTGCTGCGGGAGGCCGAGGTGATCGGTGCGGGTAGCCGTACCCGGATGGTGCATTTCGTCATTGATTGAGGTTGGCTACTTTCGGTCATGTGGGCGTCACTGAAACATGTGCGGCGATCGGGGGCCGCCGTGAACCGTGACCGGCGGCAGGTCGCGCCGGCGGCCGGAGTCGTCGCCGGGCCGGTGCGGGTCACCGCCGCGACGGTGCCCACCGGTTCCGTCCCGGGGCTGGTCGCCGTTTCGGCGGCCGCGTTGATCTGTGTCGCCGCGTGGGCCGGCCGGGCGCTCACCGGCGAGATCGGCTCCGGGCTGCTCGCGGCCGGGGTGATCACGCCGCTGCTGGTGGTCGCCGCGGTGGTGGTCGCCCACCGTCGGTATCCGGCGCCGAGCGGAGCCGACACGGTCTGGGAGTTCACGGTCCGGGCCGGCGACGGCACGCGGATCCCGGTCCTGTTACGGACCGGCGCGCCCCGGGGCTCGCTGCGCCCGCGGGACCAGGTGCGGCTGGTCCCGGCCCGGCCTGGTCGCCGCGGGGTGCCGGCCCGGTCCGGCCGTGGCCGGGCGGTGCAGGCGGTGGAGGTGCTGGCCGGCCCGGACGGTCCGGTGCTGCGCCGGATCGCCGCGAGCCCCGCGCTGTCCCCGGTGCAGCGGGCCGGTCTGTTCCTGGCCGTGCTGCTGCTGGCGGCGACCGTCGCCACCCTGTTGACGGCCTGACCACAGGCTCGCGCCCCACCCTGCCGGTGGTGCACACGAGGCGGTATACAGTGCAGCGCACCGATTCGCACTTGTGGCAACCCGGCCTCCGGATGCGGCCGTCGCGCTTCTACTGAGAGCTGGCGCCGACCACCTACCGACCAGGGAGAGGCCCATGTCACGTCCGATCGCGGCACTGGCGCTCGTCGTGCTGCTCGGCATCGCCGGGTGCGGGGCGCCCGGTGGCGCGGGCGCGCCTTCGACGACCATCCGGGCCGGGACCCTGACCGTGGGATCACAGCAGTCGTACGTGCCCGGGGAGTTCCGGGGCGAGAACGGGCTCGAAGGGTTCGGGGTGGAGCTCGTCGCGGAGATCGGGCGGCGGCTCGGACTCACCCCGGAATGGGTGCAGTCCGACTATTCGGCGCTGATCACCGGGCTACAGGCTCGGCGGTTCGACATGGGCTCGGGTGGGATGAGCGCCAATCCGGAACGGCTCCAGCAGGTCGACATGATCGGGTACTACCGGTCCGGGGCCACATTTCTGGTGCGTAAGGCGGACGAGGGGCGGTACACCACCGGGGAGTCGATGTGCGGGCACCGCCTCGGCATGCTGGAAGGGGCGACCACCCTGGAGAAGGCGGTCGCCGCGCTCAACGAGAAATGCGGCGGCTCGCCGATCCGGATCGAGCACTATCCGTCCACGCCGCTCGGGCTGCAGGGGCTGCTGTCCGAACGGATCACCGCCTACGCGCCGGATCTCGCCCAGGCCCGGTACATCGTCGCGCAGAATCCCGGGGACTTCGCGGTCACCGGATATCACCTGGCCGACTATCTGATCAATTTCACGTTCGCCAAAGGCGGCGACCCGGCACTGCGTGACTCCGTCTACCGCGCCCTCGACGAGATGATCCGGGACGGGACCTATCGGCGGATCCTCGACGGGTGGAACCTCGCGGGCGGCGCGCTCGAACGGCCCGCCAACAACGGGGCGGCATGACCAACCCCTATCCGGTACGCCGTCCGCGCCGCCCCGGTCAGGCCGTCCGGGCCGTCGTGGCGGTGGCCGTCGTCGTGGCCGTGGTCTGGCCGTTCGTCACCTCAGGGGTGCTCGACATCGCGACGATCGGGCGGTACCTGTTCGGGCCGATGGTCCTCGCCGCGGTCTGGGGGACGTTGTCGCTGGCCACGCTCAGCACCGCGCTCGCCCTCGTGCTCGGCACCGGAGTGGCCCTGCTGCGGATCAGCGCCGATCCGGTGTCGCGGGCGGTCGCCGGCGGCTACGTCTTCGTGTTCCGGGGCACGCCCATGCTCGTACAGCTGCTGATCTGGTTCTATGCGGTGCCGCGAATCATCGGGGACGTCGGTTTACATGTGCCGTTCACCGGCATCGTGCTCATTCCCGGTCAGCCGGCCGGCAATTTCTTCACCCCGTTCGTCGCCGGGCTGTTCGCGCTCACCCTCGCCGAAGCCGGATACCTGGCCGAAGTGGTGCGCAGCGGAATTCAGGGCGTCGACCCCGGTCAGCGCGACGCCGCCCGCGCCCTCGGGGTGCCGGCCGGCCGGATCATGCGGCAGATCGTGCTCGCCCAGGCGTTCCGGATGGTTCTGCCGGCGCTCGCCAACCAATACATTCTCATGATCAAGAACACTTCCCTGGCGTACGTGATCGGCTATTCCGAAATCCTGCTGTCGGTCAGCCGCGTCTACTACACCAATTTCCGGTACCTGGAACTGCTGCTTGTCGCCGCGTTCTGGTATCTGCTGCTCACCGGACTGGTCACGGTCGGGCAGCACCGGCTGGAACGGAGATTCCCGCCGTGATGTCGGCCCGCAACGTCCACAAGAACCACGGGTCGCGGGCCGTGCTCCGGGACGTGACCATCGACGTCGGCGACGGGGAGACCGTCGCGCTGATCGGGCCGTCCGGTGCCGGGAAGTCCACGTTCCTGCGATGCGTCCACCACCTCGAAACCGTCGACTCCGGGCACATCACGGTCGACGGGGAACTCGTCGGATACCGCGAGGCCGGCGGGTTCCTGGAACCCCTTCCGGACCGGGAAGCCGCCCGCCGGCGCGCTCGGATCGGGCACGTCTTCCAGCACTTCCACCTGTTCCGGCACCTGACCGCTCTCGACAACGTCGCCTACGGGCCACGGGCGGCTCTCCGGCTCCCGGCGCGGGCTGCCCGGGCCCGGGCCCGGGAACTGCTCGCGCGGATGGGACTCGCCGAATGGGAACGGCACTACCCGCGGCAACTGTCCGGCGGCCAGCAGCAGCGGGTGGCGATCGCGCGGGCGCTGGCCATGGAACCCGGCCTGCTCCTGCTCGACGAGCCGACCAGCGCCCTCGACCCGGAGTTGCGCGCCGAGGTCGCCGCCGTCATCCGGCAACTCGCCGGCGAACAGCGGACCATGCTCGTCGCCACCCACGACATCCCGCTCGTCCGCGACATCGCCGACCGGGTGGTGTTCCTCGTCGACGGGCACATCGTCGAACAGGGCCCGGCCGCCGTAGTGCTGGACGCCCCGGCACACGAGCGCACCCGGGCCTTCCTGACCCGGATGACCACCACCTAGACCGCGAGCCGTCGCTGAGCGCGGGAATGCGCGTCGGGTAACCGTGGTGGGCGACGGCTGGCGGGCCCGGCTGGCTGTGGACGGCGCGGGCTGCCGGCGTCACAGGCCCAGGGCGTCGCGGATGATCCGGGCCGTGTTGTCCACGTGGCGGCGGGCGATCCCGGCCGCGGTCTCGCCGTCGCCGGCCCGCAGCGCGGCCACCAGCTGGCGGTGCTGGGTGTTGACGATCTCGTCGTCGGCGGGGGTGAAGACCACGGGCTGGTTCAGGTTCCAGTAGTGGATCTTCGTGCGGCGGTGCATCTGGGCCACGACCGTGTTGCCGGCGCCGTCGGTGACGATGTCGTGGAAGATGTTGTTGAGCTCGTTGAGCCGCAGGCGGGAGACCGAATCGTCCTCCATCGTGACGATCAGCTCCTCCATCCGGGCCAGTTGCGCCTCGGTGATCCGCCCGGCCGCCAGGAATGCGGCGTGTGCCTCGACGCCCGCCCGGGCCTCGATCACCTCCAGGATCTCGGCGGGGGTGTGATCGCGGACCACCCAGCCCTTACGCTGGACCACGAGACCTTCCTGCACCAGCCGGAACAGCGCCTCACGCACCGGTGTGCGGCTGACCTGCAGCCAGTCGGCGATGTCGTTCTCCACGAGGCGGTGATTGGGGCGCAACTCGGCGGAGAGGATGGCCTCACGCAGCCGCTCGTGGACCACCTCGGCCAGGTCGCCGGAGCGGGTCGGAGGGGGCGGTGTGGTCATGAGTGACCATGGTATACACATTGGTACACCTTTGTGCCTCCGGGTGGGATTGAAATGTTTCAAGCGTCGTGCTTACCATCAGGGCGCCCGTCCCCGCCACGGTTAGAAAGGCCCAGGTGTTGACTCAGCAGCCCCGCAACGGTCGAGCCCCCTCGGTCAAGGACGTCGCCGCCGCCGCGGGCGTCTCCCTGGGCACCGTCTCCAACGTGCTCAACCGGCCCGCCGTGGTCAGCGCCGCCACCCGCGAACGCGTCGAACGGGCCATGGCCGAGCTCGGGTTCGTGCGCAACGAGTCGGCCCGCCAGCTGCGCGCCGGCACCAGCCGGGCGCTGGCCTACGTGATGCTTGACGGGGGCAACCCGTTCTTCCACGACGTCGCCGAGGGCATCGAGACCGCCGCCGAGGACGCCGACCTGTCGCTGTTCGTCTGCAACAGCAACGGCCGCTCGGAGCGCGAGGCCAAACACCTCGACCGGCTCCTCCAGCAGCGCGTCCAGGGCATCCTGATCACCCCGGTCGACCCCGACGCCCCGCACCTGGCCGACCTCGCCCAGCGTGGGCTGCCGTTCGTCATGGTCGACCGGTTCAGCCGGGCCGGCGGGCACTGCTCGGTCGCCGTCGACGACGTCCTGGGCGGGCGGATCGCGGTCGAGCACCTGATCGATCGCGGACATCGGCGGGTCGCGTTCGTGGGTGGGCCGTCCAGCATCGGGCAGGTTCGCGAGCGGCTCCAGGGCGCGCGGGCGGTGTGGGACGAGTTCGGGATGCCCGAGGACGACCTGATCCACCTGCCGACCGAGGCGCTCACCGTCAACGAGGGACGGTCGGCCGGCGAACGGCTGGCCGGGCTGCCGTCACGGCGCCGGCCCACCGCGGCGTTCTGCGCCAACGACCTGCTCGCGCTCGGGCTGCTCCAGCACGCGGTCACGGCCGGCCTGCGGGTGCCCGACGACCTGGCGATCGTCGGATTCGACGACATCGACTTCGCGGCGGCCGCGGCGGTGCCGCTCACCTCGGTCCGGCAGCCACGGCAGGAGCTCGGGCGTACCGCGGCGCGACTCGTCCTGGACGAGGCCACCAACCCGGATCACGTGCACGAGCAGGCGACCTTCGTGCCGGCGCTGGTGGCCCGGGCCTCGACCGGCACCGTCCGGCGGTGACCCGGCGTTCTGCGGCTGATACCGTCCGTCGGTGATCGAGGGGCTCTACGACGTCATCCATCGCCGCCGGGACGTCCGGGCGGAGTTCACCGGAGAGCCGGTCGGTGACGAGGTCCTCGACCGGATCCTCACCGCCGCGCACGCCGCCCCGAGCGTCGGCCTCTCCCAGCCGTGGGATTTCGTCCTGGTCCGCTCGGAGCAGGTGCGCGCCGCCTTCCACGAGCACGTCCGCACCGAACGCGACGTCTTCGCCGCCACGCTGAGCGGGGACGCCGCCGACCGGTTCGCCCGCATCAAGATCGACGGGGTGCTGGAGGCCGGGCTGTCGATCGTGGTCACCTACGATCCGTCCCGCGGCGGGCCCGCGGTCCTCGGGCGGCACGCCATCGCCGACGCCGGGCTCTACTCGGTCTGCCTGGCCATCCAGAACCTGTGGCTGGCCGCCACCGCCGAAGGCCTCGGGGTCGGCTGGGTGTCGTTCTACCGTGAGGAGTTCCTGCGCGAGCTGCTCGGCATCCCGGCCGGGATCCGCCCGGTGGCCTGGCTCTGCGTCGGGCCGGTCAGCCACCTCGCCACCGTGCCCGACCTGGAACGGCACGGCTGGCGCCGGCGGCGGCCACTCGACCTCGCCGTGCACGCCGACCGGTGGGGCGCGCGGTGAGGCTGCACGTCGGCTGTGCCATGTGGAGTCTGAAGTCGTGGCAGGGGCGGTTCATTCCGGCGTCCGGGGCTGATCGTCTCCGGTCATACGCGGGGTGGTGCAACGCGGTCGAGGGCAACACCACCTTCTACGCGACGCCCTCGCTGGAGACGGTTCGCGGGTGGGCGGCGCAGGCGCCGGACGACTTCCGGTTCGTGCTGAAACTCCCACGCGAGGTCACGCACACCGCCGCGCTGTCCGACACTTCCGGAATATCGGAATTCCTGCGCGTGATCGAGCCGCTCGGCGACCGCGTCCACGCCCTGTGGGCACAACTGCCGGGATCCTTCGGACCCGGCGACCTCCCGGCTCTCTCCCGGTTTCTGCGGAGCCTGCCCGATTCTTTCCGGTACGCCGTGGAGGTCCGCGATCCGGCCTTCTTCCACGACCCGCGCCGCCTCGAGGAACTGCTCGCCGGCACGGGCGCCGAGTGGGTGCCGTTCGACACGACCGAGTTCTTCCGCACACCCCCGACCAGCGACGCCGAACGTGACGCCTGGCTCAAGAAGCCCCGCATGCCGCTGCGTGCCGAAGCCCTCACCGACCGCCCGATCATCCGCTACCTGGGCCGCGACGCCACCGACCGGACCGTCGAGGGCTGGCAGCGCTGGGTGCCGATCGTCGCCGGCTGGCTGCGCGAAGGCCGGTCGCCCACCTTCTTCGTCCACACGCCCGACAACGCGGACGCGCCGGCCCTGTGCCGCCGTTTCCACGACGAGGTGCGGGCGCTGGTGCCCGGCCTGCACCCGCTGCCCGAACCGCCGCCCGCCTCCACACTGGAGCCGGAAGGCCCGCCGACTCTGTTCTGACCCTGTCAGCGGTGTTCTCAATGGAGGGTTGTAGGTTCCGTCCATGATCAAGATCCGGCTGCTCGGCGCGGCCCAGTTCCTGCTGATCACGCTGTACCTGCTCGGCGGATTCGGGATACTGCTGCTCGCCGTGGTACGCAGCGGGGACTGGGGCGCCCTCGTCGCGCCCGGACTCGACCGGCTCGGCGACCCGAAGGACTCGATCCCGCTCGGCTGGGACTCGGCCACCAACCCGTTCGCCTGGATCTTCGGCATCGCCCGGGTGACCGCGATGCTGGTGGTCCCGGTGGCGACCATCGGCGTGCTGCTCGGCGGTTTCGCGGTGGCGGCCGCCCGCCGCGACGGCGACGGCCGCCGGACCCGGCGCGCCCTCCTGGCGATCGGCGTATGGCTGCTGCTGGCGGCGGTGGCCTTCACCCCGTACGGCGGCGACCTGCACACCTGGCTCGCCGACTAGCGCCCCGACACCCGCCAGCCGTCGCTGAGCGCTGGAATGCGGGCGGGTTTACCGTGCTCAGCGACGGCCGAGACCGCGAGCCGTCGCCCAGCGCTGGAATGCGGGCGGTTTGACCGTGCTCAGCGACGGCTGGTGAGGGCTGCGGGTGGCGCGGGGCGGCAACGTCGACGACTCTGCTGGCCAATTGAGGAACCCGCCTACCTGCGGAAATGTGGCGGGCCTGCCGCCGGGCATCGGACAGCCCTTCCGGGCGGCGTAACCTCACCAGCGTCGCAGCAGCGAGCCCAGACATCGGCCACCCCGGCGGTGCGCCAGGAACCCTGAAACGCCGCGCAGGTGGCGGCCCCGGCGGTGCGCCAGGAACCCTAAACACCGCTCAGGTGGCCCCGGCGGTGCGAGGGAAACCCTGAAACGCCGCGGAAGCAGCCGTGCCGTTCCGCCGGCCGCCCGGCCGGGCCGGGAAGCAGCCATACCGTGCCGCCGGCCGTTCGATGAGAGCCGGAAGCAGCCCTACCGCGCCGCTGGCCCCGGGGCGTCGGCAGCGGAAACCGGACCTCGATCAAGACCCGGAGGCCGGAGGGCGACTGTCAGCCGGCGGTCACCACCACGTTCCACAGGTATACAGGTTCCTCAATTGGCCATCAGGGTCGCTGGTCAGAGCACACGATGGGCGAACGTGTGCGCGTGCTTCGTCCTGGCGTGGGTGGAAGCACTCGTTGGGCTGACTGTGTGCGTTCGTTGTGGGCGGGGCGATGACGAGATCCCACGTTTGGCGATCGTGTGCGCCTGTCGTGCAACACTCGACGCCGCGAACGCCGCCACCACTGCGGCCTGCTACCCGGGCAGCCTGACGTGCCGCCTCGGACGTTCTCGCTCACGGCGCCGGGGAGCGGATCATGCGGATCTCCCGTATCCCGTCCTCGGTCTGGGCTGCCCCGTCGGCGAGGAAGCCGTGCTTGCGGTAGAAGGCCTGGGCGCGAGGGTTGGGATCGGCGACCCACAGCGCCGCCGGCTCCCCGGCGTCGATGACGGCGTTCAGCAACGCCTGGCCGGTGCCCGTACCGTGCGCGGCAGTGACCACATAGAGCAGATGCAGATGCCTCACCCGCGCCGTCGCAGCGTCCAGCGACGGGCCTGACATCGCGATGCCGATCAACTCACCGTCCCGCTCGGCCACTGCCGTTCGGTTCTCGCGATATCGCCGGTCGGTCAGCGCCGCGGTCCAGAATCGCTCCCGCGCGGCCGGGAAACCCGGATCATCAAGCACTGCATCCGACATGAGCCCTCGATACGTCTCCTGCCAGCACCGGACATGCACCTCCGCCATCCGGGCAACGTCCCCGAGCCGGGGCGAACGAACGGTCACCAAGGAATCCACCGCGGAATCGTAGGACGCCTGCGGGGCTAGAGTGCTGCGCCATGGGTGTGCTGTATGACTACTTCCGTGGGCCCGGCGCTGCGATCGTGACCGATCTGATGGACCGGACCGACGCTGATCCGCCGGGTGTCATCGATGAGCTGGTCACCGAGGTGGTGGACGCCAAAGGACTGGATGCGCTGGTGTGTGTCGGTGCGCTGTGCTCGTTCGTCGTCGGTGGGTCCCGGACGGCCGGGACGTTCCGGACCCGCCTGGTCTGGCCGGTGCTCGACCCTGAGGATCTGATGGAGCATCAGGGGCCCTGGGTGGAGCAGCTCAGCGACGGCATGCGGGATACGCTCGCGGCAGTCGACGACGATCGGATTCCGGAGCTGGCCGCCCGATGGGTGCGGATCGAGGAGATCAACTGGCCCGGGGCGGCTGATGACGTGCTGGTGCCGGTGGTCACCGATCTGGTCGCGCTCGCCCGTGCGGCCCAGGCTGCCGGTGATCATCTCTACTGCTGGAGTTCCCTCTGAACGATGCCCGCAGCGAGGCCGCGCGAGGGCCCGGCTCGGTGGCCGGGCCCTCCGGGTGGTGGATCAGGCGTGCGGGCAGGTGTCGCGGTACTCCTGGATGGCGGTTCCGGACGGGGCCGGGCACAGGAACTGGTCGTAGCGGGTGTCGTTGTCGATGAAGCGCTTCAGCCACGAGAGGCTGTACTTCGCGACGGTCACGCTTCCGCCCTCGGTCGGCGCCGAGTGGCCGGCGTTGTTGAGTTCCAGGTACGCCTTGTCGGGCGCGGTCGTCAGACTCGTGTAGAACGGCTCGGCGTGTGCGGACACCGGGGCCACCGTGTCGTTCTCGGCGCCGATGATCAGGGTCGGCACGCGTACCGTGGTCCAGCTCTTCGTGCCGTGCCACGGGGTCATCGGGACCGCCGCCTGGAGCGCGGGGCGGGTCCGGGCCGCGGCCAGGCTGCCTCCGCCGCCCATCGAGTGGCCCATCACGCCGAGGCGGGTGGCGTCGATGCGGGTGCGGACCGAGCTGGTGTTCGTCAGGTAGTCGAGGGCGGCCAGCAGCTGCGTGCCGCGGCTGTCCGGCTGGTCGAGGGTGCTGCGGGTGTCGATGGTGATCACCACGAAGCCCTGTGAGGCGAGCCGCGGGCCGAGCCAGGCGATGCTCGACTGCGACGCGGTGAAGCCGGGGGAGATGGCGATGGCCCCGAACGTGCCGGCGCTGGTGTCGGTCGGGTAGTAGATGGTTCCGCCACCGAACGTGGAGACGCTGGCGCGTGCCACGGTGACCTGGGCGATCGCGAACGTGCCGCGGGCCGCCTCGATGCTGGCGTTGGTGGGCGCCGGGCCGCGCTCGTAGGGGTTGGCGGCCGAGGCCGGTAGTGCGGGCGTCGCCAGGACGAAGGCGGCGCAGAGAGCGGTCAGTAGCGAGGCCTTCCGGGCACGGGCAGGAACGGGCATGGGAACTCCCTGGGGTATTGGGGCTCCTGAAATCGATGGATGTCGATAAGTTAACCCGTCGGTAACAAACGAGGTAATCCCAGCCCGTACCTGAACCCGGCGGTATGTCAGGCGCATTTAAATCGGTTGCCGTCGCGCGGCCGGTCCGGTTGGGTGGGCCGCATGACGTACTGAGGCCTTCACCCAGCGCACCCGTAGCGGCGTCCACTGCCGCCTACCTCCGGCACCGCCCTCGTCGGCGTGCCGTGAACCGTGCCCTCAGCCGGCGCCCCCGCATCCCGCGGGCCGCGCCCCACCGTCATGGGAAGAAGCGTTTTGTCTGCACAGCAGTCCACACGTGCCACCGTCACCGTCTTCGCCGAGCCCGGCAGCTGGATCGAAACCGACGCCGTCGATCAGTGTCACCAGGTCGCCGCCCTGCCCGGCATGATCCACGTCGCCGGGATGCCCGACCTGCACCCCGGCAAGGGCGCCCCGATCGGCGCCGCCATGCTCTCCTCGGTCCTCTATCCGTTCCTGGTCGGCTCCGACATCGGCTGCGGGATCGCGGTGTACCCGTTCAAACTCAAGCGGGTCGTCCCGGAACGCCTGGCCGGGCGCTTCCCCGACCTGGACGAACCGGTCAGCCCGGCCGGACCGGACATCCCGGCCGGCTACACCGACCAGCTCGGCACCGTCGGCCGCGGCAACCACTTCGTCGAGCTCGCCCGGGTCGGCGAGATCCTCGACAGCGGTCACGCCGGGCGGCTCGGGCTGGCCGCCGGCGACACCGTCCTCATCGTGCACAGCGGCTCCCGCGGCCTCGGCGAGCGCATCCTGCGGTCGCACACCGAGGTGCACGGCGCCGGTCCGGCCGCCGACCCGCCGGCCTACCTGGCCGCCCACGACGACGCGGTCCGGTGGGGACACCTCAACCGGCGGATCATGGCCGAACGGGTCGCCGAAGCGCTCGGCGCCGAACTCGGCGAACCGGTCACCGACGTCTGCCACAACTCCGTCGAGATCCGCGACGGGCTCTACCTGCACCGCAAGGGCGCCGCGCCCGGCGACGGCGCCGACGTGCTGATCGCCGGCACCCGCGGCACCCGGTCCTTCCTGGTGGCCGGGCACGCCGGCCCGTCGGCCGGACATTCGGTGGCGCACGGCGCCGGGCGCAAGATGTCCCGGACCGACGCCCTGCGGCGCGGCAAGGCCAAACACACGGTCGAGGAGCTTCGGCGTACGGCCATCGGCTCCATCGTGGTCTGCGGCGACCGGCAGTTGCTCTTCGAAGAAGCGCCGGGCGCCTACAAGCGGATCGAGCAGGTGATCGGTGACCTGGTCACGCACCGGCTCGCCACCCCTGTCGTCAGCACGGTTCCGCTGGTCACCTACAAGACGGCCGATCTCGCGCCGCGGAAGGGAGGCCGTCGATGAGCACGGCTGCCTCGTCCTCGTCCTCGTTCTCGCCGGGCGCGGCGGCGCTGCGGGCGGTCACCGGGTGTGTGCCGGCGCTGCGGTGGAAACGGTTCGCGGACCGGCCGCCCCGGCCCGTCTTCTTCACCCGGCCGCCCCGGCGGGGCGGGTCCCGGCACGCGGTCGGCGGTGAGAACCGGTGATCGGATGGTGGAAACGTGCCGCCCATCCGGCGCCGGCCACGGGTGGGCTGTGCCGGCCGGTCTTCCACGGGCCGGAGTCGCGCCGTGGCGACGGAATCAACGGCCGCTGTCTCCGGGCGGGCGCGGCCGGTGGCTGCCGTGCGGCGGGATCGATCGGCGGCTGCCGTCCGGCGCCGTCGCGCCCGTCGGGCACCGGACGCATCGCGCCGTTCCGGCGGTGGGCATGACGCCCGGCGCTGGTGGGCGGACGGCAGGCGTGCGGCCCGGCGCCGGTGAGTGGACAGTGGGCGTTCGGGCCCATCGGGTGCGGACGGATGCCTGGCCGAATCCACCGGGGGCGGCCGGCCTCGCGCTTTGTGGAATGGGGGCGCGATGGCCGTACGACATCTGATGGTTTCTGCCGGACGCGGACCGCAAGAGTGCTCGTGGGCGCTGGCCCGGCTGGTTCGTCGGCTGGAGGCCGATGCCGCGAAGCGGAAGATCGTCACCCGGCGGGTGGAGAGCGTGCCCGGGGAGCGGGCCGGGACGTTCCGGTCGATTCTGCTGGAGATCGGCGGGGACGAGGCGGAGGAGTTCGCGGCTTCGTGGAGCGGGACGCTGTGCTGGCAGGCGCCGAGTCCCTATCGGGCCGGGCCGGGGCGCAAGAACTGGTATGTGACCGCGCAGCCGTGCTCGATGGACGTCGAGCGGACCGTCTTCGACGAGGCCGATGTGGAGATCGTGCCGACCCGCACCGGCGGGCCCGGTGGCCAGCACCGCAACAAGGCCAGCACCGCGGTCCGGGCCACCCACCGGCCCAGCGGGATCGTGGTGGTCGCCGACACCGAACGGCAGTTCAGCCTCAACCGGAGCATCGCGCTGCGGCTGATCCGGGAGCGTCTGGAAGCCGGTGACGCGGCCGCGTCGCAGGCGGCCGAGACGGCCCGGTGGCGGATCCACGACGAGCTGGTCCGCGGCAACCCGACCCGCGTCGAACGTCCGTGAACAAGCGGACATGCTGAGGGGCGGCGGCCCGAACCGGTGCCGCCGCCCCACGCAAAGAGCTCCGTCACGACCGCGAACCGCGATCGCGCCGGGCGTGACGCCCTCATCGATCAAGACGTCCCCCGGGGGCCGATGGTTGCCCGGGACGCGGGAACGTAACGGGGTGTTCACACTCGGCCGAGCTGTTTCACGTGCCGTAGCAGGGGCGCCGACTCGACCTTGTCGACGCCGTCGAGGCCGCTGATCCGCTCGGTCAGGTAGCGGTAGAACGCCGCCATGTCGGTGCAGATCACCGTCGCCACCAGGTTCGTCGAGCCGGTGGTGGCGGCCGCGAAGACCACCTCCTCGTGCTCGGCCAGCGCGGCTCCGACGGCGGCCAGCCGGGACGGCGCGACAGTCACCCAGAGCAGCACCGGCGCCAGGAAACCGAACGTCTGCGGCCGCACCTCGACGTCGTAGTAGAGAGCCCCGGACCGGCGTAGGTCCCGCATCCGGCGGCGGACCGTCGACTCCGGCCAGCCGGTCGCCGCGGCCAGCTCGGCGTAACCGGCCCGCCCGTCCCGCGACAGCACCTCCAGCAGTGCCTCGTCACCGTCGGCCAGCCGGATCGGTGACGTGTCGGCCGGGTCGGCGGGCTGGGCGGAAGCGCCGATGGTGAACGGTGGCGGTGGTGGCGACGGCACGCCGTCCGGAGTCAGCGCGGCGATCTGGTCAGGGGTCAGGGCGGCGTCGCGGCGGTCCGGGCCGACCGCGCCGCCGACGAAATGATGGATCAGGCAGTGCGCGGTCACCGACACCAGCCGGGGTGTCCGGGGCAGCTTCTCCAGCAGCAGCGACTCCCGGTCGGCGTGTGCGGCCAGCCGGGCCAGGCAGGAGATCTCGGTGCCGCCGGAGAAGACGCTCACCCACGCCGTGTCCGGACGGCGGGCCAGCGCGTCGGCGAGCGGCCCAGCCATGTCCGGCGAGGTGTGCAGCCGCAGCATCCACGACTCGTAACCGAGCCGGATCGGATTGGGCATGCCCACCACCCGCACCCCGGCGCCCTCCCGCAGCCGCCGGTAACGCCTGGCCACCGTCTGGTCGGAGACGCCGAGGACCGCGCCGATCTCCCGGTAACCGGCCCGGCCGTCGACCCGCAGCGCGTGCACGATCTGCCGATCCAGCGTGTCGATATCCACTTGCGCAACCCTATCCTGATGTCGAGATCCGCCGCATGCCGTCGAAAACGTGGCGCGTTCGGAAGGGCAAGCGGCAGAGTGCGGCGCATGCGAAAGTGGCTACCCCTGATCGCCGTCTGTCTCGGCACCTTCCTGCTGCTCGTCGACGTCACCATCGTGATCGTCGCGCTGCCCAGCATCGCCGCCCACCTCGAAGCCGGCCCGGACGACCTGGCCTGGGTCCTCGACGGCTACGCGCTGGCGCTCGCCGCGCTGCTGCTCGGCGCCGGAGCGCTCGCCGACCGGTACGGCCGCCGGGCCACGTACGTCATCGGGCTCGTGCTCTTCGGTCTCTCCTCGCTGCTCTGCGCCGTCGCGCCGAGCGTGGACACCCTGGTCGGGGCCCGCGTCCTGCAGGGTGTCGGCGGCGCCGCGATGTTCGCCACCACGGTGGCCATCCTCAACGTCACCTACCGGGGCCGCGACCGGGGCATCGCGTTCGGCGTGTGGGGCGCCGTCAACGGCGCCGCCACCGCGGCCGGGCCGCTGGCCGGCGGCCTGCTCACCGAACATTTCGGCTGGCGGTGGATCTTCCTGGTCAACCTGCCGATCGTCGTGGTCGCGGTCTGGTTCACCATGCGTACGGTCACCGAGTCCCGCTCCGACCGGGCCGGCCGCTTCGACATCCCCGGCACGGTCACCTTCACCCTGGCCGCCACCGCCCTGGTCTACGGGCTGATCCGGGCCGCCGACGACGGCTGGACCTCGGCCGCCGTGCTCGGCCCGCTCGCCCTCGGTCTGGCCGGGACCGCGCTGTTCGTCGCCGTCGAACGACGCTCCGCCGCGCCGATGCTGGACCTCGGCCTGTTCCGGCGGCCCGGGTTCACCGGGCTGATCGTCGCCGCGTTCCTGTGCCAGGCGGCCGCGTTCGCGTACCTGCCGTTCACCACGATCTGGCTGCAACGGGTGCTCGGGCACGGCCCGGTCGACGCCGGGCTGCTCGGCGCGCTGCCGCTGAGCGGGGCCGCGCTGCTGGTCGGCGCGCTGGCCGGGCGGTTCCTCCAGCAGGTACGGCCGTGGCTGACGATCGGGCTGGGCCTGCTGATGGTCGCAGCCGGTGACCTCGCCCAGTCGGTGGTCGGCCCGGACAGCTCCGCGGCGGTCCTCATCCCCGGCCTGATCCTGGTCGGGCTCGGTGTCGGGGTGGTGCTGCCGGTGCTGTCGTCGGCGGTGCTGGCCGAGGTGCCGCACGAGCGCAGCGGCATGGCCGGCGGGACGTTGAACACGTTCCGGCAGCTCGGGTTCGCGTTCGGTGTTGCGATCTTCGGCACAGTCGTCGCCGACGTCTCCCCACAGCAGAACCGGTACGCCGACGGACTGAGTGACGCGGTCGTCATGGCCGCCGGGTTCGCCCTGGTAGCGGCCCTGGCGGTGGTGCTCCTGGCCCGTCGGCGGGTGGAACCGCCGGTGAAAATCGGATGACAGGCCCCGGCGGCGGTGGGGCAGCATGGCCGTCGTGGTGGATACGCGCGGACCCGTCCGATATCTGTGGTGGCTGGCACGACAGGTGAAGGGGTGGGTGGCGCGCGGGGCGATGTTCGGATCGCTCTGGTTCGTCAGTCTGGCCGTCACGCCGTACCTCATCTCCCAGGCCATCGACCGCGGCCTCGCGCCGCGCCGCACCGGGGTGCTGCTCGCCTGGGCCGCGGTGGTCCTGCTCGTCGGGGCGGCCAGCGCGGGCCTCGGCATCATGCGGCACCGCAGCATGACCAAACTGCGGCTGGCCGCCGCGCTGAAGACCGCCGACCTGGTGATGACCCACGCCACCAGGCTCGGCGCGGCGCTGCCCCGCCGGGTCACCGCCGGCGAGGTGGTCACCATCGGCATCTCCGACGTGTGGACGGTGGGCCGGGCGATGAACGCGGGCGGCGTCGGCGTGGCCGCGGTCATCGCGTTCTGCGTGGTCGCGTTCCTGCTGGAGCAGATCTCCGGCCTGCTCGCCGCGGTCGTCCTGATCGGGGTGCCGGTGCTGGCGCTGATCATCGCGCCGCTGCTGCGCCGCACCCAGCGGGCCGCCGGCCGGTACCGCCACCACCAGGGCGAGCTCAACGGCCGGCTGGTCGACGTGATCGGCGGGCTGCGCATCCTCAACGGGCTCGGTGGCAAGGAAGCCCACCTGGAGCGCTACTCACGGGAGTCAGCGAAACTGCGCGACCAGGGCTACCTGGTCGGCGGCCCGTCCAGCTGGATCGGGGCGCTCGGCGACGGCCTGCCGGTGGTGTTCCTGGCCGTGGTGATCTGGCTGGCCGCCCGGCTCGCCGTCGACGGCCGGCTCACCGCCGGGCAGCTCGTCGCGGTCTACGGCTACACCGCGATGCTCGTCATCCCGGTCAACGTGATGATCTTCGTGGGGTTCGACGTCACCCGGGGCATCGTCGCCGCCCGCCGGATCACCGACTTCCTGCGCCTGCCCGAGGACGACCCGTCCGGCGAGCCGGCGCCGGCCGGCCCGGCGCTCCTGCGCGACCCCGAATCCGGGGTGTGCGCCGAACCCGGCCGGTTCACCGCCCTGGCCGGCGACCGGCCCGCCGACGCCGCCGAGATCCTCGACCGGCTCGGCCGCTACCGGCCCAGCGACGCCACCTGGGGCGGGCAGCCCCTCGCCGGGATCGCCCAGCCCGACATCAGATCCCGGATCCTGGTCGCCACCCACGACGCCGACCTGTTCGCCGGGCCGCTACGTGCCGTCGTCGCCGGAGCGGGCGAACCCGACGACGACCGGGTCCGCCGGGCCCTGGACACCGCGGTCGCCCACGACGTCGGCGACGACCTGGACCGGCCGATCGACTGGGGCGGGCGCAACCTGTCCGGCGGCCAGCGGCAGCGGGTCCGGCTGGCCCGGGCCGTCTACGCCGACCCGGAGATGCTGCTCGCCGCCGAACCCACCTCGGCCGTCGACGCGCACACCGAAGCGGCCATCGCCGACCGGCTCAGCACCGCGCGCACCGGCCGGGGCACCGTGCTGGCCACCACCTCGCCGGTGCTGCTCGACCGCGCCGACACCGTGCACTACCTGGTCGGCGGCCGGGTCGCCGCCACCGGCACCCACCGGGAGCTGCTCGCCGCGGAACCCGGATACCGCGCCCTCGTGGCCCGCGCGTTCGGAGACGACGATTGAACACGCTGCTTCCTGTCGCCAGTCCCCGTGAGGTTCTGGCCGCCGCCCGGCGGCTGATCGCCGCCGACGGGCGGGCCGTCACCGGCATGCTCGTCCTCAGCTCGCTGGCCGCCGCCGCCGGGCTCGGCGGGCCGTGGCTGCTCGGCCGGATCATCGACACCGTCGCCGCCGGCGGACAGGTCGGCGACGTCGACCGGCTCGCCGTCGCCGTGCTGCTCTGCGCGATCGCACAGACCCTGCTGTCCCGGTACGCGCTGTCGGCCGCCTACCGGTTCGGCGAACGCACCGCCGCCCGCATCCGGGAGATCTTCCTCGACCGGGTGCTCGGCCTGCCCGCCTCGGTCGTCGAACGCACCCCCGCCGGTGACCTGGCCGCCCGCGGCAGCACCGACGTCGACGGCGTCGCCACCGCGCTGCGCGACTTCCTGCCACCGATCTTCGTCGGCCTCGTGCAGATGGTGTTCCTGATCATCGCGGTGATCGTCCTCGACCCGCTGCTCGGCGTCGTCGGCGTGATCGGTTTCTCCGGCATCTGGTTCATCACCCGCTGGTACCTGCGGCGCGCCCGCGGCGCCTACCTCACCGAGGGCGCCGCCACCTCCCAGCTCGCCGACGAGCTCGCCGCCACCACCGACGGCGCCCGCACCGTCGAGGCGTTCGCGCTGCACGAGCGGCGCATCACCGCCGGCGACGCGGCCCTCGCCGAGACCCGGCGCACCCGCCTGGTCACCCTCGGGCTGCGCAGCGTGTTCTTCCCGCTCGCCGAGACGTCGTACGCGGTGCCGGCTGTGCTCGCCCTGGTCCTCGGCGGACTCCTGCACATCGACGGCCGGGTCACCGTCGGCACCGTCGCCGCGGCCGTCCTCTACCTGCGGCAGCTGGTCAGCCCGCTCGACACCATCCTGATCTTCCTGGACCAGATGCAGGCCGGCGGCGCGTCCTTTGCCCGGGTCGAGGGCCTCGGCGCCGTCCCCGCCCCGGTGCTGACCGCCGACCGGGAACCCGCCGACGAGCGGATCGAGGTACGGGCGGTCCGGTACGCGTACGACGAAGGCCGTGACGTGCTCCACGACGTCGAACTGACCGTCCGCCCCGGTGAACGGCTCGCCATCGTCGGGCTCTCCGGCGCCGGCAAATCCACCCTCGGACGGCTCGTTGCCGGAGTCGAACGCCCCACCGCGGGCAGCGTCACCGTCGGCGGCGTCGCCATCGCCGAACTGCCACCCGACCGGCTGCGCCGCCACGTCGTGCTGGTCACCCAGGAACACCACGTGTTCCGGGAGACGCTGCGGGAGAACCTGATGGTCGCCGCGCCCGACACCGAACTCGAGGCCGCGCTGCGCACCGTCGGCGCCGACTGGGCCGACGACCTCGACCGTGACCTCGGCGAACACCCACTCGACGGCGCGCAGGCCCAGCAGCTGGCCCTGGCCCGGGTGGTCCTCGCCGACCCGCACACGGTCATCCTCGACGAGGCGACCGCGCTGCTCGACCCGACCGCGGCACGGGCCGCCGAACGCTCCCTGGCGGCGGTGCTGCACTCGCGTACCGTCATCGCGATCGCCCACCGCTTGCAGACCGCCCACGACGCCGACCGCGTCGCCGTCATGGAAGCCGGCCGGATCATCGAACTCGGCACCCACGACGAGCTGGTCGCCGCGGACGGGCCCTACGCGGCGCTGTGGCGCTCCTGGCACGGCGGCGAGAGCATGCCGGTCGGGTAGCGGCTCACCTGGACCGGCGAGCTCACACAGACCCGCAGCTCCAGCCGGATCGGCCCCCGCGCCGACCGGCGGCGGCGCCGATCTTGTTGAGTTCGGGCACACCTGTCTCGCCCTCGAGTTTCGCCATTTTGGGCAGCGACATCGCGGGTCAGGGTCGACGCTGAAGTGAACCTTGTATTCGTCCTGGTCAGCGTCACACTCAGCTTCGCAAGATCATCGTGAGGTCATATTGCCTCATGTGGCCGTCCGGAGGCGGTGCCGGGAGCGGGCCGCCGAGGGCGGGCCCGCCGGTCGCAGCGATGGTCCAACGCACACGTTCGCCGATTGTGTGCGTCTGCTTCGTTCTGACGGGGATGGGAGCACACGTTGTGCCGTCCGTGTGCGTCTGTCGTCGTTGCGGCGAGGGTGAGATCGCACGTTGCCGCATTGTGTGCGCTGGTCGTCGATTCTGCTGGCCCATGGGGGAAGTCGCCTACCTGCGGAAACGTGGCGGGGCCTGCCGCCGGGTATCGGACAGTCCTTCCGGGCGGCGTAACCTCACCGGCGTCGCAGTAGTGAACCCGGACATCGGCCACCCCGGCGGTGCGCCAGGAACCCTAACTCGCCGCGCAGGTGGCCCCGGCGGTGCGCCAGGAACCCTAAAACACTGCTCAGGTGGCCCCGGCGGTGCGAGGGAAACCCTAAAACGCCGCGGAAGCAGCAGTGCAGTGCCGCCCGGCCGCCCGGCCGGGCCCGGAAGCAGCCCTACCGTGCCGCTGGCCGTTCGATGAGAGCCGGAAGCAGCCATGCCGTGCCGCTGGCCCCAGGCCTCGGCAGCGGAAACCGGACCTCGATCAAGACCCGGAGGCCGGAAGGCTTCTGTCCACCGGCGGTCACCACCACGTTCCAAAGGTGTACAGGTTCCTCAATTGGCCATCAGGGTCGTCGTCACGCGCCGGCGACCACGCCGGGCCGAGCGCCGGCGACCGTGGCTGGCGGAAGGTCCGGCGACCGCGTCTGGCCGAACGCCGGCGACCGCTTCGGGCCAAGCGCCGACGACCGGGGCTGACCGAAGGTCCGCGACTGGGGCTTGCTGAACACCGGCGACCGGGGCCGGTCGAGGGTCCGCGACCGTCATCGTGGAAGTCCAGAAGACCGTGACGCGGTTCGCCGGAGGTGGGACTCGCCCGAGTATCGCCGGATTCAACAAGATCGCGCGGCGTGGGGCGGCGGGGCGGCGGGGTGGCGCGGCGGCGCGGACGGGGTGGCGGGGTGGCGCG
>NZ_JBEZXU010000104.1:0-24422 GCF_040638175.1 Actinoplanes sp. NPDC026670
CCCTCATCGCCCTCGCCAAACTCCACCTCGGCGGCTACAACATCGACCTACCAGGCCGCACCTAACCCACACATCCACCCGGAGAGCCGTTTTTCACGGTCGATCGGCTGCATTCGTCCTCGATCCACGAGTAGACGGCCCGGTCCACCACACCGTTGGTGATTATCCGTATGGGGATGTGGCCGAGACTCGGCACGATCCGCAGCCGCCAGCCGGCAAGGTACGGATCGAGGGTCTTGCGTTCCAGTCCGCGGGTGGCCAGCGTCATCACGTCCGCGCCGTAGTCGGCGAGTCGCTGAATGGCCGCGGCCGGGTTGATCCCGCCACTGGCCGCCCGGATCATGCCCTCGATCCACTCGTCTGCCTCTTCGAGCGTCGCGGTGGAGTGCGATTTGGACCGACGCTCACCGGTCGCGGGATCCTTCCACCGCACGCGAGCCTTGTACGGCTTCGGCCGCCCGGCGCGGTATTCCACGTCCGAGCGGATCTCGACAGCAAGCGGTGGATGTTGTGGAGTGCTGGTCACGCTGCCTCCGGCGTGATTCGACGGCTGGCCAGCCATTCCCGTACGTCCGTGATCGAGTACATGATCACGCGCTCGGATAGTTGGATGAACGGGGGTCCCTGGGCCGGCCGAGCGGTGCGCCAACGCCGGACGCTCGACGGATCGACTCGGAGCATCTTCGCCAGCTCTTCCGTAGTTATGAACTCGGTGTCGCTAGGAGTGGTGGGCTCGGTGTCGTCCAAGAGCCTTAGTCGCATGGCTAAGTGCCTCCCACAGAGAGCTTTCAGGGCCGCGCAGAACGGCCCTCGCGCCCGTTCTGCGACTTGAGGTCGTCCGAGCGACACCGTACGGGCTGCCGCGATGAAGGGCCGGAGAGTGGCCCGTTGAGAGGGCCGTAGAGCCTAGATCTGGGCAGGGTTCGGGTGACGGGATGCGTCGATGGAGTAGCGCGGTTCTCGGAGCCCTAACCTCTGACCGTGTTGATCTTTCGGTACGGCTTTGTTGGGGTCCTAGTTTGGGGTCAAGCCGTACAAGCCGTACCGGGGGCCTGTTTTTGCAGGTCAACCCCGGTACGGCTTTTTCAACCCCGGTACGGCTAAGCCGTACCGGCTGCCGTCTCCGCAGGTCAGCAGGTTTTGCTAAGCCGTACCGGTCTGGTCGTCGGGCGGGTCCTGGTACGGCTCAAGCCGTACCGGCCGTAAAAAGCCGTACCGGGGGTCAGCAGGCAAAACGTCGTCCTGGTACGGCTTGTACGGCTTGTACGGCCCGGTGGCAGGCTCGTCGGCGGGCGGGCAGTAGCGCTGCCAGGCGTCCTCGAACGCAGCCCGGTGAAAGCCCTTGACCCGGCCGGTGGGCGGCTCGAATCGCACGTTCTCCGAGCCGATCTCGTACTCCCTGAGCAGCACCCCGAGCTTCATCGCCGTCAGCCCGACGCCGTTGTACTCCGCCCACGGCGACTCAGGCAGGGCCTTGAGCCGATCGAGCAGCACGGTGCTCGGAATCGCTTCAAGATCCATGAATACGATCCGGCAGTCGATCAGCAGTTTCAGCCGGTCGGAGAATTCAGCGTCGCCCTCGCGGGCGGCGTTGAGCGCTTGCGCGGCGCGGCGGCCGCGTTCGGGCCAGTTCCCGCCGGCCAGGTCGGCGACCGCGATCAGCGGCTCCCACGTGTCGGCGGCCCGGTCCTCCAGCGGCATGTCCGGCTCGGCCTCTTGCAGCTCGGTCAGGTGGGGGCGCAGCCACGAGGACAGGTCGGCGGCGAGCTTACGCAGGACCGGGCCGTCGCGGCGGGACCGGAACGGAGCGACCTTCTCGGTGGCGGTCCGGCGGCGCATCTTCACGATCACGGCCCGGTCCTCGATCGTGTCGGGCATCGAGCCGATCCCGGCCAGGGCCGCCATGGCGAAGGTCGGGATCTCGTCGCGTTCCTTCTTCTGGTGATCCCATCGGATCATCGGACGTCCGCGCTGGTGGCCGGCATTGAGCAGGCCGCGCAACTCTTCGTTGGCCTCGGCCTGCTTGCCGCCGAAGATCGTGTCGGCCTCGTCGAGCAGGATCGTGGGCGGATCTGTGGGGCCGATCGAGCGGCAGATCGCCGCGGTGGAGGCGTTGACGGTCATGAGCGGCCGGTAGCAGGTGCCGTCCACGACGTCGAGCAGTCGGGACTTGCCGCACCGTTTCTCCGGGGCCTTGATCACCAGGCGGGGTGCGTGGGTCCACGAGTCCTGTGCGTGGGTGGCGGCGATCCACAGCACCGTGGCGTCGATCGACTCGGCGTTGGGCAGGATCACGTATTTGATGATGGTGGCGTGGAGGCGGTCGAGGATGGCCGCTCCCTCGATGGGTGGGCCGGGTTCGGTCATGCGGCTATCCCTTCCAGTGGTACGTGTTCGTGCTGGAAGCCGCCGGTGATGGCGGCTCGGATGTCGCGGGGGGTCTGTTCGGCGCGGAGGCCGGCGGCATAGAGCGCCTGGTAGGCGTCGGATTCGGTGATCACTCCGGCGGCGACCATGCGGGCCACGCCGCGCGACGCCCCGTACAGCACGTGCCGCCGGCGGCCCTGGCCGGCGTTGTCGACGGCGGCGAGGTGGGAGGCGAGCAGGGCGGGAGGGGATGAGATGCCCCCGCCGCCCGGTCCGGTCGTCGGTGTGGTGCCGGCGGTCGCGCCAGCCGACGGTTCGGCCACGGGCGCCTCGGCGGCCCGGCACGCGGCGATCAGCGGCGGGGGCATCTCATTCAGCGGCCGGTCCCCCACCCACCGGTACGGACGCCGGGTGCCCGGGTGGATCGAGGGCGGCGCCACCACGTATCCGCCATCGGCCTTGATGTCGATGCCGGGGATCCCGCGGTGTTCGAGGTTGGCGGCGAACCGGCCGCCCGGGTGCCGGTAGTGCAGGTGCCAGCCACCAGATCCGGTACTCACGCACCGAGTCGGCGGCATCAGCTCGGGCAGCACCCGGCCGCCGTTGCGCGGGTCGACGTCGATCACCACCCGGCCCGACGGGATGCCGGTGCGGATCGCAAGCAGCCCACCGGGCACCACCCGCTGTGCCGCGCGGATCCGGTCCGGGTCGGTGGTGGCGGCGTAGAAGCCGTGGCAGGTCAGACACGAGCAGGCCTGCGGGTCGTGGCTGGGGTCGTCGGCGACCTTCGGGCAGGCCGGGCAGTTCGCGACGGGCCGTTTGGTGCGGCCGAGCCAGAACACCGGGACGCCTTCGGCGGCGAGGGCCAGGGCGGCGGGCAGTAGCGCGGGATCGGACATGGGCGGGTGCTCCTTGACGGGCCAGGAGGACGGCGGTTCGGGCTCCCCGACCAGCGCGGACGGGGTGTGTGCCGGGCACCGCAGCCCGACCAGGTAGCGGCGCACCCGGTCGGGGCTGTGGCAGTAGCGGGCCTGACCGCCGATCCAGTGCCCGCACCAGGTCGGCGCCGGCATCACGCAGCCCGGTCGACGTCCGGGAACGCCTCGATCTCGGCGAGCACGCCGATCGCGTTGCGCAGGTGGGTGCGGACCTCGGTGAGGTCGGGTCGGACCCGGTCGAGGTCGGCGAGGATCCCGCGGACGAAGTTCGGGCCGTGGAAGCCGTGCGGGTTGACCGCACAGCGCCGGTCGAGGCGGGTCTCGAACGCGTCCTGCCAGGTCACCAGGACGGCCCGGATGCGGCTGGTGATGGCGCTCAGGCCGCGCACGACGGTGATCGCGTGCTCGACGGTCAGCGGCGCGTACAGCCGCCGGGGTTCGGTGTCGAGGATCAGCCCGGCGGTGAACACGTCGTGCCGCTCCGCCCGCCACGGGCCGGGAATCGGGTCGATGCTCGACCGGTTGACACAGGTCAACACGGTGCCGTGCGGGCCGTCCCGCAGCTCGATCCCGTCCCCGCAGCCGTAGCGGCACGAGCAGTAGCCGTGCAGTACGTACCGGCCGCGCACGTCGCGCTGGCTGCCCGAATACTGCACGGTCTCGCCGTCGGTGAGTGCCTTTGGGCACCACCGGGCGGCCTCGTTCAACGCGTCGCCGAGTCGGCAGGCCGCGGTCGCGGCGTCACCGAGCTGGGCTGAGACCTTGCCCCAGCGCGGATCACGACGCGACCGGCTCGGGAACATGCTGGGCGGGCAGATCTTCTGCTCGACGGTGGCGATAGCGGAGGCGAGGCCGTTGACGGCCGCCGCCCACGCCTGCAACACCGCCTCCCGACCGAGCGCCGTGTCGATCAGCTCGGGGTCGGCGGGGAAGCCGTTCAGTCGCTCGGTGACGATGCGGATGTGGATGACGGCCATGGTCAGGAGCTCCGTTCCGGTCGGAGATGACGGGTCGGTTCGGGCAGCGATGCGGAGAGCCCGATCGGGGCGTGCCCTGTGCTCGCCGAGACGTCGGGTGACGTGTAGAACGTGATTCATGGCGGTGAACGAGTGGTGGGCGGATGATCCGACGCAGAGGTACTGGCTGGAGATCACCGACCGCGACGACTTAGGCGAGAACCTGCACGCGCCTCAGCTCGACGGCGCCGGGCGTCCGAACTGGACATACGATCTGGTTCGCTATGTGCAGCCCGGCGACGTGGTGCTGCACTGGCACAAGGACCTGATCGGCCGACCTGCTCTGGTCGGCTACAGCGAGGCCGCCGGCGTCGTCACCGCATCGACGATCGTGTGGCAGGCGCGGGGCACCTACGGCCGGGCCAGGCAGGAGCCTCCTCCCCAGCCCAGTTGGTGTACCCCGTTGCGGGGCTACACCGCGCTGCCGGAGCCGATCGACCAGACCGTCCTACGAAGCGTCGAGAGCGATCTGCACGCGGCGCTCGACACGCTGTCGGCGACTCATCGTGGAGCGCTGTACTTCCCGTTCGCGTTCTCCGACAAGCGGCCCATCCGCACGAACCAGGGCTACCTGGTCAAGTTCCCCGCCGAACTGTTGAAGATCATTCCGGGCCTCGAACAGATCCCGGCCGGACCACGGCGGCAGCCGACCGCTCCCGGCGAAGGCGAGAAACCGACCGCGACAGACAGCAACCGGATCCGCCGATCGGCCCGCGGCGCCGGCTACGTCGCCGACGCCAAACTCCGCGTCGCCCTGGAACGGCATGCCGTCGCTCAAGCGACCGCCTTCTACCAGGGCGAAGGATGGACCGTCACCGACGTCGGCACCAAGCGCCCCTACGACCTGCACCTGACACGCCCGGACGATCCGACCGAGCGGCACGTCGAGGTCAAGGGCACCACCCAGAACGCCGTCGAGGTCGAACTCACCATCGGCGAGGTGACCCACTCCCGGGACTCCGTCCCGTGCGACCTGTTCGTGGTCAGCGGCATCCGCCACACCGGCGACGGGCTCGGCGGCTACGTCACCGCGGGCGGAAAGCGTCACCTCTGGCGTGACTGGCTCGCCGCCGACGAACAACTCAAGGCCACACGGTTCCGCTACACCCTCCCCGTCGGAGGCGAGGCCGTCTGAGCAACCGCCTTGTCGCCCTACCTGTCGAAGTCGAGGATCGAGTGGCCGATGTACTCGCTGTACACGGGCGGGATGGCCTCGGTGAGTTCCTCGCGGACGTCTGTCCAGTCGATGTCGAGGGCGTGTTGCATCTCGGCGACGGTGGCTTTGCCGCCGCCGTCGCCGTAGGGGGCGACGTACGGGCCGTCGCGGAAGAATCCGGGCCGGTCGCCGCTCTTGCCGCGGTAGCCGCGCACGTAGCCGCGGTGTCCGCGGACCGGGCCGGTCGGGTGGGTGGGCTGATCGACGGTGAAGCCGTGGATCTCGAAGTCGCGGTGTCGTTGCACCCACGGCGGCGGCCCGACGTCGAACATGTCGGTGCACAGGGTCAGGTCGATGCGGATGAGGCCGGCGTGGTTGCTGGGCTGCTCGATGTAGAACGGGATCCCGGCCTCGATCAGCAGCTCCCGGGTGGGCGGTACGAGTTGTTCGTGCTCGCCGCCCCATCCACGGGCCAGGTTCGTGCCCTGCCGCAGCGTGCAGCGTTCCTGACACGGCGGTGACGCGCCGATCAGCGTGAACCGGCCGATCTCGCCGGTCCGGATGGCCTGTGTCAGGTAGTCGAGGGCGTCGGCCTGCACGAACTCGTCTCCGCAGTAGTTCGGCCGCAGCCTCTTGTCGACCCCGACCACCCGGAACCCGGCCCGTTGCAGGCCGCGGGTGGCGCCGCCGGAGCAGCAGTACAGATCCAGTGCCTCCGGCCGCCCACCGCGCGGCAGCGATCTGGCGGTCATGCGGCTCGCCTTCCGGTCCGACCGGTGCCGCGCGGCGCGGGGACGAGCCCGGCATCGACGTCGGCGTCGTGCTTGATGTCGGCGTGCGCGGTGCACAGCAGCAGCTCACCGTCGGGACCGATCCGGCGCCGGCGGGCGGTGCGGATGTCGACCGGTCCGGCGCCGCGGTGGGCGTGGACGATCTGCACGCAGTGCCCGCACTGGACCCGGCCGACCGGGTGATAGTTCGACCATGCGACCTTGACCGGCGGCGGCGAGGCCACCTGGGGTCGGTCGGGTTCGCCGAACAGAGGCATCGTGTCGAGGTTCATGCGGTCACCTCGGCTCCGTACGGAAAGTCGATCGTGGTGGCCTCGCCGTTGGCGTCGAGGACGATCGTCAGCCCGTACGCCTCGACGGTCTCGATGCCGACCCGGGTCCGGCACACGGCGACTCCGTAGATCAGGGTGTCGTCGAGCAGGGCCACGATGGGTTCGATCTTCTTGTGCTGGGATTTCGGCAGGATGCCGGCGAGTTCTTCGCGGAACGCGTCGATGTCGATCACGGGCGCACCTCCGAGTCAGATGCCGTCGGCCGGGCGTAGAAGAAGCCACAGAACGCACAGTGCAGCAACCCGGGGTACGGGCCGCACTCTTGCAGGGTGGCCACCCGAACCCGGCACAGCGCGTCGTGCACGGCCGGGGGCACCATGCGCCACCCGGCGTCTTGAAGGTCGGCGATGATGGCCTGCTCCATGGCTTCGCCTCCGCTCAGCGCAGCCAGTAGACGAGCGTGCCCAGCACGCCGGCCAGGGCCAGCACACCGGCCGCGACCGCGGTGCGGGGCAGGCTGGCGCGGAGCTCCCACCGGTAGCGGCGGGCCAGCCACACGGCCCCGGTCAGCACGGCGGCGAGGGCGGCGAGCAGGGTCAGCCGGGGCAGCCACCAGACGGCGGTGCGGACGGCGAACCAGGCGGCCACGGCGATCGTGGCGAGGATGAGCAGGACGGGTAGGACCCGGGCGGTGAACCAGCGGATGGCCTCGAAGGCGGCGAACCAGCGCCAGAGTCGGCGGCCGAATTCGTAGGCCGCGCCGCGGCGGGCGATACGGAACCAGGACATGCGAGAGGCGCCTTTCACGCGGTGGCGGCGGGGTCAGTGATGGGTGATGTCGGCGTAGGCGATGTGCTGCCAGGCCGCGGCCAGGACCGCGACGGCTTCCAGCGCGGAGACGCCGATCAGGGCGCCGGTGGGGTGCGAGGTCCAGTACCAGGCCAGCGCGACGGCGGCGGGTACGACGAAGACGAGCAGGTCCACGCTGAGTTGGATGCTCTTGCGCTGTCGGCGGCGGCGATCGGTGCGGTGGGCGGTCTCCCAGCGCAGGACGTCGGTGCCGAGCAGGGCGGCCAGGCGCGGGGCGAGATCGGTGCGCAGGTACCGGCCGATCGCGCTGATCTGGTGGTCGGTGACCAGGTAGGTCCAGCCGAGGGCGAGGGTGACCGGGGGCAGCAGCAGCGGCACGGCGGGACCGGCCAGCCGGGTGCCGCCGGCGACGGCGGCGATGGCCAGGACGGCGGAGTAGATCAGGTTGTCGCGTAGCTTGATCCGCTCGCGTTGTTCGTCCTTGAGGGTCTTGAGTTCGTCGCGGAGGAGGTCGATCAGGCCGGTGTGGTCGGAGGTCGGTGACGTCATGTGAGTGTCACTTTCCGTTGATCGGGTGGGACTTCACGGATTTCACTTCACGGACTTCACGGAGGCTTGCGCGCGCGCACGCGCACGCATAGACGCATCTTGCGGGCGTCCGCGTGAAGTGCGTGCAGTCCGTGAAGTGCGTGAAATACGCGCCCGCACCCGTGACACAGCGTGACGGGTGCGGGCGTGTGTGAGGGGGTGCGGTCAGTCGCCGACGCAGCGGCGGCAGCCGCGGGAGCCCGACCGGAAGTGGCGCGGTTTGCGCCACACCTGGCAGTGCACGCAGCGAATCTTGAGGACCCGCGGCGTGGTGCCGAACTCCGGCCGCCACGCGGCGGCCTGCCGGACCCGGGCGCCGAGCCCGGCCAGGGCGGTCACCGGCCGGCCCCGACCAGTTCGGCGCCGGCCTCGGGGACGAGGATGTCGTAGACACCCTTGTCGCCGGTGCGCGACAGCAGCGGGTCCGGCCCCTGACACAGTTCCTTGAGGATCTTGCTCAGGGTGGGCGGCTTGAGGCCGGTCTCGCCGACCACGTCGACCAGCGGGGCGAACTGCGAGTGCCGGCAGGTGCGCTGCCCCTGCTCGGCGGCGGAAAGGATCATCCGCCGGACCATCGCCCGTACCTCCGACGGGCTGAACTGCCGTCCTTCGGCCGGTTCGAGGTCGAGGGGGATCCGCTCGCGGCGGGGGATGGTGATCGGCTCGTACGGGTCGCCGCCCTCCTCCGGCAGGCATTCCGGGTCACGCCGCGGCGGCGCGCACTCGGCGTCCTTGTCCGCGTCCGGATCGTCGTCGTCCTCGCCCGGCATGACCTCTCCGGCCGGAGCCGGGGCGGGCCGCCGCGGCGCGGCCGCGGCTGGGGCGGCGACGACGGCGCCGTCCGGGGCCTCGCCGATCGAGGCCAGGTAGGCGATCAGTTCGGCGACCAGTTCGTCTCGGTCGATCTTGAAGGTGCGGCCGGGAAGCGACCAGTCCTCGGGGTCGGTGCCGGGGACCTCGGCGTAGAGGGCGCCGGGCTTGCGGTTCTTCCACGAGGGGTCGGCGCCGGCCTCGATGGTCTCCTCCGACAGCAGCCGGGCGGCCTCGGCGACGTCGCGGACGCCCATGCAGATCACGCCGCCGATGGTGGACCGCACGCTGGTGGGCAGCCGGTCACCGGTGGCGCGCTGCTGGCCGAGCAGCAGGAAGATCCCGACGGAGCGGACCGATTCGGCCAGTTCGACCATGGTGTCCTCGCTCTCGATGAACTTGGAGGCCTCGTCCACGATCACGACCCGGAACTTCGGGCACTTCGCACAGCCGGCGGTCCACTGGTCGTGGCCGTGGCCGCCGATCTGCGCTGCTCGGCGGGCGACCTCGGGGATCAGGGCGTCGAGGTAGCGCTCGCCTTCGGCCTGGTCGTGGATCATGACGTGCATGGCGTCGCGGAACGCCTTCGGCAACTGGAGTCCCTTGCGGCCGTCGATGTAGACGACCTCCGCGTCGACGCGGGAGCGGGCCTCGCTGGCCAGTTCGAGTTGCAACGCGGTCTTGCCGGAGCCGGAGGCGCCGAGCAGGACCAGCACGCCGATCGCGTTGCGTTCGGCCTTCGGATCCCCCGGCAGGATCAGCGGCACGACCTGCCCTGTCTGGTAGACCGCGAGCCGGATCGGCTCGGCGATCGACCCGCCCGGCGCGGACAGACCCGGCCAGGCCGGCGGGTTCTCCAGCATGTCGACCGGCGAGATCTCCATCCGCCCGACCCGCGGGGTGCCCCGGTTCGGGACCATCCGCACCCCACCGACCGGGACGTCCATGGCCGAGGCGATCGCGGTGCGGACCTCCTTCTTCTGGAGATCGGCGAAGTTGCCGCCGTGGACCATCTCGGTGTGGGTGATGATCCGGCCGTCGACCGTCTTCGGCGTGCCGGTCTTGCCGATGTCCTGCAACTCACGGACCCGTTCGGACAGCTCGCCGAACACGCCGGCCCGCTGGTCGGTGCCGTCCCCCCGCAGCAGCTTCGTGATCGCCAGCAGGAGCGACAGGGTGACCATGACGATCAGGTAGACCATCACCGCGTCGAACGACCACGGCCGGAAGGTCAGCACGAACAACCCGCCGCAGGAGCAGATCGACATCAGCAGCGACGCGACCCGCAGTTCGAGCTTGCGGGCGCGGCCGACACCCCAGGTGCACCACACGATCAGCGTCGAGCAGATCACGATCAGCCCGGCCCGCCATGCGGCCTCCCACACCGTCGGGTTGGCGTAGGCACCCCACATCCGCGACAGGACCCCGGCCAGGATCAGGTTCACGATCGCCGACACGGGCGGGATCACGTAGGGCAGTGGGTTGCCGCGGACCTCGTACGAGGCGCCGCGGGCGGCGTCCATCCCGCCGCGGGTGCGGGTCTGACGCGCCATCAGGCAGCCCGCCCTTGCTGCTTACGGCCGCGGACGTTGAAGTCCGTGGCGCCGGGCTGCTCGTCGTCGAGGGCGATCAGGAACGCCTCGAACCGGTTGCGGCAGACCCGGGCGTACGCGGCGACCGCCAGCATCTCGTCCGCGGCCCGCACGAGCGGCCGGGAGACCTGCCGGCCCCAGAACTTCGCCCGCATCCGGGACAGGCCGTTACGCCGGCCGTAGCGTTCGAGCTTCGCGCGGATCAGCCCGGCGAGTTCGTCGATCTCGTCGTGCCCGGCAATCCCGACGTTGCGGATCCCTTCGAGCAGATCGAGCAGGTCGGCGTCGTCCTTGATCTCAAGGTCGGGGAACAAACGCGGCATGAGGCAGTCCTTTCGTCAGAGCAGGGCGGCCAGGGCCGCGGTCAGGGCGATGCCAGCCAGGCCGGCCAGCAGCAGATCCACGGCGATCCGGATCCGCCGGTACTTGGCGACCGCTGACCGCGACAGCGCGACCAGCGCCTCGGCGCCGCGCGACTCGTGCGCGGCACGAGCGATCCAGGCCGCGTCGAGCCTGGTGAACTCGTTGTTGACCGTGGCCCAATCGCGGCGGGCGTAGCGGACGATGCCGTGATCGCCGGTCAGGTTCGGGCGGATCGCGAGGGCGAGATGAGCCGCCGCCGTGGCGACCACCGCGGCGGTCAGCCACCCGGCGGCAACCGCCAGGCCCGGCAGGGTGGTGCGGGCCAGCAGCGCCAGCAGCACGGTCAGCGCCGTACCGGCCAGGGCGAGCAGGGTTCCGGCCTTGGTGTCGGCCCGGCCCAGCTCGGCACGGACGTGGGTGAGGGCGGCGTCGAGCGCGCTCGACGCCTCGGTCTGTGCGGACATGCAGCATCTCCAGACGCAGGAGCAGGTGTGAGGCGTCAGTCCGGTGGCCCGGTCACGTTCATGACCGGGCCACCGACGGAAACGGTCAGCGGGGTGGATGCCGGGCCGGCGAAGTGACGTCCCCGAGCAGGGGTGTCAGCGTTCGCAGTAGAGCTGACCGGTTCGTGTGGTGCGCACGATGACGGCGCTGATCCACACCTCGGCGCCGCCGGGCAGGATCAGTTTCTGGCTGCCGTTGAACGGCTGCCGGGCGTCGCCGAGATCCACGGTGTCGTGCTCGGTCAGGGCGTGGATGAGCCCTTCCCTGGCCAGCAGCGCGACGTCGTCGATGAAGATCATGCCGAGCAGGAACGACAGGGACAGGCCGTAGTGGGCATGGCCGAGCGTCCGGAGCACGCGGTGCGGGTCGTCCCAGCGCTGGGCGTCACCGGCCCGGGACAGAGTCAGGAACGTCTGGCGGCCGTGGGTCTTGATCAGGCCCGGAGTCAGTGCGATGTCCTCGCCGTTGAGCCTGGCGGTGATCAGGCCGCGTTCGGACAGGTCGGCGACCGCCTCAGGGCTGACGTCCTGTGCCTTCATAAGATCGTGCAGACGAGCACGGACGCCGCACAGGGAGATCAGTCTTCCCAGAATGCGCCACTGCTCGGGTTCCAACTTCCTCATCAGGGGGTGTCTCCGATCCGGGATGTTCGGACGGGGTGAAGGCGGAGCCCGGCCGGAGCGACGGCGCCACGACCGGGCAGTGGATCTAGAAGGGCGGTTCGTCGCCCGCCGAGCGGGTGGCGCCGGCCGTCGCGGTCGTGGGGCTGTTGGTCGCCCACGGGTCCTCGAAGTCGCTCGACCGGTTGCCGTTCGAGGTGTTGCCGGCGCCGTTGGTGCGCGCGGCCTTCTGGACCTTGGCGGTGACGTAGCGCAGCGAGACGCCGATCTCGTCGACCTCCAGCTCGAAGACGGTGCGCTTCTCGCCCTCCTTGGTCTCGTAGTTGCGCTGCTTGAGGCGGCCCTGCACGATCACACGGCTGCCACGCGTCAGCGACTCGACGACGTTCTGAGCGGCGTCACGCCAGATCGAGCAGGTCAGGAACAGTGCGTCGCCGTCGCGCCACTCGCCGGACTGCCGATCGAGCACCCGCGGGGTCGAGGCGATCCGGAAGTTCGCGACGCCGGCGCCGCTGTTGGTGAACCTGAGTTCGGGGTCGGCAACGAGGTTGCCGACCACGGTGATCACGGTCTCGTTAGCCACGGCGGGCCTTCCTGGTCGAGCGGAACGGGTGACGGCGCCGACCGGGCCGGCGGCGCGGGCGGGTCACGAACGCGGTCGCGGCGAGCGCGGCCAGCAGGAGCAGGCACAATCCCGGCCCGGCCGCGGTGTCCGCGGTCCGGGCCAGCACGAGGGTGAGCAGCACGGCGACGCCGAGCGGGCGCCAGGCGCGCGGCATCAGCGGGTCCGCGGGCGGGGTACGAACCGGCGGTGATCCGGGGTGCCGTCGCAGCCGTTCGGGCAGGCAGGCACGCTGCTGGTCTGGGGCAGGCTGGCGGTGTGGCCGCACCCGGCGAACGTGGTCTCCACGGTCGGCGGCGCGGCCTTCACGGTGGTTTCGGCTGCCATACTGGGGCCTCCTTCGAGGTCTTGCGGGATCGATGAAGGGACCGGCGGCACGGCATCTGCTTGGCGGTAGGGGCCGTGTCGCCGGGCTGTGCACAGTGGAATCCGCCCCGAGCCGGTGGCGTCTCGCCGGCGAGGTAGCAACTCGCCGGAACCGGCAGCAGCCGGCCCGGGGCGGGGTCTGTCAGTCGACGCTCAGGTGCTCGTCGACGTGCTGCGACGCGATGCGCCGGGCGACCCGGCGAGGGCTACCGGCGGCGCGGTTGGCGTCGTAGGCGCGCCGCCAACGGCGGGCCAGATCGAGGCCCTGCTCGGCATCGGCAATCGAGTGATCGAGGCTGATCAGCCAGGCCCGCCGGGTCTGCCGCGGCAGGATCACCCAGCGCAACAGCCGGTACCGCGACGTACGCCGCGACAGGCGGGCCGTGCGGGGCTGGTCGTCCCAGTCATCCGGAGCGGCGTCGTCCTGCAGCTTGACCCACCACAGGATCAGGCCGACCACAGTCGCAGCACCGAACACCAGCCCGGCACGGCCACCCGCATGCACGACGTTGGTGTAGACGGCGAACCCACCGAGCACCGCGGCCAGGGTCAGAATCTTGCCGACTGGCTTGGCCGGCAGTCCGGCCCGGCGGCGCCGCACCCGGCGGTTGGCAAGCAGCAGCAGGACCACCACGGACGGCTCCAAAATGCCCGGAACCAGGTACTTGGTCGCGTCGTGGACCCCGGCCCACTCGGCGAACTTGACCTGCCCGTAGGCGGCCAGGTAACCGGCCACCCCAGCGACCGTCCACGACGCGACGTCGAGCGCGAGGTCGCGGCCGGTGCGTCCGGCGACCAGCGCGGCCAGGACTGAGGCGGCCGACCAGACCAGCACACCTACCGTGACCAGCGCGGCGACCGCGGCGGCCAAGGTGACCGGCCACGGCCAGACGAGTGGGTCGATCAGGCCGCGGGCCGCGGCGAACGCGACGCCGCCGGCCAGGCTGCCGCTCAGCGCCAGCGCCACGGCGGCGCCGATGCGGACCGGCCGAGCAGGGATGGTCGGCACGTCGTCCAGGGCCGAGCCGGCGGGCGTCTCGACGCGTGCCGCGAGGGCCAGCTCAGGCGTCGAGACGGGCGCGTCCTCGGGTACCGGGTCGGCTGCCGACGGGGCAGATTCGATCTCCGTGGCCGGGGGCGGCGTCTCGACGCTCTCCGGTTCGGTGTCGAGACGCGGCGTCGGGTCGGGCTCGGGCGTCCCGACGGGTTCGTCCGGCGTCTCGACGGCCTCCGGCTCGGCCTGGCTGGCGGGGTCAGTCTCGGGATCGTCGAGGCCACGCCGGCGCCGGTGGCCGCTGAGCAGAGTGGACACGTACGGACGTTTGGTCTCGACGCCGTAGCTGGCCAGCCAGCGCCGCACCGTGTCGGTGTTCGCCTCGGCCAGGTTCTCGCAAGCGTAGCGGACCTGATCGGCGATCGTGGTCAGCTCGGCCAGCGCCGCAGCGTGGCCCAGGTCGAAGTCGGCGGGGCGCTCGGCCGGCGGGGCGAGGGCCACGGCGCTCATACGGCGGCCCCCATCGGCTCGGCGGGGCCGCGACGGGCGTCCTGCTCAGCCGCGACGATCGTCCGCATCCGAGTGATCGCCAGCGAGGTCGGCAGAGACTCAAGGCGCTCGGCCTCGTGGGTCAGGGTGAGGTCGTCGGCGGTGTGCATGCCGGTGGTGAAGATGGCCAGGCACCGCTCGATCAGGTCGACCGGGCCAGCGTTCTCGATCATCAGTTACCTCCGTCGTGGCAGGTCAGGCACTCGCCGAGCGAGCGCGGAATGCAGTAGAGCCGGACTTGCCGGCAGGCCGAGCAGGTCCGCCGGGCACGCATCGCCGCGGCCAGCGCGGCACGGACGGCCGGAGTCGCGGTGCGCCTTGGGCGGGCCAGGTCAAGCCGGTACAGGTACGCCACGCGGGTGCCGCCCACCCCCGCCCACAAGATCTGCGCGGCCGGCTCGTGGCCACCCGGGCACAGACCCTGTTTGCACAGTTGACGCCGGGTCGCGTAGCCCTCCGGAGCGCCTCGCCACCAGAACGTGGGAAGGCTGTACCGCTCGGCGTCCGGATCCCAGAACTCGGCGCGGATCCGCGACATCAGGCAGCGGGCCGTAACCCGGAAGCCGGCAAGGCTGGCCGGGCCGCGACGCGGGTGAGCCGGGCCTCGCTGCGGCGCTTACGCCGCCAGTCCAACTCATCCGGGCGCCGGTCTGCGGCGTACAAGGCCTCGATCTCGGCGTCCAGCTCGGCGAGGTCGGCCTCGATCCGGGGCCATTCGGCCTCGATCGCAGCCAGGTCACTCGGAGATGGGTCGCCGGTCTCGGTCTCGAAGTCGATCGACATGAGTCTGAAGATCCTTCCGGTCAGGCGGCCCGCGGCAGCCGGAGACGCGCGGGGCGTCGCGACGGCTCGACCCGGCAGGGCTCGCATTTGGTCTCGTCCAGCGCGAGCGGCGCAAGCGCCGAGCAGCCGGAACACTCGCGCCAGACGGCGCTCCGACGTGCGGTGATCTTGATGATCGAAGAGAGTGAAGCCATGGCGCTAATGCCTCCTGTTTCGATCAGAAAAATAGGGAATTCGGTGCGAAGAACGCCCGGCGGACCGGCTCACCGCAACGGCGGCCGGCCCGCCCGGAACGGGTGTCGGGGCCTCGAACCCCAAAGACCACCCCCCACCCGAATCCGCTGACCGGCAACGCCGGCGCGGCAGGTGGTCAACCGCATGGGTAACCCTTGCCCGTGCGCGGCGGCCTTGTTCGTAGGGAGGCCGCAAGCCTTAAAACTCCCCTGTTCCACCCGGCTCCGGCTTCCGCTCGCTCCCGGCACTAGATGGGAGGTCGCCGCGGCCCTGTGGTTTCGCCTGTGATCAGGTCTGTCGCTGTTGAGTTCGATCACCCATGGGAGCAGGGCGCTGTTGCGCAGGTCGGCGGGGCAACTCGCGAACGGCGTAGCCGAAGCCACTTCCGCCGTATCGGCGACCAGTCGGCCGTAAGACCAGACTGAACCGGTGGACCAGTCCAGTCAAGAGAGAAATTGCACCGGGGAGGTCTGTGAACTTGAATATGCACAGCTAGATGGCAGATTTGATGCGCAAAAAAGCTGGACTGGTAGACCAGTCCAGCTTGATCAAAAACCGCTTTGGGCTACATCGCGTAGGTATCCACCTGCTCGTACAGGGCGGCTGGCGTAACCCCTTCCTCGCACACCAGCGGGCGGCCCTGCTGGTCGTACGCGGTGTGTCGCACTACCACCACAGCGGCCGGCAGCGACAAGGCCAGGTGCACGGCCTCTTCCTCCGATGCGAGTCGCACCGTGGTGACGTCGACACCCTCAACCGGGAACCGCCCGGTCTGCCGGCGGACGTAGCGTGTCGTGCCCTCCGCAATAGGAGCAGGCTGAGCCAACCGCGGGGAGAGTTCGGCGATGTCGGGCGGGAACCAAGCCTGTACGCAGCTGTGGGGACTGCCGTCAGGTAGTTGCAGCACCCGGATGCGACGCAGTGCCTTGACGTCAGAGTCGAGCCCGAGAGCTGAGGTTATGTGCGTCGGCGGCACGGCCCAGTCCGGTACGCCGACGCGAAGGAACGGCATGCCGCCCGTTACGCGCGTCGATCCGGCCCGGCGGTCACCCGTCGGTCGCGCGATAGGCATCTCGGTGACGATGAAGCCAGTCCCCTGGATTGCCTCTACGATCCCATCGCCACGCAGAACGTCCATCGCCTTGACGACCGTGGCTCGCGCAACGGACCACTGGTCGGCCAGATCCCGCCCCGAGGGGAGCGTGTCGCCAGGCGCGAACTCCCCCGCTGCAATTCGAGACCGCAGTGACTCTGCGATCTCCTCGTACTTCAGCAGCGCCACCAACTCCCCTTTCGGTATCCGGTCCTGACGTTGGACTGGTCCACCGGTACACAGAGTAGCCTGTCGGCATGGCGAACCCAGAGCTAGCGCCGGAGATTGATCGCTTCTATTCGCAGGTCATTGACGAGAGCACCCGGCTCAGCATGTCAGCAGACGGCCGACTCGAACTGCTGCGCACGCAGGAGATCCTGCGCCGCTTCCTGCCGGCGGCACCCGCCCGTGTTCTTGACGTTGGTGGCGGGCCAGGCGTTCATGCCGAGTGGCTGGTCAAGGACGGATACCACGTCGACCTGATCGATCCAATTGCTCGACACGTCGAGCAAGCTTCCGCCGTTTGCTCCGCATCACTGGGCGATGCTCGTGCCTTGAAGGCGGCAGACGCGAGTTACGACGTCGTGCAGTTGCTAGGCCCCCTCTATCACCTTCCCGACCTGGCCGATCGGCAGCGGGCGCTTCGCGAAGCCCGCCGAGTTGTCCGGCCGGGAGGGCTCGTAGCGGCGGCGGCGATCAACCGGTATGCGTCGCTGTTCGAGCACGTCGCCTTTGCTCATCTGTACAAGGATCACCTGCAAGCCTCTATTTCCGAAATTCTTCGCACGTCTATGCATGACGGTAAAAAGGGATTTACTCTCGCATACTTCCACCGGGCCGCTGAACTTGCTGATGAGATGCGCGATACCGGCTTCCTGAGCGTGACGGTGCTCGGGATCGAGGGGCCTGCATGGTCGCTCCTTAAGGCGGTAGAGCAGGCCGGTGACGTGCCCAGTGACGAACTCTTCGCTTCCGCCCTGACGGCCGCGCGGATGGCCGAGCCCTACCCCGAGTTGCTTGCGGCCAGTTCGCACCTCCTGGCGATCGGTCAAGCACCGTAGCTCCGGAACGGCGATCGACGCCGGGAGCCTCCGCCCCTGCCCGGGGGTGGTACTGCACGGTCGCCTAGCGTTGCCCCTCCGGAGGCGAAGTGCAGAGGGGTGTGCCGAAGACCGAAGCGCACAGCGCTGACCCTCGCTCGGCAAGCTCCTGGAACGGGAAGCGGTCATGCCACCTCGTTCTATAGGCTGAAGCCAGAACTCGCGGCACCTTCGGAGATACACTCGTTGGCGCCGATTAACTTGGTGCAAAATAGGTACCGCTGGTGGATTAAAGCGTTACTCTCGTCGTGTTATCGGAGTAGAGTGAAAATGCTCGGAGGCTGGCACCTTGACTGAAACATTTGACCCCCTTGCCGCCGCTGATCCGGACCTCGTTGCAGGTGCGATTAAGCAGCGAGTACGCAATATTATTCGCAGCTATAATCATGCGGCGGATCTGTTGGCGGAGCCTATCCAAAACGCTGTTGACGAGGTTGACGAGGCGTTCCGCGAAGATCATTCGAACCGTGGATCTATCGTAGTTGGAATTGATTGCTCGACGAATAAAATATCCGTTCGTGATAACGGTCGAGGGATCACTTCTGAAAATGTGCGGAAGTTGCTGGCTCCAGACGTAACTCAGAAAGCGGAGTTGTTTCGCAATGGGCGTTCGCGCGGGCATAAGGGCGTGGGACTTACTTTCCTTGCTTACGGCTTCAACTTCTTTGAGATAGAGAGTCGAACCGCGGGTGAGCACTATCGGGTCCGGGTTGAGAATGCTCGTCAGTGGGTGGAGGACAGCTCTCAAACCGTTGCGCCGCGCGCGGTAATTGATGATCTCGCCGATGAGGAGGGATCGCTACGGCAGCCGGGTACGGTGATTACTATTCAGGTTGGCGGACAGACCGAGCCTCGCGACCTTTATCGAGCATTCCCGTCTTGGGATTACGCGGAAACGGTTTTGGAGGCCCAAAGTGCAATAGGCGTATATCCGCGAAAAGCGAAGGTGGAGCCGGCTGGCTTCGACGCTCGTCTTGAATACAAAGACCGCGATGGCGTATTGACTGTCCGCCAGCTTTCATCTTCTTACAGATTCCCGCATACGGGCCTAGTGAAGCAGGTGAAGGTTATCGATGTAGGCGCATATCTGGCGAGTAATCCCAATACTGAACCCCCGGTGAAGGATAGAGGCAAGTATCAAGCGGCATATCGGTTCTATGGTACGGATAAGTTGGTCGAACTCCTTAAGGGGCGAGCGGAGCGCGTGCAGGGTGACTTGCTGACGAATGATGCTGATGTCGAGGAGGTCCTTCGGAAGCATACTGTTACGGCATACGCATTAGCTGGTTATGCTGCCGCGTACAAGGCAACGCTAGCGACCAACTGGCACGTTCCAAAGAATCGGACTTTGGTTGCGCCAAGTATTCGTGTCGCGACAGATTCAATGATCTCGTCGTGGCGTCGGGACCTTAGTCTCAGCCATCGTGGTTTCGACGTTGAGCGAATTTGGCTGACGGTCCACCTTGAACGCGTCGAGCCTGATCTTGGGCGAAAGGACTGGCCGCCTCAGATTATAGAACTGATCAATGTCCTAGAAAATCCTTTAGCTGAGGATATTGCAAATCAGGCAAAACCGTTCCTGATTCCCACTACGAGATCGGGTAAGTCGATCGACTACGACGAACCGATCGACAAGGCCGCAGAGCGGCGGAAGCACCCATTCCCGTTCAGTCTTCCGTCGGAGATGGGCGCAATAAAGTACGTGACCGCACCTACGGAGGAGCAGGACGTCGTAGCGATCTTCAATGAACTGCGTGGTATGGGCATTTTGAAGCACTTCGAGCCCATATTCTTCTCCGGGTCATCTTACGCGTATGACTCGTATTTGCAATACGACGAAAATGAGGTTCCGGATTTCGTTATTGAGCGTTTCCCGGTGGACCATGCGCAGCTAAATAAGCGTACGCGAAATGGGGTTGCTGAGTTTAAGTTCGAAGCCTCTGAGTTATTGCCGGATATTGTGCGTGAGATCAAGGATTGGGAACATATTCGCTGGCTCGTGTGTTGGGAAGCGAATGTCGGAACTCATGAGCAGGGGGGCCAGACAATGCATGTGCTTGAGTTGGAACCTGGCGACGGGATGTATTCAGGCGCTACGCACGCCGCGACACTTGAGTCAGGCGGCAAAAGGTCGGTCTCTGTGATCGCGCTAAAAACCTTTCTTGAGCGTCTTAGCGCAGTTGGTTAGAAGATATGGCGGCGCGGAGCGGATGCAGATACAGGTCGCTGAGTGCACCTAGCGGTCGGGGGCCTAATCATCGCCTCGGTGCTGTAGCTGGCCCGTGCTTTAGGCCAGTGCCGCTAACGGGGACCATGTGGGGACCACACGTCATGCATGTCAACGCGTTCGCCTACACACTCGGAATGTGAATGAACGTCAAATATCGCGCCTGACGTGCGTAAACGCTTGATCCACCGGCCTGGGGGTCAAGGGGTCGCAGGTTCAAATCCTGTCAGCCCGACAGCGAAGGGGTTTCCACAGGTCAGCGACTTGCGGAAGCCCCTTTTTCGTGTCTGGCGACGTCAGCCGGGTCGAGCACGCCGCTTGTAGACCCCTTGACTCGACAGGTGCCCGACGATGCCCCTCCTCAAGCTCGACCAACTCTGCGAAGGCCTCGACAAAGGCGACTGGGCCGGCTTCCTGCGCGACTGGGACCGCACCCTGCGCGCCGCCAACCACCCGGAAACGACCCGCTACAACTACCTGCTCGCCGCCGCTCAATTGGCCCGGTATCTTTGCGAGGAATCGCCGGATCCGGACGCCGACGACGCCGCCCATGACCCCACCCTGGTCACCAAAGCACACTGCGAATCCTTCCAAGCCTGGATGATCGAAACGCGCTCGCCGGCCACCGCACTGAACAAGCACAAAGGTCTCCAGCAGTTCTTCAAATTCCTCCTCGAAGAAGAAGAGATCGACAAGTCCCCGATGGCCCGGGTGAAACAGCCGATCATCCCGCAGAAACTCGTCCCTATCATGGGAGACGACGACACCAAGAAGCTGCTCGAGTCCACCAAGGGCAAAACGTTCATCGCGCTGCGCGACGAGGCCCTGATCCGGCTCTATTACAACACCGGCGCCCGCCTCTCCGAGATCGGCAACCTCAAACTGACCGACCTCGACATGAACACCGAATCGGTACGCCTGCACGGCAAAGGCGCCAAAGACCGCCGCGTACGCTTCGGCCCGAAGACCTCTCGCGCCCTGTCCCGCTATCTGCGTGCCCGCGCCAAACGCAAAGGCGCCGACGCAGTCCCCGAACTGTGGCTGGCCGAACGCGGTACCAAGCCGCTGGCACCGAACGGCATCAAAATCATGCTGAAACGCCGCGGCGCCGCAGCCGGCGTCACCAACACGCACGCACACCGGTGGCGGCACAACTTCGCCCACGAATGGCACAAGAAAGGCGGCAACACCGGCGACCTGATGCTGCTGCTCGGCTGGGCCTCCGAAGACATGCCACGCCGCTACGGCGCCAGCGCAGCAGCCGAGCGAGCGCTGGAGTTGCAAACGCAGATGGGCATCGGCGAGAAAGTCTGAACAGTACGGACGTGGGCGCGGCAGAGCCTGACGTTTCTGCTGCGCCCACGGCCGGCGAAGAGCGTGCCGCAGCGCGAGCCGCGCTCATCGGACTGCTGTAACAGCAGCCGCCGATGTGGGTCTCCAGGCGTCCGCGGACGGGTCGGCAGGGATCGCGGGACGCCCGCGAGCGGGTTCGGTGCCGCGATCACTGCTCGATCGGCTGAGGGTTCGACCGGCCCAACGCGGCGCTGACGCGTTCCATCGCTTTCGCTGCGATCTCCTGCTGCTGATCTTTGGGTAGCCGCACATAGGCGAGGTCCCGCTCGCATTGCTCGCGCAGGTCGTCGCGGTCGAACCAGCGCAAGGGATGGCGAGGGTTGCTGGTGTCGTAGATGCCTTGGCCGTTGGCCTCGATGACGACAAGGTCGTGGCGCCGGTAGTCGTGCGCCTCGTCAGGGGGCAGCAGTGCGCCCATCATGTCGTTGCGCCAGTCCTCGGTGAGTTCGTCGGCGTCTTCGTCGTCGAAGTAGTCGGCGTCATCGGCGCCGTCGAGGCCGGGGTGCATGTCGAACACGTCACCGATGCTGGGCGGATCGGTGTTCATGATGACGATCGACAGCGCGTACTCGTCGGCGATGCTGAGAGGGCGGGGGATCCGGCCTTCACCGAGCTCGCTGCCGACCCACATGATGCGTTCACCCATCCGGACCAGCCAGTGGTTGTTCACCTGGGTCAGCACGAAGTCGGGTAGATCACGTAGCAGGTCGACCTCTCGGATCGATGCCTCGCCTTTGAGGAAGGCGGGAAAGCCGCAACCGAGTGCGTGTTCGACGTGGAACTCACCGCTCTTCATGGGGGCGAAGTCGGAGAAGACCACCGTGCTGTGCAGCGCCACCGCATCGGCAGCGGCGAGGGGATCGCCGGTGAACGCGGCGTTGAAGAACTTGGCGAAGTCATCATCGTCGGCTTCGACGGTGGGGGCTTCAGCAGCTCCCATCATGTTGTGGAACTGGGCCGGGCTGAGTCGCAGCGCTCGGGCGAAGCCTCGCACGTTGTCGGGTTTGAACCCGTCGAGGCTGGTCGCGGCTTCGAGGCGGCGCCAGGTTGCGACGGAGACTTCGGCGCGTTTTGCCGCTTCCTGCTGGGTGAGGTCAAGTTCGGTGCGGCGGTCGCGGACGGGGTTGGCTGGTTGACTCGGTGACATCAGATCCTCCGGTGAGCGCTCATCGACTACTCATAAACACTAGCGCTCGCTGAGCGCTCATGCAACTTCAACGGGTTAAGCCCCGCCGTGGGGGACGCGAAGCTGTCGAGCAAACCCACCGCGCCCGGCCACTGGAAGCCGACGATCAAGCAGCAGCTCAGATCCCACGAAAGCCCGACGGCTACCGCTGACAACATCGGCAATGGACGCCCGCCACGGTGGCTCTCGATCCGCTTCGGATGGTCAGCCAGCCCAACAAGCGCGGGAACGCCGCAGGTGTTGCCCGTCTACCCGGGACAACCGCGGACAACCGCGGACATCTTCACTGAACGTGGTGACCGTCTGATGATGAGATCACGGACCGCACCAGCGGTTCGTGTCCTTGTACCGCAGTCAAGGCGTCTGCCGTGCGAGGACTCGCCATGGGTGGGGGTGAGGCTGTGCTGGATCTCCAGAAGGTTTGCCGCGGCCTCACCCCGGCCTGGTTCGACTACCTACGCGACTGGGATCGCACTCTGCGGGGCGGCAACTATCCCGAGACGACCAGGTACAACTACCTGCTCGCCGGAGCCCAGCTCGGCCGGTACCTGATCGACAACACCGAGCAACTGGACGCCGGCGAAGCGGCAGAGGATCCAACCGAAGTCGAACGTGGCCACGTCGAGGAGTTCCAGGCGTGGATGGTGGAGACCAGGTCGGCCGCGACCGCGTTGAACAAACACAAAGGCCTGCAGCAGTTCTTCAAATGGCTCACCAAGGAGGAAGACCTTGAACGATCGCCGCTGGATCGGGTCAAGCAGCCGAAGACGCCGCAGACGTTGATCCCGATCCTCGGTGACGACGAGACCGCCAAGCTGCTGGCGACCTGCAAGGACAAGGATTTCCTATCCGTCCGCGACGAGGCGATCATCCGAGTCTTCTACAACACCGGCGCCCGCCTCTCGGAGGTCGCCGGCCTGCAACTCGATGACATCGACCTCAACAGCGACATCCTGCTGTTCCACGGCAAAGGCATGAAGGACCGGCGAGTACGGTTCGGCGCCAAAGCCGGCCGGACCTTGAGTAAGTATCTGCGGGCGCGTGGGCGCCGTCGATTCGCGGATTCGCCGGCGTTGTGGCTCCCGGCGAAGGGGCAGGTGCCGCTGTCGTCGAACGGCATCAAGATCATGCTGCGGCGTCGCGGCGAGCTCGCTGGTGTACCGAACGTTCACGCGCACCGCTGGCGGCACAACTTCGCCCACGAGTGGAAACTCGCCGGCGGCGACACCGGTGACCTGATGCTGGTTCTCGGCTGGGCATCGGATGACATGCCGCGCCGGTACGGGGCGAGCGCCGCGGCGGAACGGGCACAGCAGGTTCATGCACGGCTGCGGATCGGCGAGCGGATCTGATGCGTGGGGGAGGGGCGGCTGTGGCGTTGACTGAGCGGCAGAGGATCCGGCGGGCTCGGATAGCCGCACATGCTTCATGGGCCAACACGGCAGATCGGTCGGGTAGAACGGCGCCGGCGACGTTGGCGTTTCTGGCCCGGTTCGAGCGGCAGGTGGATCCTCTGGGCGTGCTCGATCCGGAGGTACGGGAGCGGATGGCGGCTCACGCGCGGCGGGCGTACATGTTGCAGCTCGCGGAGCGGTCTGCCAAGGCCCGGGCACGTAAAGCTGCGGGCTTTGATTGATGCGTACCCGATCGGGTCGACTTTGATTGTGGCCGATCGAGGACGTGTCTACGGGATACAAGACATTCAGTAGTCACACGAAGTGGGGTGCACGGTGACCGACTATGCGGTGGATACCGACAGCGGCACATTGATCCGGACGTGGCCGGCCGGGAGAGGTTCGCGCGCCGCAGTTGTCTGCGAACTGCCCCAGGGTGTGCCTGGGGAGCAGGCACTCCATCTCGCTGCGGAACTCACAGGCCTGTCGGCGGCGTTGTGGCGCTGCTACACCCATCCCGCCAGCGCAGCGGCGAGTATGGAGGAAAATTCTGAGGGCTGGCAGCGTCAGCAGGTCCGCGACGGCTTCGACACGGTCGTGTGTCAGCGCTTTCCGAAAACTGACCCTCTGCGGGTTCGGGAAAGTTAACCCCCTGACCTGCGGTTATGAGCGTTTGTTGCGGGTTTCCTTGGCG
>NZ_JBEZXU010000105.1:0-23805 GCF_040638175.1 Actinoplanes sp. NPDC026670
CGGCGGGTGGCGAGCGGCGGGTGGCGAGCGGCGGGTGGCGAGCGGCGGGTGGCGAGTGGCGAGTGGCGGGCGGCTGAGCGGTGGGTAGGCGGGCGGCGGGGTAGGCGGGCGGGTGGTGCGTCATCTGTCGGTGGGGAGGGCCAGACGTAGCAGGGCCTCGGTGGCTGGACCGGCAGGTGTCGCGGCGGGCAACGCGACCGCGATCCGCCACTCCGGGACCGGCCCGGTGACCGGGGCCGCGTGCAGCCCCTTGGCCTGCGGTTTCCGGGTCACCGGGGCCGGCACCAGCGCCACCCCGAGATCCTGGTGCACGAAGTCGAGCAGCGTGTGCACGTCGTTGACCTCGACGGCGACGCGGCGTTCGAGGCCGGCGCGGGCGAAGGCCAGGTCGTTGACGCGGCGGGCGCCCCAGTCGGCGCTGAAGTCGATGAACTCGCAGTCGGCCAGCGAGCCGACGTCGACCGATTCGCTGTCGGCGAGGGCGTGTGCCGGATGGCACAGCAGCATCATCGTCTCGGCGGCGATCGGCAGCAGTTTTACGCCGTCAGGCGCCGGACCGGGCAGCGCGACGAACCCGGCCTGGAGCACCCCGAGCCGCACCTGTTCGACGAGATGCCCCGACCCGGCGTAGCGCAACTGGACCTCGACGCCGGGATGGGCCCGCCGGAACGACGCCACCAGCGGGGCCATGTCGATCACGCCGAGGCACTGTTCGGCGCCGATGGCGATGCTGCCGCGCAGCAGTCCCCGGACGGCGGCGACCGCGTTGCGTGCGGCCGCGGCGCTGGCCAGCGTACGGTGAGCCTCGGTGAGCAGGGCCCGCCCGGCGTCGGTGAGTTCGACCCGGCGGGTGTGCCTGGTGAACAGGTCGGCGTCGAGTTCCCGCTCGAGGGCGCGGATCGACGCGGACAGGCCGGATTGGGCGACCCGCATGCGCTGGGCGGCGCGGGTGAAGTGCCGTTCCTCGGCGACCGCCACGAAGTATTCGAGATGCCGCAGTTCCACGACCGATCACTTTAACTGCTGAATCCGAGCGGTTTCTTCTGTTGGACGCCGCGTACCCGGGCATACCAGTGTGGAAGGCGTACACATCTTCGGGAGGAACCCATGCAGAGCCGTCGCATCGGTGACGTGCAGGTCAGCGCGATCGGACTCGGCGGCATGCCGATGTCGATCGAGGGCCAGCCGGACGAGGACCGCTCGATCCGTACCATCCATGCCGCCCTGGAGGCCGGCGTCACCCTGATCGACACCGCGGACGCGTACCACATCGGCGCGGACGAGGTCGGTCACAACGAGTCGCTGATCGCCCGGGCGCTGGCCTCGTTCGGCGGGGACACCTCGGGTGTGCTGGTCGCGACCAAGGGCGGGCACCTGCGCCCGGGTGACGGCAGCTGGACCGTCAACGGGTCGCCGGAGTACCTGAAGGAGGCTTGCGAGGCGTCGCTGAAGCGGCTCGGCGTCGACGCCATCGGCCTGTACCAGCACCACCGGCCGGACCCGCGGGTGCCGTACGAGGAGTCGATCGGCGCGATCCGGGACCTGCTGGACGCCGGGAAGATCCGCCTGGCCGGCATCTCCAACGCGAACCCGCAGCAGATCCGGCAGGCTCAGGAGATCCTGGGTGGGCGGCTGGTGTCGGTGCAGAACCAATTCTCGCCGGCGTTCCGTTCGTCGGAGCCGGAGCTGGAGCTCTGCACCGAGCTCGGCATCGCCTTCCTGCCCTGGTCGCCGCTGGGCGGCATCCGGGCGGCGGGTTCGCTCGGCGGCGCGTTCGCCGAGGTCGCCGAGCGGCACGGGGTGAGCCCGCAGCGGGTGTGCCTGGCCTGGCACCTGGCCAAGTCGCCGGTGTCGATCCCGATCCCCGGCGCGAGCCGCCCGGAGACGATCATCGACTCGCTGGCCGCCGACACGCTCGAACTGACCGCCGACGACCTCGCCGAACTTCCGTAGAAAAGGTAGAGCACATGGAATACCGCCGTAGCGGCCGTAGTGGCCTCAAGCTCCCCGCCATCTCGCTCGGCCTGTGGCACAACTTCGGCGACGACAAGCCGCTCCAGACCCAGCGCGACATCCTGCGCCGGGCGTTCGACCTGGGCATCACCCACTTCGACCTGGCCAACAACTACGGTCCGCCGTACGGGTCGGCCGAGCTGAACTTCGGTCGTGTGCTGGCCACCGACTTCCGGCAGCACCGCGACGAGATGGTCATCTCGACGAAGGCCGGCTACGACATGTGGCCCGGCCCGTACGGCGACTGGGGTTCCCGCAAGTACCTGACCGCTTCGCTGGACCAGTCGCTGAAGCGGATGGGCGTGGACTACGTCGACATCTTCTACTCGCACCGTTTCGACCCGGAGACTCCGCTCGAGGAGACGATGGGCGCCCTGGACGCGGCGGTCCGCGCGGGCAAGGCGCTCTACGTCGGCATCTCGTCGTATTCGCCGGAGCGGACCGCCGAGGCCGCGGCGATCCTGCGTGACCTGGGCACCCCGTTGCTCATCCACCAGCCGTCCTACTCGATGCTGAACCGCTGGATCGAGGACGGCCTGCTGGACACCCTGGAGCAGGTGGGCGCCGGCTGCATCGCGTTCTCGCCGCTGGCGCAGGGCATGCTCACCGACCGGTACCTGAAGGGTGTGCCCGAGGGTTCCCGGGCCGGCGCCGACAAGTCGCTGAGCACCGACCTGCTGAGTGACGAGAACCTGGACAAGATCCGGGCGCTGGACGCGATCGCCGGGCGCCGTGGTCAGAGCCTGGCGCAGCTGGCCATCGCCTGGACGCTGCGGGACCCGCGGATGACCTCCACGGTGCTGGGCGCCAGCAGCGTCCGCCAGTTGGAGGCCAACGTCGCGGCCCTGGACAACGTGTCGTTCACCGACGGCGAGCTGGCCGAGATCGACAAGTACGCCACCGAGTCGGGCATCAACCTGTGGGCGAACTCCAGCCGTCAGTGACAGCGGCGGCCACGGTCACCCTCGTCCAGGAGACCGCGGGCAGCGTGATGGTCAGGACGTTGCCGCTGATCGAGGCGGTGTCGTTGGGGCGCGGGGTCACCCGCTGCGGGTCGGCCAGGGTGTTCGCGGCGTACGGGTCGTCGTCCCAGATTCCGGTCGCGGTCACCGACGAGCAGGCGGGGAAGCCGGTCAGGTCGACGGTCACCGTGGCCGGTCCGGTGGTGTCCCGGTTCTGCAGGAACAACTGGACCGTGCCGTGTTCGTCGACGGTGGCGGCCGCCGCCACGGCCGGCACTTCGCCGTACCGGCCGGTGGTGACGGTGTCCGCGTCGATCTTGACGGCGAGCGCCGTACCCCCGGCTGATTGTGAAGTCAGAGAGAACGGGAAGAAGGTGGTCTGACGCCAGGCGGGACCGCCGGGCTCGGTCATGATCGGCGCGATCACGTTGACCAGCTGGGCCAGCGACGCCGAGGTGACCCGGTCGGCGTGGTTGAGCAGGGTGATCAGCAGCCCGCCGACGGTGACCGCGTCGGCGACCGTGTAGACGTCCTCCAGCAGGCGGGGCGCGACCGGCCAGTCGTCGATCGCGAAGGTGCCCTCCTGGGCGTTCCAGCGGGTGAAGTACCAGACGTTCCACTCGTCGAACGAGATGGCGATGCGTTTGGTGGATCGTTTCAGCGCCTGCACGTGATCGACTGTGGCCGCGACCGCCTTGATGAACGCCTCCATGTCGACGCCGGAGGCCAGGAAGCTGGCCAGGTCGCCGTCGTGCTCCTGGTAGTAGGCGTGGCAGGAGATGTAGTCGACATCGTCGAAGGTGTGTTCCAGCACGGTGCGTTCCCAGGCGCCGAAGGTCGGCATGTCCCGGTTCGACGAGCCGCACACCACCAGCTTCACGCCGGTGTCGACCAGCCGCATCGCCTTCGCGACCTGGGAGGCGAGCTTGCCGTAGTCGTCGGCGCTGCGATGCCCGACCTGCCACGGGCCGTCCATCTCGTTGCCGAGGCACCACATCGTCACCCCGAACGGCTCGTCGCGGCCGTTGGCCCGGCGCTGGTCACTCAAGGTGGTTCCGGACGGCACATTCGTGTACTCGATGAGATCGATCGCCTCCTGGACGCCGCGGGTGCCCAGGTTGACGGCGAGCATCAGCTCACTGCCGACCAGGTCCAGCCAGTCCTGGAACTCGTGCAGCCCGACCTGGTTGGTCTCGGTGGAGTGCCACGCGAGGTCGAGCCGCCGGGGCCGCTCGCCGGCCGGGCCGACCCCGTCCTCCCACCGGTAGTTGGAGACGAAGTTACCGCCCGGATAGCGGATCGTGGTGACGCCCAGCTCCTTGACCAGCTCGATCACGTCACGGCGGAACCCGTCCGGCCCGGCCGTGGGGTGGCCCGGCTCGTGGATGCCGTCGTAGACGTGCCGGCCCAGATGCTCGACGAAACCACCGAACAGCCGCCTGTCGACCGGCCCGATCGCGAACGACGGGTGCAGTGTGAGATCGGCACGGGTCACGCGGGAACTCCTTCACGTCTGGCGTTGATCAAGAAAGACTATGTACCCGTGACATCGTTTCGCACCGAACTGGCCTCCCCCCAGCCGGGCCGTGGCGGCCTGCCCGCCCGCGCCCACCTGCGTTCCGACGCGCCCCGGCAGTCGCTCGACGGCGTCTGGCAGGTGCGCCGGCACCCCGACGGCGGCTGGTCCGAGATCCGCGTGCCGGGCCATCTGCCCCTCCAGGGCCACGGCTCGCCGATCTACGCCAACGTGCAGTTCCCGTTCCCGGTCGACCCGCCGTTCCCACCCGACGACAACCCGGTCCACGATCACCGGCTGGAGTTCGAGGCCGACCCGGCGGTGCTGGCCCACCCGTCGGTGCTGCGGTTCGAGGGCGTCGACGGCGCCGCGACCGTGTGGCTCAACGGCGTGGAGCTCGGCACCCTGCGCGGCAGCCGCCTGACGACCGAATTCGACACCACCACGGCACTCCGCGCGGGCGGCAACGTGCTCGACGTGCGGCTGGCGCAGTGGTCGGCGCACAGCTACCTCGAGGACCAGGACATGTGGTGGATGCCCGGCATCTTCCGCAGCGTGACCCTCCTCGCCCGCCCCGAGGGCGGCATCCGCGACGTCTTCGTGCACGCCTCCTACGACCACCGCGACGGTTCCGGCACGCTGCGGGTCGAGGCCGACAGCGATGCGACGGTCACCGTGAGCGTCCCGGCTCTCGGCCGCGAGAACCTGGCCACCGGCGAGTCCCACCACTTCCGGTCCGTTTCCCCCTGGACCGCAGAGACCCCTTTCTTGTACGGCGTACGCGTCCACACCACAGCGGAGGCAGTCACCCTGCGCGCCGGTTTCCGGACCGTGCACGTGGACGACGCGACCCTGATGCTCAACGGCCGTCCCCTGCTGCTGCGCGGCGTCAACCGGCACGAGCACGACCCGCTGCACGGCCGGACCGTCGACCTCGACACCGCCCGCGCCGAGCTGCTGCTGATGAAGCAGCACAACATCAACGCGGTACGCACGTCGCACTACCCGCCACAGGCCGACTTCCTGGATCTCACCGACGAGCTCGGCCTGTACGTGATGGTCGAGAACGACCTGGAGACCCACGGCTTCGAGATGAACGCGTGGCGCGGCAACCCCAGCGACGACCCGCAGTGGCGTGACGCCTACACCGACCGGATGCGCCGCACCGTGGAACGCGACAAGAACCACCCCAGCGTGCTCTTCTGGTCGCTCGGCAACGAGGCCGGAACCGGCGCCAACCTCGACGAGATCGCCCGATGGGCCAAGCAGCGCGACCCCGACCGCCTGGTGCACTACGAGGGCGACAGGCGTTCGCTGCACGTCGACGTGTACTCGCGGATGTACGCGATGACCGACGAGGTCGAACGGATCGGCGCGTTCACCGAGCCCGAGGACGAGCACCGGCGGAAGCTGCCGTTCCTGCTCTGCGAGTACGCGCACGCCATGGGCAACGGGCCCGGCGGGCTCAGCGAGTACCAGGAGCTGTTCCACAGATATCCCCGGCTGGCCGGCGGATTCATCTGGGAGTGGGTGGAGCACGCGCTGCACGGCGGGACCACCGCCGACGGGCGGACCATCCAGCTGTACGGCGGTGACTTCGGCGAACGCGTGCACGACGGCAGTTTCGTCATCGACGGCCTGGTGCACGCCGACCGGACGCCCGGCCCCGGGCTCGCCGACGTGGCCCGGGTGTTCGCGCCGGTCGAGCTCACCATCGACGCGGCACAGTCGACGCTGACGATCGTCAATCGCCACCACAGCCTGGACCTGTCGCACCTGGAGGCGGACTTCCCCCTGCCTGACGTCCCGGCGGGCGCGACGTTGACCGTACCGCTGGAGGTGTCGTCGCTCTTGACCTTGTCGCTGCGCGATCGGGAACTCGGGCATGAAGTGGCCTGGGCGCAGCACGTCCCGCCGCGCTCGCCGGTCTCTCCGGCGGCCACCGCGGCGCCGTCGGCCGACCTGCGGCTCGGACCGGCCGTCTTCGATCCGGAGACCGGGATGCCGGTGCGGCTCGGCGACCTGAACCTGCACGACGTCGCGGTCAGCCTGTGGCGGGCGCCGACCGAGAACGATCGCGGCCGTGGCTGGGCGGAGCACGATCTGCCGCCGATGGCCGAACGCTGGGCCGCAGCCCGCCTCGACGACCTGCGCACCCGCCTGATCGACATCAGCGCCGACGGCCCGGCGCTGGTCGTGCGCACCCGCAGCGGGCCGCCGGTGATCGACGCCGGCGTCGGCGTGACCTGGCGCTGGACCAGCGACGGCGACGCGCTCGCCCTCGACCTGACCATCGAGCCCTACGGCGAGTGGCCGTGCGAATGGGCCCGGGCCGGCGTCGACCTGCGCCTCGACCGGCCGACATCGCAGGTCACCTGGACCGGCTGGGGTCCCGGCCCGCAGTATCCGGACACCGGGCAGGGCGCCCGCTACGGCACGTTCACCGCCGACCGCGACACCTACGCGGTCCGGACCGTCCGGCCCCAGGAGCACGGCGCCCGCCGGGTCGACGACGCGTTCGTCGACATCGGCGGAACCGGGCTGCGGGTGCGGGGCGTCGACGTGCCGCTGACCGTCCGCCCATGGTCGCGGGCGACGGTCGCGGCCACCGCACACGATCACGAGCTGCCGGCCGCCGCGTCGACCTGGATCTCGGTGGACGCGGCGGCCTCCGGAGTCGGCACGGCCTCGTGCGGGCAGGGGGTGCTGCCGGCCTACCGGCTCGCACCCTCCACCCAGCGCCTGCGGGTCGTGCTTCAGCAGCCGATCCGGGAGCTGCCGGCCGCCACGTCGTCGTACCAGAGCGTGTCCGAACCCTCGCCGTAGCTCTCCCAGCCCAGCTTCAGGTCGGTCAGCCTCGGCCGGTACGTGCGGTTCAGCCACTGACCGTCGATGTCGTGAGTGGCCACCCCGTCCTGGAGCAGACCCGGCACCGACACGCCGTTCAGCCAGGTCTCCATCGTCCCGTCCGCGCCGTTCACCTTGAACTCGACACAGTTCCAGGAGTCCACCGGCAGCGGACGGGACAGGGCGACACCGGCCGGGCTCTGCTCAGGCAGAGTGGCGTCGTCCGAGGCCCGGTTCCACTGAAGCGCGCCGTTCTGCCCGCCGAACCGCAGGTCACGGTCACCGTCGTTGGCGTCCTTGAGAGCCACCATGGTGATGTGCGAGGTGGGCAGGGCGGTCGTGTGCCGTACCCAGTAACGCACGTATGTGGCGTCGCCGAGGATCGCGGTGTTACGCACGAACACGTGGTTGCAGTAGCCGACCGCCCCGTTCACCCGCAGAGACGTGCTGCCGCTGTGCGCCACGGCCTTGTCCACGGTGGCGGCGCCGGTGCCCTGACAGTCCGGATAGGTGACCGCCCAGTCCCCGGCCGGGACGCCGGCGGCCTGCCCCTCGAACCCGTCACAGCGGATCCCGGTCCCGCAGGCGGGCGCCGGCCCGCTGGACGCCGACGGACTCGGCGCGGGGCTGGAGGGCGCGGGGCTCGACGGGGCCGGGCTCGACGGGGCCGGGCTTGACGGCGGCGCGTCGCCCGCGCATGAGACGCCGTTGAGCGCGAAGTCGGTCGGCTTCGCATTGGTCCCGGAATAGGTCGCCTGGAACCCGAACGACGCGGCCGCACCGGTGTTCAGCGACCCGTTCCAGCTCAGATTGGACGCGGTCACCTTGTTACCGGCCTGGCTGATCTGCGCGTTCCACCCGTTGGAGATGGCCTGGTTGCCACCGAACGTCCAGCTCAGAGTCCACGCCGTGACCGCCGGCCCGGTGTTGGTGAGCTTGACGTCCGCAGTGAACCCGGTAGCCCACTGATTGACCGTGAAGTCGACAGAACAGACCGTAGCCGCCTGAGCCGCGGGAACGTGCAGCCCGGCAACGATCCCACCGGAGGCGACGGCAACCGCCGCAACGGCGAGCAGAGAACGGAGACGCATGGGGGATGCCTCCTGGAAAGCGGGGAATGGGAGCGCTCCCAAATATAGATGAACACCCATCCCCACGAAACCGTCCTCCGACTGGCGGTCAGTAGAGGGTGATCATCAGGTCCAGGCCCTCGGCGGCGACGGCCCGGCAGTGGCCGGCCCAGGAGCGCAGGTCGCGGAGGTTGCGCTGGAAGCTCTCCTCGTCGTCCTCCTCGCGGTGGACCTTGTAGACGCCGAGGTCGGACATCTCCACCACGGAGAACTCCCGGCGCGCCGCGGTGACGTCCAGCTCGTCGATCAACCGCACGGCGTCGGTCAGCTGAGCCGCAGTGGAACAGCGCCAGGTGATGCCCTGGCCGCTCCTGGCGTGCGGGGCGAAGACCTCGGCCCCGAAGATCGCGCAGTGGATCCGGGTCCGCGTGGCATCCTGCCAGGTTCGCTCGGTGCGGTAGGCGACCGGATCGAGCAGATATTCGGCCTGCGAGTGGTTCCGGCTTCCGAAGAAGTCATGGTTGCGCCGGGTGTCGCGGGGCAGGACGGCGAGCAGTTGCCGGGTGATCTCCGGTGGTTCCTCGCCGGGCCACGGCCCGCAGAACGGCGGCTGGTCCTCGGCCACCGCCCACAGCTCCGGGTCGGCGCGGATCCGGCGCATCGGCTCGTTGTCCAGCCGGACGGTGAGGCATTCGAAGTCGAGTCCCACAAGCGTCAGGTGTTGAACAGGGGCGTGACGATGGCGAGGATGCTGTCGACCGGCTCGCCGTGTGGCTGGCCGCAGTCGTGCACGGTCACCGTCGCCGCCGGGGTCGCGATCGTGTACTCGAACCCGTCGTTGCAGGCCGGCAGACCGGATTTGCCGGACGCGGCGGTGAACTCCGGCGAGGCGACCAACCGGCTGAGCTCCGCGACGGAAGCAGCTGGCAGGGACGTCTTCTGGGCCGGCTTGCCCCCGCCGGTCAGGGTCACCGACCCGTCCGCCGCGATCTCGGCATGATCGTCGACGCCGGCGAAACCGCCCTGGCGGCTGGCCGTCACCGGGAACACCGACACGGCCGAGGGGGTCGGCGGCGACACCACGGCGCTGGCCGACGGCGACACCACGGCGGTCGAAGCCGCCGGCGAGGCCGCCGGCGCGGGGGCCGCTTCGGTGCATCCGGCGAGGCCGGCGAGCAGCAGCGTGGCCAGGACGATCGATGTGCGTGACTTCGGCAACGGGACTTCCTCCGGTCTCGACGGCATCGGCAATCGTAATTGCCCGCCGATCGTCAGCCTTCACCCATGGCGGCCACAGGTTCCTGACAGGTGCGTTGGCGACCCTTCGGAGAGACGAGTCCGTCCAGCCTGAGGAGTCTCCCGTGTCCGTGAAGAAGATCGGTGTGCTCGCCGCGGGTGCTGTCGCCGCCGGAGGTCTGGCCCTGGGCGGCGCCGCGATGGCGGTGGCCGCGCCGGCGACCCCCGCACCGGGCGCCTCGGCGGACGGGCCGGGCCGGGATGGCGGCCACGGTCACCGCGGCGGTAAGCACACCGAGGTGACAGGCGACGAGGCGGCGAAGGTGACGGCCGCGGTGACTGCGAAGGACGCCGCCGTCACGGTGTCCCGGGTGTTGAAGGACGACGACGGTTCGTACCACGTGGTCGGCACGAAGGACGGTAAGCGCATCGGCTTCGAGGTGAGCGCGGACCTGGCGACCGTCACCGAGCGTGCGGCGCGTCCGGGCCGCGGTCCGGGCGGATTCGGCGGCGGTACGGAGGTGACGGGCGACGAGGCAGCGAAGGTGACGGCCGCGGTGACCGCCGAGGACGCCGCCGTCACCGTGTCACGGGTGGGCAAGGGCCGGGACGGCGGGTATCACGTGTTCGGCACCAAGGACGGCAAGCCGGTGCATTTCCAGGTCAGCGCCGACCTGACGACCGTGACCGAGGGTAAGGCCGGTCCGGGCCGGGGCCACGGCAAGGGTGGCCACGGCCCGCGGCCCGACGGTCAGCGCCCCGCCCCGTCGCCCAGCAAGTCGAGCTGACTACCTCCCGCAGACCGTCCCGTTGAGGGTGAACGAGGCGGGCGCCGGGTTGCTGCCGGTGTGCGTGGCGTTGAAGCCGAAGCTGACCGTGCCACCGGCCGGCAGGCTCCCGTTCCAGGACGCGTTGGTGGCGGTCACCTGGGTTCCCGACTGGGTGACCGTCGCCGACCAGGCTTGCGAGACCTTCTGGCCGGCGGCGTAGGGGAAGGTCAGGGTCCACCCGTTGACGGCGGCCGGCCCGTTGGTGATGGTCACGGTGGCGGTGAACCCCGATCCCCAGTCGTTGGTCGTGTAGGCGACCCGGCATCCGGAGGCCGGCGACTGCGACGGGGAGACCGACACCGACGGGGAGACCGACACCGACGGGGACGGCGACGGCGGGACGGAGACCGAAGCGGAGGGTGACGGCGAAGGGGACGACCCACCGGGCGCCGTGCCCCACACGAGAGTCGTTCCGTCGTACAGCGTGATGGTGGGATTGAGGCCGGAGGCCGTCTGGTAGGAGGGATCGTTGGCCGGGTTCCACACGCCGCCCTCGGCGACACCGATCTTGAGCTGCACCTCCATCCGGTGCGCGGACTGCCCGGCCGGGGCGATGGGGTATCCGGTGCAGTCCACTTCGACATACCAGACGTCGCCGGAATGCTGCTTCGCCGTCGTCGGTCCGGGACACCCTTGGGTGTACGGCGAGCTGACCTGAAGCGTCGAGTTGTCGTCGCGGGTGAAGTAGTAGCGGAACTTCCCGAGCGTGAGCGCGCGGGCCGGGAACGCCGACTTGTTGTAGACGATCACCTTGACGCCTGTCGACCGGGTCTCGTTCTGCATGATGGTCGACTCGACCGACAGTTCCGGGATGTCCGGTGTCTCGGCGACCGGGAAGCCGGTCAGTGGCGCCCCGCCGAACTCGCCGTACAGCCGGGCCAGCGCGGACGTGAATCCGGCGTTGTAGTCGGTGGCGACCTCGTTCATCACGTAGTCGCCACGGCTGTCGGTGTACTTGTCGTCGGGTGACGACGGCCCGCCGACCAGGGCGCCGTAGAGCACGTGCCGGGTTTCGACGGGCACCTGCTGGCTGTCCCACCAGGAGCCGTGGGCCGTACGGTGATGGGGGTTCTTCGGTGAATTGTCGCCGAACCCGATCACATAGCTGGAGTTGCGCGGGTTGTCGCCGAGGGCATAGCCGATCTGCTGGACCGCGAAGTCGTGATAACGCTGCTTACGCGTGGCGTCGGTGAGGTGGTCGCTGTGCACGAGCGCGACGAACGCGGTGTTGGCGGCGTATCGCAGCGCGCCCCACGAGTCGACGACCACCATGCCGCCGGGTGAGGTGCGGACCTTCTCGCCGTTGACACCGACGGTGAACCAGTCGAGCCAGCGGTTCGCGTCGTCGAGGTACTTCTGCTTACCGGTCAGCTGGGCGAGCAGCACGTAGTTGCCGTACTGCTTGTTGTCCCAGGAGATCGTCCACTTGTACATCTTGGTGGTGGTCTGGTTCTCGTTGCCCTGCGCGTCGTAGCCGGCCTCGGCCTTGGTCAGGTAGGTCGCGTCGCCGGTGGCCCGGTACAGCCAGATGCCACCCCACACCAGCTCGTCGGCGTAGCCGCTCCACGACTTGTAGAACGCCGTCGCGTCGGTGATGCACTCGTGGTAGCTCTTGCGGACCCGGTCGGCGAACGAGTACAGCTGCTTGGCGTGGGTGAGCAGGCTGTCCGCATACTGCGGGTCGGTGGGGCGGAAGACCATCGAGGAGGCTGCCATCGCGGCCGCCGTCTCAGCGGCCAGCTCGCTGCCGCCACAGGACGCATCGATCTTGTACGCGGGACGCGCCATCGGGAGCACCTCGGCCGGCCCCCACCACTTGTGGTCGTCGTCGCCCTTGCCGACCTGCCCGTACAGCACGTCCGCCGACGGGTGCGCCTTGATGAAGTAGTCGTTCGGCACCCGCAGGTTGTTCAGGAGATGGGTCAACTGCCCGGAGCTCGCGTACGCCTCCCGGTTCTCGACCGCACCCCAGGCCAGCATGGTCGTGGTGAACGCCATCGGCAGCCCGAACTTGACGTGGTCGCCGGCGTCGTACCACCCGCCGGTCAGGTCCAGGCCGGTGCCGGCGCCGTCGGTCATCGCCGAGTCGCCACGCCAGGACACCCGGTTCCAGGCCGGCTTCTTCCCGGACACCTGGGCCTCGTAGAAGAGCAGTGATTTCTGGAGCGCCTCGCCGTAGCGGTGGGGCGCGGCGGCGGCGTCGGAGGGGACGGCGGCCCACAGCACACCGGTGCCGAGCGCGGCGGCCGTGAGGACGGTGGCGAGCTTCCTCAGCATTGCCGCATCGTTTCATGGGAGCGCTCCCACTGCAAGAGTGTGTCCACCGTGTTGCCGGAAGGGGAGTCCCCAGACGGTTGCCGAAGCGCATCGGATGGCAGCTCAGCGCCGATTGAGAGGCAGATCTCCGCGGGTCTCCCAGGAACGTGCCACCCCACTCCGGCATGGCCATACTTCGATCGATTCGCAGGTCAACCTTCTCCCCGCCGCGACGATCATGAGAGTGAGGGGCACACATGGACGTCTCCGTACCACGGCTGTCGGTGGTGGTTCCGGTGTTCAACGAGGAGGACGTGCTGCCGCTCTTCGCACAGCGGCTACGGCCGGTGCTCGACGGGCTCGGCGTGACCTACGAGGTGCTGACCGTCGACGACGGCAGCCGCGACGCGACCCCGGTCGTGCTGGAAGGGATGCGCCGGCAGTGGCCGCAACTGCGCGTCGTCCGGCTGCGCCGCAACGCCGGACACCAGAACGCGCTCACCGCCGGCCTGCACCGGGCCCGCGGGCAGTACGTGGTGAGCATCGACGTCGACCTCCAGGACCCGCCGGAGACCATCGGCGAGATGCTGCAGCTGGCCGAGAGCGCCGGCCTCGACGTGGTCCACGGCGTACGCGCCGACCGCAGCACCGACAGCCCGTTCAAACGGTGGACCGCCGGGATGTACTACCGGATGATCCGCCGGGTCGTCGGGCAGAACGTCCCGCACAACGCCGGCGACTTCCGGTTGCTCTCCCGCAGCGCCGTCGACGCGCTCACCGGGCTGCCCGAGCACCAGCCGGTGTACCGGCTGCTCGTGCCGTGGCTCGGCCTGCCCAGCGGCGAGGTCACCTACACCCGCGAACGGCGGGCCGCCGGCCGCTCCAAATACCCGCTCGGCAAGATGATCCGGCTCGCCCTGGACAGCGTCGTCGGCTTCTCGGCCGCCCCGCTGCGGGTCGCCACCTGGCTCGGCTCCGTGGGGATCGGCCTGTGCCTGCTGATCGGCGGGGGCGCGCTGGCCGCGTACCTGTGGGGGACCGTCGTCCCCGGCTGGACGTCGACGGTCGTGGCGGTGATGTTCGTCGGCGCGCTGCAACTGCTGTGCCTGGGGCTGCTCGGTGAATACGTGGCCCGGGTCTTCACCACCCTGCAGGGCCGTCCGGCGTACGTGGTGACCTTCGACTCGGCGACACCCGGGCGGCCGCTGATGGAGACGGCCGGCAACGGAGGCGCGGCGTGGAAACTCTGACCGTCGCGCCACCCCGGCCGGTGATCACACCGGCGCCGGTGCTCCGGCCGTGGCGGACGGCGTACCTCACCGGCTTCTCGGTCTGGGCGGTCATGACCGTCCTGCATCTGGCCGTCAGCGTGGTGGCCTGGCTGCCCCGGCTGACCGAGCAGACCCCCGACCTGTGGTCGATCGCCCTCGCCTGGAACAGCTGGGACGCCGGGCACTACGTGCGAATTGCCGAAGAGGGCTACCACATCGGCCCCGGGTTCCCGGCGTTCTTCCCGCTCTACCCGCTGCTGATCCGCGGCTTCGACGTGATCCTGCCGGGCGGCCCGCTGATCAGCGCGCTGATAGTCGCGAACCTCGCCGCCTGGGGCGCCCTGGTCCTGCTGCACCGGCTGGCCGACCACGAGTTCGGGCCACGCGTCGCCCAGCGCGCCACCTGGTACCTGGCCGCCTTCCCGATGGGGTTCTACCTGTTCATCGGCTACAACGAGTCGCTGTTCCTGCTGCTCGCGCTGGGTGTGCTCTACGCCGGGCGGCGCGGGCACTGGTGGCTCGCCGGTGCGCTCGGCGCGCTGTCGTCGGCCACCCGCCTGTTCGGGGTGCTGCTCATGCTGCCGCTGGCCGTGGAATACCTGCGGCAGATCGGCTGGCGGCCACGCGCCGTCCGGGCCGACGTGCTCGGGATCGCGATGGTGCCGCTCGGTGTGATCGCCTACAGCGTCTACTGCCTGGTGGATCTCGGTAGCCCGCTCGCCTTCAGCAACGCCCAGGACCAGTGGGGGCGGCAGTACACGATTCCGGGCGGCGCGTGGCTGACCGCGATCGATCAGGGTCTCGGGCATCGGCTCCAGCATCCGGCCACGCTCGGCGCGATCCTCGACGCCGGGACCGCACTGATCGCGGTGGTCCTGCTGATCCTCTGCGTGACCGGGCGGTTCAAGTTCCGCCGGGACCAGGTCTATCTGGTGGCGCAGGGGGCGATCACCCTGTTCCTGCTGCTGTCCACCGAGGTCGGCGGCCGGTCGATGCAGTCGGCTGCCCGCTATTCGATGGAGGCGGTGGCGATCTTCCTGGTCCTGGCGCGGATGGGCGCCCACCAGCTGGTCGACCGGGTCGTGATGACGATCGGGATCGGACTGCACGCGGTCTTCCTGGTCGTCTTCATGTCCGGAACGTTCCTCGTCGCCTGAGCCCCCGCCGACTTTCGAGCTGCCGCGGCCAGCGCCTGTCGGCCCGGTCAAAGGCCGAGACCGCGAGCCGTCGCTCAGCGCTGGAATGCGGGCGGTTTGACCGTGTTCTGCGACGGCTGAGGCCGCGGGCCGTCGCTCAGCGCTGGAATGTGGGCGTTTTGACTGTGTTCTGCGACGGCTGGGGCCGCGGGCCGTCGCTCAGCGCTGGAATGCGGGCGGTTTGACCGTGTTCTGCGACGGCTGAGGCCGCGGGCCGTCGCTCAGCACTGGAATGCGGGCGGTATTACCGTGCTGGGCGACGGCCGGTTGGGGTCTGCGGCCCGTTCCGCTTCGTCCTGACCGTTGACATCCGCGGTGCCTGCCGCTGCCGGTGGCGCGGGCCGGCAACGTTGACCAGCGCACACGTTGGCCGATCGCGTGCGCTGGTCATCGCCCGAGCAGGGACGGGAGCACACGCAAGGCCGATCGTGAGCGTTCATCCACGCCGGGACGACTACCCGAGCACACACAACGCCAACGTGTGCGCTGGTCACCGCTACGACCGAGGCCTACCGGCCGCGCTCGACACACCAGGAGGCGAGGCGGGCCGCGGCTCCCAGTCAGGCAGGGCGCCTGCATTTCGGGGTTCAGCGGCGGCCGGCGGTCTCAGCCGTCGCTGAACACGGTCAAACCGCCCGCATTCCCGTGCTGAGCGACGGCTCGCGGCCTCAGCCGTCGCTGAACGCGGTGAAACCGTCCGCATTCCGGTGCTGAGCGACGGCTGACGGCCTTGGCGGTGAGCCGAGACAGACGCCGGCCGCGCAGGTGTCTAGCGTCTGTTCCATGAGCCGATTCACCGTCAGCCGGGACATCCGCGCCTCCGCCACCGATACGTGGACGACGCTGGTGGACTGGCCACGGCACGGTGACTGGGTGCCGCTGACCGTGCTTCGGGTGGAGAGCGAGCGGCCGGACGGGGCCGGCGCCCGGTTCGTCGCCCGGACCGGGGTCGGGCCGCTCGCCTTCGACGACCCGATGACCGTGGTGGCCTGGACGCCACCCGGCGGCGACGATCCCGGTGACCGGCCCGGCCATTGTGGGATCACCAAACACGGCCGGGTCGTGCACGGCACCGCAGAGTTCACTGTGACACCGCTGCCGGGCCGTCGCTGCCGGGTCGAGTGGATCGAGGACGTGACCGTCTCGCCACGCCGCCTCACCCGATACGCCGGGCCGTTGGTGACACTGATCGGCCGGGCCGGTTTCGCCGCCACACTGCGCGGCTTGGCCCGCGACGTCGAGCGCCGATAGCCGTCCCTCCCCACCTGGCAGTGGAAGCGGCCGAGATGGGTGCAGATCAGGGGTGGTGGGAGCGGAACGGCTTCTCGAAGACGGCGGCGAACCATCGGGCCGTCACCAGGCACAACGGCACCACGAGAGCGGCCGTGAGAGCGAAGCCGGCCAGGCCCGGACCCGTGTGCGGCCTGACCAGCAGCGTGCTGACCAGGGCTACCAGCGGCATGTGGATCAGGTAGAGGCTGTACGAGAAGTCACCCAGCGCCTGCAACGGCCGGCTGCTCAGGAACCGGACCAGGCGGGCCGCACGCCGGGTGGCGACCGCCGCCAGGAACAGTGCGATCGCCGGGCCGGCGGCGAGATCCACCCAGTAGTAGCTGGTGACCGTCCACACCGGCCCCCGGGCCGCGATCAGGGCCAGCACCGGTGCTCCGGCCAGCACCGACAGGCCCAGCCAGGGCAGGCGCCGGATCCGGTCACCGGCCGCGACCACCCCGGCCGCCAGCATCCCGGCGGCGAACAGCGGCGCCAGTTCCAGGGTGTAACCGACCGCCCGCGAGCCGGTGGACAGCTCCGGGAAGACCAGTCCGGCCAGCACCACGGGCGCGGTCACCACGGTCATCGTCACGATCGCGCCGGCTCGTCGCCGTACCATCAGCATCAGCGGGAAGATCAGATACAGGCCGGCCTCGGCGGCGATCGACCAGAACGCGCCGTTCGGCGCGGGCGCCGCGACGGCGTCCTGCAGCATCAGGGCGTAGACGGCGAACGAACTGAAAGTCGGTGGCTCGCTGTGCGGCAGGTACGGGACGAGCGTCGCGATCAGGGCACTGCCGATGAGGGCCGCCCAGTAGGCGGGCAGGATCCGCCGGGCCCGCCGCCACGCGTAGCGCCTGGTGCCGCCGAGCTGCCACGCGTTCCGGGCCGGGGCGATGGCCAGCGAGAACCCGGACAGCACGATGAACACCACGACCGCGAGCCGCCCGTGGATCAGCCAGCCGAGCCAGGCCGGCCCGGTGTTGGCCGGATACCCGGGGAACGCCAGCAGCCAGCAGTGATGCACCACCACGTAGAGGGCGGCCAGCCCGCGGAGGCCGTCCAGCCCGGCCACCCGCCGGTCGTCGCGGGGCGGTTCGCCGGCGGGGGCCGTCCGGTGCACGGTTGAGACACTCACGATCCGGTCCTGCCTTTCGGGCGCACGCCGCCGGCCGGACGCGGCCTACGGCCGGTCCGCTACGCGGTGTGACGGTGGGGGGTTAGGGGAGGCGGACCTGCTGCCAGGTCAGACCATCTTTCGAGAGGTACGCCTCAGAGCCCGACGACGGCATCAGGTACGGCTGGTCGGCCTGCCCGGTGCTGACGCGTACCGTCCGGATCGCGGCCTCCGGCATGCCGGACAGGGTGACCGGCCCGTACCGGCCGGTGCCGCGGCTGATCGAAGCGCCGCCGAAGGTCGGGACGATGTGTGCGCCGTCGGCGGTGACGTACCCGGGAAGGGTTCGAACCTCTTCGAGAGGTTCACCACCGGCCTGCCAGGTCGCCCCGCCGTCGGTGGTGTAGTACGTGTCGTAGGTGTCGTCGCCCCGGTTGGTCAGGGCATACGCCGTGGTGCCGGAGCCGGCCGCGACCTTCGGCATGTACACCGTGGCCAGCCCGCTGCTGTCGGCTGGGAACGCCAGTCCGCCGGTGAAGACATGGGTGTGCCAGGTCCGGCCGGCGTCGGAGCTGACCGCCACCGCCGGCTTGTTCGTGGCCGGATCCCGCCCCGGCACCCAGACCCGCCCGTCGAGCGGCGCGGCCACCTGATCCGTCCAGCCGGCCTCCACGGTGATGCCCGGTTGGTTGGCCAGCGGAGCGAACCGGCCGGTGTCCGGGTCGAGGACGCCGACCTTGCAGTCCGGGAGTTCCACCAGGTCGCAGTCGACCGGACGGGCGCCGGCCGGGATCGCGTCGGCCGGTTCGGTGGCGGATGCGGCCCGGCCCCAGTTCCGGCCGCCGTCACTGCTGATCCACGTCTGGAGGCTCGAGACCGGTGGTGTGGTCGGGCCGGCCGTCGGGCCGCCCGTGCTCTGCGTCTGGACCGCGCCCCGAATGAACGTGCGCTCACTCCAGACGAGAAGGCCGGGACCCGGCGCGACCAGCGTCACCTCGCGTGGAGTGACGACGTCGCCCGGCACCGGCGGCATGTTGCGAGCCTCCCAGGAGTCGCCGTCGTCCGGCGACACGTAGAGCTCGGAGTCGCAGGTCTCGCAGCGGGTGACCAGGCCGTAGAGTTCCGAGCCGGTGCTCGCCGACGCCGTCATCCAGGGCCAGCTGCAATCCTGCGTGCAGGTGACCTCCGGGACCGGGTCGAGCGAGCCGTAGTCGGGTGGCGAGTTCTGCACGGTGTACCCGAAACTGGCCGCCGCCAGCACGGTCACCAGGAACACCGCGCTGGTGGTGGCGGCCCGGCGTCGCCTGACCTTGCCGGCCCGCGCCTGGACGGTGCTGAACTCGGGCTGCCGTACCGCGTCGGCGACCTCCGACCGCAGCCTGTCGAACTGTGGTTCACGCATGGCGTACCCCCTCAGGCATGGAGACCGGCTGGTCATCGGAGAGGAAGGCAGCCATCGCGGCCCGGCCCCGGGCGAGTCTCGCCTTGACCGTGCCCACCGGAACGCCGAGCGTGGCCGCGACCTCAGCCACCGAGAGGTCGGCCAGATGGTGCAGCACCACCGCCTCGCGCGTCGGCCGGGCGAGTTGCCGCAGCGCCGTGACCAGCGCCACCCGGTCACCTGACACGCCGGGCACCGACTCCGGGGTGACGTCGACCCGCCCGGACCGGACCAGCCTGTCGAACAGCCAGCGCCGCCGGTAGCGGGTGCGGGCCACGTTGAGGGCGGCGACCCGCAGCCACCGCTCGGCGTCGTCGGCGCGCAGGAAGGACCGCGGAGACGCCAGCACCCGGGCGAACGCCTCGTGCACGGCGTCCTCGGCCTCGGCCAGGTCGCCGACGAGACCGAAGACCTGCGTCACCAGCCGCCGGTAATAGGCCTTGTACGCCTGCCGTACCGCGTCCTCAGCCTCCACTCACCCTCCCCGTCGTCGCCGCTCGTCCCAGGAAGGACCAACACCTCGACGGTACGGTTGCACAGAACCTCAAAGTTTTTCTGTGGGTTCAGCTGCGGCCAGGGGTCGGGGTGTGCATCTCGACCAGGCCGTCGACTCCGCGGAGGAAGGTCTCGCAGATCTGGTCCGGGTCGAAGAGGCAGCCGGCGGCCATCGCGCCGTCCCGCAGCATCACGAAGTGCTGGGCGGCCGGCATGCCGGTCAGCAGCGTGTTGATCGTCTCCAGGAACCACTGGCGGTGGGCGAGGACCGCCTGATGGACCGGGTGGGCCGGGTCGGGGTATTCGGCGACCGCGTTGAGGAAGGCGCAGCCGCGGAAGCCGGGGGAGCGGATGCCGTCGGCGATCGCCACCGCAACCGCGCGGACGGTGTCGCCGGCCGGGGCGCCGGCCACGATCGCCGTGTCGATCTGGGCGCGGATGGCCTGGTCGGCGGCCTGTAGGTAGGCCAGGACCAGGTCTTCCTTGCCGGGGAAGTGCCGGTAGAAGGTCGCCCGGGTTACCTTGGCCTCGGCGATGATCCGGTCGACGCCGACCGAGTGGATCCCCTCGGCGTAGAAGATCCGGCTCGCGGTGGACAGCAGCCGGAGCCTGGCCTCGGAAGTCGTCATCACCCGATCATAGCCGCCGTGAGAGATAGAACGTTCGGTCTTGACAGCGGCTCCCGCGACCGTCATCTTTGGTCGAGACAGAACGTTCGTTCTACCTGTGAGGGACTGCCATGACCACCGTTACCGCCCCCGGCATCTCGACGACGGCGGCCGCCCTGCGGCGGCTGTACTTCGTCAGGTTCGTGTTCGCCGTCATCTGGGCCGGCGTGACGACCGCGGTCGCCGACGAGACCAGCCCTCTCACCGTCGCGCTCTTCGTGCTCTACCCGCTGTTCGACGTGGCCGCCGCGATCGTCGACGCCCGCGCCTCGCGCCGCACCGGCTCGCCGACCCTGCTCTACCTGAACATCGCGGTCAGCTCGCTCACCGCGATCGGCCTGGCCGTCGCCGGCACGTCCGGCGCGCCGGCGATGCTGCGCGTCTGGGGCGCCTGGGCGATCGTCGCCGGTGTGATCCAGCTGCTCGTCGGGGTGAGCCGCCGCAAGATGGGCGGCCAGTGGCCGATGATCTTCAGTGGCGGCCTGTCCGTGCTGGCCGGCGGCTCCTTCGTCGCGTCCGCCTCGGCGGCCGAGCCGGCGCTCGCCAACGCGGTCGGCTACGCCATCCCGGGCGCGATCTTCTTCCTCATCGCGGCCATCCGCCTCGGCCGCGCCGCAAAGGGCGACTGAATGACCGCCGAGACGTCCGGCGGAACGTGCCGGGCCGCGCGGCGATGGGCGACTGAGTGACCGGCGAGACGTCCGGCGGAACGTGCCGGGCCGCGCGGCGATGGGCGACTGAGTGACCGGCGAGACGTCCGGCGGAACGGTGCCGGGCCGCGCGGCGGAGGGTGAATGACAATGACCAGGCAGGCGTACGGCGAGAGGCGAAGAACAATGACCGACCTGACGTACGACGTGATCGTGCTCGGTGCCGGACCGGTCGGGGAGAACGTCGCCGACCGAGTCGTCAAAGGTGGCCTGACAGCTGCCATCGTGGAACGTGAGCTCGTCGGCGGCGAGTGCTCCTACTGGGCGTGCATGCCGACCAAGGCGTTGCTGCGCAGCTCAGCCGCGTTACGGGCGGCACGGGCGCTGCCCGGAGCTCGGGAAGCGGTGACCGGCGACCTCGACGTGGCGGCCGTGCTCGCGCGCCGGGACGGGTTCGCCTCGAACTGGAAGGACGACGGGCAGGTCGCCTGGCTCGACTCGGCCGGCATCACACTGCACCGCGGCCACGGGCGGATCAGCGGCCGGCTGACCGTCGAGGTGACCGGCGACGACGGGACCACGATCCTCACCGCCCGGCACGCGGTCGTCGTCGCGACCGGCACCAGCGCCCTGCTCCCGGACATCCCCGGCCTGCGCGAGGCGTCCCCCTGGACCAGCCGGGACGCGGCCGCCGCCGGCGCCGTCCCGGCCCGTCTCGCGGTGATCGGCGGGGGAGTGGTGGCCACCGAGATGGCGACCGCCTACGCGAGCCTCGGCGCCCAGGTCACGGTGCTGGCCCGGGACGGGGTGCTGTCCCAGGCCGAGCCGTTCGCGGGTGAGCTGGTCACAGCGTCGCTGCGAGAGTCCGGAGTCACCGTCCGCGACGCGGCCGAGGCGAAATCGGTCCAACGAGACAGCGACGGTACGGTCCACCTCGCGCTCACCGACGGCGGCCGGGTCGAGGCCGACGAGCTCCTGGTCGCGATCGGCCGGACCCCGAACACCGCGGACATCGGGCTGGAGACCGCCGGACTGGAACCGGGATCGTGGCTCGCCGTCGACGACACGATGCGGGTCGTCGGCGGAGGCGGCTGGCTGTATGCGGCGGGCGACGTCAACAGGCGTGCGCTCCTCACCCACCAGGGCAAGTACCAGGCCCGTGCGGTCGGGGACGTGATCGTGGCCCGGGCCCTCGGGACGGCCGTCGAGGACGGCCGGTGGGGCCGGCACGTGGCGACCGCGGACGAACGGGCCGTCCCGCAGGTGGTGTTCACCGACCCGGAGATCGCCTCGGTCGGGCTGACCGCGGCCGCCGCCGAAGCCGCCGGGCTGCGAATCCGGGTCGTCGACCACGACCTGGCCGCGGTCGCCGGTTCCGCGCTGCACGCCGACGGCTACCACGGGCGGGCCCGGATGGTCGTCGACGAGGACCGTCAGGTGATCGTCGGATTCACCGTCGCCGGGCCGGACGTGGCGGAACTGCTGCACGCCGCGACCATCGCCATCGTCGGCGAGGTGCCGCTCGACCGGCTGTGGCACGCCGTCCCCGCCTACCCCACGGTCAGCGAAGTGTGGTTGCGGCTGCTGGAGGCGTACGGCCGTTAGATGCTGACCGTGTCGCCGGCCAGGCTGGCCTCGACCAGTGGCCCGGCGGCCAGCGGGAACTCCAGCCGGGTCGCGCCAGCCTGAATGGTCAGGACGTGCACGTTCGCGTACCGCTGATGTGGGGTGACCCGGATGTCGGTGATCCTGGCCTTGGGCAGCACGCTCCGGGCCAGGGACAGCTTGTCGCCGTTGCCGGTGAACCAGTCCCGCCGGTGGATGATCTGGACCTCCCGATGGTCGGCCACCGTGATCGAGGCGTGCAGCGTGGTCGGCCAGTGGTTGCCGCGCAGCCGGTCGGGCCGGTTCAGCGGGTTCACCACCTGACGGCCGGCGATGTTGACCAGGCGCATGCCCGGCTCCTCGGCGATCAGCCGCTCGTAGTCGGTGAGCAGGCCGGTGTCCGCGATGTCGAGAGTCGGCGCCGGTCCGCGGGGCGGTTCGGCGGCGACCGGCAGGCTCTCCGGCAGATACCAGCGGCGCAGCAGGAACATCAGTTCACGGATCGGGGCGCTCGCCGAGGCGTTGTACACCACCGTCACGACCGGGCCGTCGACGGTGTGCACGGTCAGGCGGCCGTTGAGCAGGCGCACGCTGTCGACGATCGCCGAGATCCGGTCGAGGGGGACGTGCACCGTGTAGTAGGCCTCGTCGCGGCGGGCGAGGACGGTGAAGGTCTCCTCGTTCACGGCTAGCAGGTAGTCGTACAAATGCATGGTTGGATGGGTGTTTCGTCCCTCGATGTCCCGGGGGACCTTGAGAACCCGGCGGTACGCCGCAGGGTCGATGCCCGCCTCGCGGTAGAGGCGCGGCAACTCGTCGACGGTCCGGACCTCGTCGATCCACGGTCCGAAGCGGTTGAACTCCGGAGTGTTATCAGCGCTGGTCACAAGCGGTGAGCCTAACAACTGGATCGGGTTTCAAACCCCGGATCCGCGCAGTACGCCGCCTTCCCGCGCGGAGAGCCCGGCGGCGTGTGCGGGGGCGTGGCGGCGTGTGCGGGGGCGTGGCGGGTTGCGTGCGGAGGGCGGCGGGTTGCTCGCGGCGGGTTGCGTGCGGAGCGCGGCGGGTTGCGCTCGGCGGATGGAGCGCGGCGGGCTGCGCGAGGTGAGCAGGCCGGTCGGCCGCTCCGGGATCTTGCACGAATTTTCACCCTTTCCGCGATCTTGCACGCTTTCTCCCGTCGGGGCATGGAGTGAGATGCAAGATCCACTTCGCGGCGAAGACCTTGCAATGTTTTTCGCCCGGGGGCGTGGAGAAGGCTGCAAGATCCGTTCGAGGGTGCAAAGTCGTGCAAGATCCCAGGCGCGGGGCGCGGGGCGCGGGGCGCGGGGCGCGGGGCGCGGGGCGCGGGGCGCGGGGC
>NZ_JBEZXU010000106.1:0-23429 GCF_040638175.1 Actinoplanes sp. NPDC026670
AGATCTTGCATGAGTCACTCGTAGATCACCGGTGCCGAACCCTACCGATACCAACCCCTCCCGGAACCGGCCCACCTATAGAAGCGTCGCTGCCAGGGAGGAGAACCGTGCAAGATCTACAAGGCTGACCGCGGGCGGATTCTTCACGAATGCGACATTCCAGGCATCGGGCCGGCGTCTCAGCCGCCCCGACGATGATGCGGGGGCGGCGTCGTCACGGCCCGGTGCATCGGCGGGCCGGCGCCGGATCCCAGGATTTCCGCAGGATCAGGCGGGCTGCTGGCGGCGGACCATCTCGGTGATCCAGATCGGGGCGTACGGGGAGGTGCAGTTCGGTGGGGTCGGGTAGTCCTTGAGGACTTCCAGCCGTTCGCCGATCTCGAGGGCCCGGGCCCGCTGCGCCGGATGGGAGATGCCGATCTGAGCCAGGCAGTGGTTCATCGCCCACTGGAGACGGTCGGGGGCGTCCTTCATCCGCGCGTCGATGACGTCGAGCAGGCCGTCCAGGTCGAGGCCGTCCGGTTTCCTGGCGACGCGTTCGACGGTCAGGGCCCAGCCGGCGCTCGCCACCACCGGGTCCGGGTCGGCGGTCCACGCGACGCGCAGCGCCTCGGCGTGCGGGCTCTTCTTGACCACGTAATTGACCAGCCAGTCCTGCACCTTCGGGGTACGTGACCCGCGCAGCATGGTGTCCAGCTCGTCGCGGTCGAAGGCGCGCGGGCGGCAGATCAGCAACGCCAGCAGACGGGCCGCGCTGTCGCCGGTCGCCCACAGGTCGCGGGCCAGGTCCTGCTGGGTCTTGAGGCGTTTCGCGACGGCCCGCAGCGCGCCCAGGTTGACCCCATGATCGTCGCCGTGCCGTTCGTTGATCGCGCGCGCCTTCGGATCGTCGAGGGCGGCCAACTCCGCCATCAGTCCGGTCACCGTCGTCTCGGCCACGCCCCGCCCCCGATCAGCCTTCGTCTGCGGTAGAAGTCTGCGGTAGAAGTCTGCAATTGAAGTCCCGACATCCAGTCTGCGGTAGAACGCTATCTCAAGCCCATGGAAGGTGACGCCGGTGAGCGAAGTGGCACTGCGGCTGGACGATCATGGCTGAGCCGATCAGATTCCCCGGAGCCTTCCTCGATGCGCTGATCCGATCCGGTCGTGGGCGGCGGGTGCGAGCCCGGTGCCAGACGTGCGACAGATACACCGAGCAGATGACCCTGTCGGCCGCAGATCTGGACTCCAGCCCGTTGATCCGCGGCTTGGTGCCGGGTCATCCGTCGGTGTGCCTGGCCTGCGGGGCGTTGCACGGTCAGGCCGAGCCGTTCGACGACTGACGGGTCAGGGCGGCCACCGTGGCCAGCATGCTCAGCAGGGCGGCCGCGAACCAGGTCATCACCGTGATCACCGGGGTGGTCACGGCGGCGATGCCGATGGCCAGGGCGGAGACGGCCAGGGCCAGGTAGGCGATCAGGAAGATCCCGGCGAGCGCCGCGCCTCGCTCCGCAGTGGTGGCGAGCGCGGCGACCGTACCGATGGAGGCTTTGAAAAGGACGCCGGCGCCCGCGGCGGCGAGCAGGCCGCCGAGCAGGAAGACCGTCAGGCTTGCCTGATGCATTCCGGTCACGAGAGTGACCGTGCCGACCGCCTGGGCGGTCAGGCCGAGCGTGGTCCGGCGTCGCGCGCTGAGCCCGGTGGTGAGGGTCTGCGCGGCCGCCGAGCCGCCGAAGACGACGAAGACGATCAGCCCGGCTACCGCGCGTGACTCGTGGTGCAGGGTGCCGGCGACGAATCCGGGCGCGACCGAGGTGAAGAAACCGAAGACGGAGAACGCGGCGAACGCGCCCGTCGCGGCGGCCAGATAGGCGGGGCCGCGACCGGTGGTCACCCGCTGCGGCCGGTACCGGTAGCCGGGATCCGGACGCACGGTCTCCGGCGCCGACGAGACCGCCGCGATGGCCGCCACCAGCAAGAAGACAAAGATGAGGTACGGCGTACGCAGTGGCGAATCCACGAAGGAGGCGATCACGCCGGCCACCAGGGTGCCGAGACCGAGGCCCCCGATGTTCGCCGCCGTCGACACGATCTCGAACCGGGCCGGCGAACCCCCGTTGAGTTCGAGCAGGTGCGCGGTGGCCGTGGCGGTGATCATCCCGACACCCAGCCCGGTGATCAACCGGGCCGCGAGCAGCACGGGCAGTGACGTCCCGGAGAGGAACAGCACCGCCGCGACGAGTTCCAGGCCGAGCGCCGGGATCAGGATCCGCCGCCGCCCGATCTGGTCGGACACGTGCCCGGCGAGCAGCAGACTGACCACCACCCCGACCGCGTAGGCCGCGAACACGACGGTGACGGTGAACGTCGGGTAGCCGTAGAGCGGGTAGAGCGGCGCCGGGACCGTCGAGAACGCCATCGCCACGGTGAACGCGAACGCGACCGGCCAGAACCCTGCGCTCCGGGTCGGGACCCGGGTTTCCAGAAGTGCCATGGGCCGACTGTGCGCCGCACCGAGCATCACCGCCAACGAAAGTTGACGACCGTACTGATCGCGATCGTTGATACTTCGATGCGTGGAACTCCGCCAGCTCGAATACTTCGTCGCGGTCGCCGAGGAGCAGCACTTCACCCGCGCGGCCGCCCGCCTGCACGTGGTCCAGTCCGCGGTGTCGGCCGCGATCAAGACGCTGGAACGGGAACTCGGCACCCCGCTGCTGGACCGCAACGCCAAACGGGTCCGGCTCACCGACGCCGGCCACGCGCTGCTCCCCCGGGCCCGGGTCGCCCTCGACGCGGCCCGCGACGCCCGGGACGCGGTGGCCGAGGTGCGCGGCGGCCTGCGCGGCACCCTGCGGATCGGCACGCTCACCTCGATCCGGGTGATCGACCTGCCGGCCCTGCTCGGCGAGTACCACAGACGGCATCCGGGGGTGCTGATCCAGACCGCGGTGTCCCCGATGGGCTCGCGCGGGCTGGTCGGCCTGCTCGCCGAGCACCGGCTCGACCTGGCGTTCGTGTCGGTGCCCGGGCCACGGCCGGCCGGGGTGCACCTGGTCGAGCTGACCAGTTCGGTGATGGACCTGGCGGTGCCGCCCGATCACCCGCTGGCCGGGCGGGCGTCGGTGCCGATCGAGGACCTGGCCGGGCTCGATTTCATCGACCTGCCCGCCGGCTACGGCAACCGGGACGTCGCCGACCGGGCGTTCACGGCGGCGAGCGTGCGGCGGCACGTGACGATTGAGATCACCGACATCGGAACGAGCGCGGATTACGTACGAAATGGTCTCGGTGTTGCTCTTCTGCCGCGTTTTCTGCTCGCCGGCGGAAAGGGACTCGTGACGATTCCGGTGACCGGCGCCGATCTGCGGTGGCCGTTGTCGCTGGCGGTTCCGGCGGATCGCCCGCCGGGTGCCGCCGCGCGTGCGCTGATCGCCCTGACCGCGGATTTCCTGCCGATGCCATAGAGTGGGCCGCCATGAAGGTCTGGATTCTCGCGGTGGCAACGGTCGTCACTATCGGCGGAGGTGCCCTGGTGGTTGCCGGTCTGGACAGTGACGGCCCGGCCCAGGCGACCGCGGCGCCGGTCGTCGCGGCCGCGGTCCTGCCCGCGAAACCCGCGACCCCCACGCCCTCCGCCGCGGCGCCGGCCGCCTCGTCCGCGGCGCTCGACCGGGCCACCCGGGTGAAAAACCTCAACGCGGCATTGAAAGCGGTCAAGGGCGATTTCGCGGTCGCGGTCCTCGATCGCAAAACCGGTCAGCGGTACGTGTATCGCGGCTCGGTCAAATACGACACCGCGAGCATCGTGAAGGTGCAGATCCTCACCTGCATGCTGCTCAAGGCTCAGGACGCCGGCCGTGCGCCGACCGCCGCCGAGATGAAACTGGCCCGGCCGATGATCCGGCTCAGCGACAACAACGCGACCACGTCGCTGTACCAGCGGATCGGTGGCCGGACCGCGGTCACCAAGTGCAACAAGCGCCTCGGTCTCACCCAGACCGTCGTCAACAGCCGGTGGGGCCTGACCCGGACCACCGCCGCCGACCAGGTCGTCCTGCTCTCCGAACTGGTCGACGCCAAGGGGCCGCTGTCGACGAGCTCCCGCAAGACGGCGTTCACCCTGATGAACACGGTGTCCACGGCGCAGGACTGGGGTGTCCCGGTCCTGACCCGCAAGGGCGAGATCTTCACGGTCAAGAACGGATGGGACACGCGTACGGCCGACGGCGGCCTGTGGGCGGTCAACACCATCGGCCGGATCACCGCGAAGAACGGTTCCGTCGACGTGTCGGTGGCCGTCCTGACCCGCCGCAACAAGAACATGAGCGCCGGCGTCACCCTGGTCGAGAAGGTCGCCAAGCTGACCCGCAAGCATCTGGGCTACTGACCGACGCGCCAGGCGGTGTGTACCGGTCGGGGTCGAGGGGTTGCCGATGGTGACCGAACTGCGCGAGGCTGATCGTGTGGGAGAACCGGGTGCCCGGGCCGCGCTCGGGTTCGTGCGTGCCGTTGCCGTCCTCGCCTCCGACGCCGAGGTGCAGGTGGCCTGGCTGAGCCGGGTGTGCGCGGTCGTCGACGAGCTGGTGCTGGAGTTCGACCAGGGCCATCGGTTGCTGGCCACGTTCGTGGAACGCGACTGGATCGACTCCGGGGCGCTGCCGGCACTGGCCGAACTCGACAGGCAACTGGCCGACATGGGCGGCGACCACCAGCGTGCGCTGTGGACCGCGGAGGCGCTGGCCACCCGTCCGGAGTGGGACCGGGTGCGCATCCTGGCCCGGGCGGCGCTGATTCTGTTGCCCTGATGCGACGGCCGGGTCTTGCGGCGTACGGCCCTGGGCTCGATCGTGGTGACGAACGTCGCTATCGTGTGCGGCGCCCGCTGGTTCGATCTTGGGGAATGCCGATGTCGTTGCGTCGCTGGACCCGTCTGCTGGGACGCTGGGCGCTCACCGTGCTGGCCGCGGTCACCTGGTTCGGCGCCGTGTGCGGGCTGGGGCTGATCTTCATGACCGGCGCCGACGCGCTCAGCGACACCACACCGGGCCGGATGTGGGTGGTGTGGCTTCTCCTGGTCGCCGCGTGTTTCCTGAGCCTACTGGCCGACCGGACCCGCCCGGCCGGAGTGCTGGCCCGGCACGCCGAATCGGCCGGCTGGGAACGCACCGACTCTCTCCAACAACGTGCAGGCCGGCGGAAGTGGCCGTGGGCCGAACCGGCTGGTGGCGGCACGATCCGGGTGCGCCAGGCGTGGTCGTTCACCGCCGGCGGGTTCCCGGTCACCGCCGGCGAGGTGCGCTGGACCGGCCGGGGGTTCGGCGGCGCCACCGACGACACCGACGGCCGGGGCGTGGTCGTGGTGGTGCACCTGCCCGTACCCGTGCCGTCGATGGCCTATCACGTGCCGTTCGAGCGGGTCGGTGACTCGCCGCTGCTCGACCGGGCCGAACTGCGCAAGGCGTTCCTGACCCGGCGGATCCCACCGTGGACGGTCCGCGAGCAGTGCCTGTTCACCGTCGAGCCGGCGTACGAGGGGGTCACCCCGGCCCTGATCGGCTCGGCGGTCCGGCGGGCCCTGCTGGTCGCCAAGCTGCTGGAGCTCAACGCCGAGGTCCGGTCCAACGGCCGGGCCGGCGTGGCGGCCTGAACTTGCGCGCGGCGGGCCGCTTCCTGGGCGGTGTCGTCCTGACGGTGCTCGCCACCCTGGCGGTCGGGTACGTGATGTCGTACGCCGATCTGGGGTTGCGGACGCTCTTCTACGGCTATCCGGGACAGACGTGGGGTGGGCTGCTGCTCCTCATCGCCACCCCGTTCTTGATCAAACTGGTCAACCGGACCGGCGCGGTCCTGGCGATGGACCGGCACCTCGAGGAGTCCGGCTGGGAGCCGGTCGACCCGGTGGGCCGCGAGTGGCCGTGGACCGACCTGCGGCTGCGCGGCACGATCCGGGTGTTGCGGGCGTGGTCGTTCGAGTCTGGCGGTTTCCCGATCACCGCGGGTGAGATCAGGTGGACCGGGAACGCCCTGGCCGGCGCGGTCGGCCCGGAACGCGGCAAGGGCGTCTTCGTGGTCGTGCATCTGCCGGTCGAGGTGCCGTCGATGGCGATGCGCAACAAGTTCGACCGGGTCGGCGACTCACCACTGCTGAACAGCTCCGCGCTGCGGCTCGCTCTCCTGAACAGCGACATCCCGCCGTGGACGGCCCGGGGCCGCACACTGTTCACGATCGAGGTGCCGTCGTCGTGGATCCGCCCGGCGGTGGTCGACGAGTCCGTACGCCGGGCCCTGCACGTCGTTGATCTGCTTGGTCTGACCCCGGAGCAGGTTTCCTGAATTTCCTCGGATCCGTCGCCACCCGGCCGATCCGCCAAGCCATGACGACGCCGCGCCAGCCGCCGCCCCGCCGTGTCTGGCGGGTGGCCCTGCTCGCCGTGACCGGCGCCGCCATCGCCGGGGCCGCCGCGGTGTACGTCGATCGACGGCTCCGGGCAGCTCCACCCGATCAGCCCTCGAGCCCGCCGCCGCCCGACAAGCCCGCCGAACAGCCGGCGCGGAGACCCGAGCGGCGGCTCTGGATCGTTGCCGGGACGGCCGTGCTGGTGGCAGCCGCGATCACCGTCACCGTGGTGACCCGTTCGCCCGGCGACACCTCGGTGCCCGTGGTCGCGACCCCGACCCCGACCGCGACGACGGCGATGCGCCTGGTCGACTGCCAGTTCGCCATCGCCGCGGCGACGGGCCAGAACGTGCGGACGACATGCGGCTACCCGGCCGGGAACCCGGAAGCGTCGTTCCGCGAGCAGTCAGCGGACCGGAGCGACCCCCGGTTCTTCGGGGCGGCGCTGCCGGACGCCCTGGCCACCGACAGCGCTGCCTGCGTGGTCGACACGCCGGCGCCGAAGGAGGTGGACATCGTGTATCCGACCCTGTCCGCCTCCTTCGTCCAGGTGCCCGGCCTGCGGCGGATCGAGCCGACCTTTCAGCTCACGGAGGCCAACACGCCCGTCTCCCTCACCATCGAACGCGCCGGCTCGCCCATCGGCCCGGGACAGCAGGCGGAGCTGAGCCTCCGCCTGATCCAGCCGCTGGAGCAGGGCAAGACCTACATGTGGCGGGTCAAGGGCACACCGCAGGACGTGGCCGCTGGTGACTGGTCGCCGTGGTGCCTGTTCACCGTCGCCGAGGAGACCCGGGACGACCTGGGCCTGGCGGACGAGGAGGACTACCAGGTCACCATCCCGGTCGCCGGCTGGCGAACGGTCCTGCGGGCACAGCGGCCGGACGAGGCTCATCTCGATCCGATCGCCGACGCAGCCGGCAAGAAGTCCGGATCGGCCGCGGTCAGCCTGACCGGTGCGGAGTGGACCTCGGTGATCACCCGGCTGGCGAGTCAGGCCTCGCTGAACGATGAGCCGGAATACTGGGAGATGGTCGACACCCTCTCGTCGGCGCTGGGCGGTCACCCGCACCCGACGATGGGACTCCCCCGGGACACACCGTGATCACCAGCCGCTCAGGGTCAGCGGCACGCCGGCCCGCCAGGCCGTGACACACGCCGCCGAATACGGATAGGTCGAGGCGGGCAGCTCATCCCACCGGAACCACTCGATCCGCGCGCACTTGTGCGGCTCGGCGTTGACCGGGACACCGTGCCGCGCCGGATCGTGCCGGGCCTGGAAGGTCAACCCGACCCGGGCGTGACCGGACGGCGTGCGGTGATGGACCGTGGTGACCAGCCGTGGCTCGTCGGCGGACAGCCGCAAGCCGACCTCCTCGGCCGCCTCCCGGCGCAGGGCGGTCAGCGCGTCCTCCCCGTGCTCCAGCTTGCCGGACGGAAGATTCCATTGACCGTCGGCATAACCGGTGCCGGAGCGCAGCGCCAGCAGGACATGGTCACCGTCGGTGAGCAGGAGCAGCACGTCGACCGGATGCGTCGGAGCCGCCCGGACGGTCGGGATGCGGTGCGTCGGCATGCCCGGATTCCATCACGGGGGTACGACAGAAACCCCGCCACCGTGGCGTTGACGGGACCCGTTCATCCTATCGAGACTCTTCACCATGGGATGCCGGTCGCACACCACCGGGACGGTGAGCTGACCGTGCCCGTGACCCCGTTGCTGGCCGGCGACCCGGAGCGGCTCGGGGAGCACGTGCTCGCCGGGCGGCTCGGGTCCGGCGGGATGGGCACCGTCTACCTGGGCCGGTCGCCGGACGGGCGGCGGGTCGCGATCAAGGTGGTCCGGCCGGAGCAGGCCGCCGATCCGAGGTTCCTGGCCCGGTTCCGCAGTGAGGTGCGCCGGGCCCGGCAGGTGCCGCCGTTCTGCACGGCGGCGGTGCTGCACGACGATCTGGAGCACGATCCGCCGTACCTGGTCGTCGAATACGTCGACGGGCCGAGCCTGGCCGAGGTGGTCCGGGAGAACGGCCCGCTGCCACCCTCCGAGGCGTACGCGGTGGCCGTCGGCGTGGCCACCGCGCTGGTCGCCATCCACGGGGCGGGCGTCGTGCACCGCGACCTGAAACCGGCGAACGTGCTGCTCGCGGTCGGCCTGCCGAAGGTGATCGACTTCGGGATCGCCCGTGGCACCGATCTGAGCGCCGAGCTGACCGGCCCGGATCACGTGGTCGGCACGATCGGCTATCTGGCGCCGGAGTGCCTGGACACCGACCGTCGTGGCCGGGTCGGCCCGCCCGCGGACGTGTTCGCGTGGGGTGTGCTGGTCGGGTTCGCGGCCACCGGCCGTACCCCGTTCGGCGGTGAGTCCCCGCTGGCGACGATCGGCCGGATCCTCACCCAGCCACCCGACCTGGACGGTGTTCCGGAGCCGCTGCGCCGGCTGGCCGCGGCCGCCCTGGAGAAGGACCCGGCCCGGCGCCCGACCGCGAACGGGCTGCTCGACGCCCTGCTGTCGGCGGGTCGCCCGGACATGGCCCCGGAACTGCGCAAGGTGGCCCTGGCCGCGCAGGCCGGGAACCGCCGGACCCGCCGCTGGCTGGGCCGGGCCGCGGCCGTGCTGGTGGCGGGTCTGCTGGTGGCCGCCGGTGTCGCGCTGGCCCGTTCGTCGGACGAGGTGGTCCGGCAGGATCGCGCTCTGGTGCAGCGGGATCTGCTGGACCGGTCGGCGAAGGCCCTGGACACCGATCCGGGTCTGGCGTTGCGGCTGGCGGTGAGCGCGGAGACGGTCAGCCCGTCGGATCGGGGCCGGGCCGCGATCGACGCCGCCCTGGCCACCGGCTACGAGGGTGAGCTGAACCCGGACGAGGCCGCGTACACCACCGAGTTCCGGCCGGACGGGACGATGGTGGCCGCCGCCGGAGCCGGTGACGTGGGACTGTGGTCGGTGCAGGGCGCCCGTTTCATCAGGGTGGGCGCGCTGGCCACGGCCGGTCAGGAGACCACGGATCTGTCGTTCAGCCCGGACGGGCGGACGATCGCCACCGCCGGGGCCCGGCTTCAGCTGTGGGACACCGCCGGGGCGTATCCGGTGGCCGAGCTGACCGGGCAGGCGTGGGACGGGGTGCAGTTCAGCGGCGACCGGCTGCTCACCGTGGCCGACCGGATCGAGCTGTGGGACGTCCGGGACCGGGCGCGCCCGAAATCGGTGTGGAGCGCCCCGGCCGGCACCGCGACCCGGGGCGGCGCGCGGCTCAGCGCGGACGGCCGGCTGCTCGCCGGGGTGGCCGAGGGTGAGCTGCTCACGGTGTGGGCGGCGGACGGCACACCACGGCGGATCTCGGTGATCACCGACGCCGACGCGGTGATCAACCTGGCGTTCAGCCCGGACGGACGGCGGCTCGCGGCGGCGACGGTCAGCGACGGGGTGCGCCTCTACGATCTGGCCGACCCGGCCCGGCCCCGGCTGCTGTCGACGTTCGCGGCCGACGGTGGGACGCCGACGACGGTGGCGTTCGACAGGTCCGGGACGCTGCTGGCGGTCGGCAGTGAGGAGCGGACCGTCGGACTGTGGAGCGTCGCCGAGCCGGCCAGTCCGCAGCCGCTGCGTACGCTGCGCCGCGACGGCGGCTGGATCTCCTCGATCGACTTCAGCCCGGACGGCCACCGGCTGCTGACCGCGGGCTGGCAGGGTGCGGCCCGCGCGGCGGCGGTGTGGCGGGTGGCCCCGTTCGCCCCGGTCCAGCGGTCCCGGATCGACGCCGACCCGGACCCGATCCGGCTGGTCGGCGTCTCCAGCGCGGACGTGCTGGCGGTGGCGGCGCTCGGTGGCGGGCGGATCGAGTTCTGGGATCTGCGTGACCCGTCCCGGCCGGTGGCGGCCCGGCCGGGGTTCCGGGCGTCGTCCGGGGCGTCCCGGGTCCGCCCGTCGGCCGGGCTGCTCTACGCCAGCGGCTCGGTCTACGACCTGTCCGGAAACGATCCCCGGCGGATGCTGGACGGCGTGGTCGACGCCGACCCGGATCGTGGCCTGGCGGCGGTGCTGCGTGACGGCGAGCGGGTGCTGATCTACAAGGTGGCGGCCGGCGCCGAGCCGATACCGCTCGCCGAGATCCCCGCCGCGTACGTGGCCGCGGTCGTGTTCGACCAGGTCACCGGCCGGCTGGTGATCGCCGACGACAACGGCGGCGCGGAGTCGGCGCTGACCGTCTGGGACCTGGCGGATCCGGTCGCCCCACGGCGCGCCGCGACCCTGGCCGCCCAGGGTGGTGTGCAGGCGCTCGAGGCCCGCGCCGGCACGGTGGTCACCGTCGACCGCAACGTGGTCACCTGGACCGCCGGAACGGTCCGCTCGGCGCCCCGGCCGGGCAACCGGGTGGCCGGGGTCGGCGCGGTCACGCTGTCCGCCGACGGCGCCCTGCTGGCGATCACCGGCCGGTCCGGCACCGAGTTGTGGAGCCTGCCTCCCGGCGCCGACCCGCTGCTGGTGGCGGTGCTGCCGGGCCGGCCGACGTCGGCCGCGTTCAGCCCGCGCGGGCCGCTGCTGACGGTCGGTGACCCGGGCGGCACGACGGTCTGGGACGTGAGCGCCCTGCAGATGACGCTGCGCGATCCGCACGCCGAGGCCTGCCTGCGCCAGGGCGGCCTCACCGAGGGCGAATGGGCCGGTCACGTGCCCACGCTGCGTTACGAACCGGCCTGCTCCTGAACCGATCCGGCCAGACTAACGTAGTGTTGACGATCTATCACTATGCGTGGAAAATTCCGGACAAGGAGTGCCGGAAGATTCGTCCATTTGAGACACTGCCGGACATGCCAGCGACGGATCTTGTGGTCGTCGACATCGCCGCATGGTGGGTCACCGCGGTGTTCGAGTCCGAGGGTTTCGACCGGCCCGTCCTCTTCGACGGGCGGGCCCGCGCACCCAGCGGGGTCTTCCAGGGATCCGGCGTCTACACCGCCGGTGTCGCCGCCCTCACCACCGGTCTCGCGAACCCCGAGGCGTATCGACCAGATCCGATGACACTGCTCCGGCACGGCGGTCCACCGGCAGCCGTCGCCGCGGTCCTCGCCCACGTCACCGAACGCACCGGACGACCGGCCGCCCTCACCGTCGTCACCGCCCACGAATGGGACCGGCCGGCCCGCGCCCGCCTCGAACAGGCCGCCGCCACCGCCGGGCTCCCCCGCCCCCGCATCGTCTCCACCGCCGCCGCCGCGGCTGCCGCGCCGGCCGGATCCGGGCCGGTGCTGGTGTGCATGGCCGGTTCCGCCTGGCCGGAGATCACCGTGCTGGACGGTCAACGGCAACTGGCCGCCACCGCCGTACGCGCGCCCGGCGCACCGGCGATCGACGAGGCCCTGCTGCGGGTGGCGGCGGCCCGTGGCGGCGCCGAGGCCGACCCCGACGACTGGCGGCTGACCCGGGAGATCGAACGCGCCCGGGCCACCCTGGGCCTGCAACGCCGGGCCGCGATGCTGCTGCCCGAACCGCATCAGGCGGTCGTCCTGACCCGCGACGACCTGGCCGCGGCCAAGGCCGTCCACCTGGACCGCCTGCCGGACACGGTCAAGCTGCTGCTCGCCGACGCCGGTGTCGACCGGGTCGGCACGGTCGTCCAGGTCGGCGAGGACGCCCAGGTCAGCACCGCCCTGTCCGACCTGGGCCTGGCCCCTGCACAGATCGTCCGCGACCCGCACGCGCTGTTGCGCGGCATCGCCCGTACCCGGCCGCCGGCGAGACGCCCCTGGTGGCGCCGCTGAACCCCTACTGGAAGACGATCGTGTGGTTGCCGTGCCGGATGACCCGGTCCTCGGCGTGCCACAGCACCGCCCGGGACAGCACCGCGCGCTCCACGTCGGCGCCCCGGCGGCGCAGCTCGGCGACGGTGTGCGCGTGGTTCACCCGGACCACGTCCTGCTCGATGATCGGGCCCTCGTCCAGGTCCTCGGTCACGTAGTGGGCGGTCGCCCCGACCAGCTTCACCCCGCGGTGCTGGGCCTTCGCGTACGGGTCGGCGCCGATGAACGCCGGCAGGAAACTGTGGTGGATGTTGATGATCGGCACGCCGACCTTCGTGATGAAGTCACCCGACAGGATCTGCATGTAACGGGCCAGCACGATGAAGTCGACGTTGCCGGTCAGCAGCTGAAGGTGCTGCGCCTCGGCGGCCGACTTGTCCGGTCCCTGCGACGGCACGTGGAAGAACGGGATCCCGAACGAGCGCACCTCGTCGGCGGTGTGCGCGTGGTTCGAGATGACCATGCTGATGTTGATCGGCAGCTCACCCCGCCGGTTACGCCACAGCAGGTCGAGCAGGCAGTGATCGGCCTTGGAGGCGAAGATCGCCACCCGCTTCGGGACCGACAGGTCCCGCACCGTGTACTCCAGCTCGAACCCGTTCGCCAGCTCCTGCCGCAGGTCCTCCTCGATCGCCGGGAGCGCCGCCTTGAGGTCCGGCCGCCCGAACACGGTCCGCTGGAAGAACGCGCCACCCTGCGGATTGTCCGAGTACTGGTCGAGCGACACGATGTTCGCCCCGTGCCGCCCGAGCACCGCGCTGAGGGCCGCCACGATCCCGGTCCGGTCGCGCCCGTGCACGATGAGCACCGCCTGGTCACCGGGGCTCGGCGGCGTCTCGTGCGAGGCGGGGGCGTGCTGGGTCAGGGTCACGTCGAGGCGTCCTTCCACAATTCGTCTACCGGCCACCGAAGTCTAGAAACCTAACCCGCCCGCCCACCGCCAGGTCACCCCGCGAGGCAAGCATCACCCCAAGATCAAACCCCCGCTCCGGTACGCCCACCCGCCCCACGCCGAACAGCCCCGTCCCCTGGCTACCCCGCGACGCAGGCGGCCCGTCCGGCCTTCACAGCGGCCGCCGGGCATATGCGTCCGTTCCCAAGACCGCCAGCCGTCGCCCATCACGGTTATCGCACGCACATTCCCGCCGTGAGCGACGGCCGACGGTCCCAGCCGCGAACCGAACGGCCCCAGCCGTCGCCCACAACGGTTACCGCACGCACATTCCCGCGGTGAGCGACGGCCGACGGTCTCGGCGGCGAGCCTCACGGCCCCAGCCGTCGCCTACGGCGGTTATCGCACGCGCATTCCCGCGGTGAGCGACGGCTGGCGGTCTCGGCGGCGAGCCGGACGGCCCTGGCCGTCGCTCACCACGGGAAAGCAGGTGGGATAACCGTTGTGGGCGACGGCTGGGGGTCTTTGGGCGGTGATCGGCGGCTTCAGCCCGGCGGGCGCGTTGCGGTCGGGGCCCCGGGCCTGCGTCGCGGTGTGCTTCGGGACCGGGTGGATCGGCGGGGAGGGGTGGCCGTACCCGCTAAGGGGTGATGTAGGTGTTTGCCTTTTTTACTACGTCTTGGATCGCCTGGCGGGGGTCGGCGCCGAGGCTCGCGATCGCCACCAGGGCGGTGAAGACGACGTCGGCCAGTTCGCCCACCACGTCGTCCTTCGTGTGGGTGACGCCCTTGCGGGGGTTCTGGCCGAGCATGCCGATCCAGGCCTGGGTGACCTCGCCCGCCTCCTCGTTGATCTTCATGATCCGGCAGGCGATCTCCAGGGGGTCGTTGCCGTTCTGGTCGTCGAGGAACTGCTGCCAGCGGCGGGCGGCGTCCCAGATCATGTCGTCCATGTGCGTCCTCGTAGAGTGGCCTGATGTCACGGTTCGGGGCTTCCACTGCCTCGCCTCGGGCGCCCATCGTGCCCGAGGCGCTTCCGGAGGTTCTCTTCGACCTCGAGTCGGAGGATCTGCACGAGAAGGTGATGTTCGCCGACGCCGATCTGTCCGGGGTGTTCGCGCAGTCGGTCGAGTTCGGTCAGGTCCGTTTCCGATCAGCGCGGCTGGCCGGGGCGACGCTGCCGAAGGTGCGGCTCACCGACTGTGTGGTGGAGCGTTCCGACTGGTCGAACCTGCGCGCCGAGAACGCGACGATGGAACGGGTCGCGCTGACCGGCTGCCGGATGACCGGGCTGGCCTGGAACGGCGGGCTGCTCCGCGACGTGACGATCACCGACAGCAAGATCGACCTGACGAACTGGCGGATGGCCCGCTTCGACGCGGTGGCGCTGACCGGCTGCAACCTCACCGGCGCCGACTTCGCCAACGCGGATCTGCGCGGGGCCCGGTTCACCGACTGTGACCTGACCGGGGCCCAGTTCAGCGGGGCCACCATGCAGGGCGCCCGGTTCGAGCGTTGCGAGCTGGCCGGGATCGGCGGCATCACCAGCTGGACCGGCGCGATCGTGCACCCCGACGATCTGATCGGCCTGTCCTATGTGCTGGCCGGGGCGCTGGGCATCGTCGTCAGAAGCTGAAGCGGACCTCGATCTTGGGAGTTCGGCGGGCCAGGTGTTCCGCTCGAGTTTCGCCATTTGGGGAATCGATTGCGTCGGTCGCGACGGCCTTATAGACGCCGCCGACGGTGACAGTGCACCGGGTGTCCGTCGGGATGGACCGCGGTAAGGAACATCGACGAACCTTGCCCTCCGCGACCTGGGGCCTGTTCGTCGCGGTCGCCGGTGCCCGGCCCGGCATGGTCTCCGGCGCGCGACGACCAGCGCACACAATGCGGCAACGTGCGACTTCACCCTCGTCGGAGCGATGACGGGCGCACACGGACGGCACAACGTGTGCGCCTGTCCCCGTCGGAGCGAAGCAGGCGCACACGATCGGCGAACGTGTGCGCTGGCCGTCGCTGCGGCCCGGCGAACGTGCGCGCTGGCCGTCGCTCCGGCCCGGCGAACGTGCGCGCTGACCACCGCTGCGGCCCGGCGAACGTGTGCGCCGGCCATCGCTGCGGCCGACGGACTCGCTCTCGGCGGCCCGCTCCCGGCATCGCCCTCTGGACGGCCACCCAAAGTCATCAGACCTCACGGTGATCTTGCAGAGTTCGCTGAGGATGACGCTGACCAGGGCGAACGCAAGATTCACTTCGGCTGCGGCCCTGACCCGCAATGTCGCTTCACAAGTGGCGACCTCGAGGGTGCCGGAAGTCCGCAAGATCGCGGGAGAAGGGGTGTCAGGCCAGGCCGGCTTCGCGGGCCAGGATCGCGGCCTGGACCCGGGAGGTGCAGCCGAGTTTGGCCAGGACCCGGGAGACGTGGGTCTTCGCGGTGGCCTCGGTGATCGACAGGTCGGCGGCCAGGTCGGCGTTGGAGAGGCCGCGGCCCAGACCGGCGAGCACGTCGCGTTCCCGGCTGGTCAGCTCGTTCAGGGACGAGGGCGCCCGGGCCGGGCGTGGTGTCGCGGTGACGAACGCGGTGAGCAGCCGGCGGGTCACCTCCGGCGCGAGGAAACCGTCCCCGGCGGCGACCCGCCGGACCGCCTCGACCAGGGCGGCCGGCTCGACCGACTTGAGCAGGAACCCGGCCGCGCCGGCCCGCAGCGCGCCGAACAGGTAGTCGTCGAGGTCGAACGTGGTCAGGATCAGCACGTCGGCCAGCCCGGCCGCGGTGATCTGCCGGGTGGCCTGGATGCCGTCGGTGCCGGGCATCCGGATGTCCATCAGCACGACGTCCGGCCGTAGCGCGCTCGCCTGCCGGATCGCGACCGCGCCGTCGGCGGCCTCCCCGACCACCTCGATGTCGTCGGCCTGTTCCAGCATGAGCCGCATGCCGGCCCGGATCGCGGCATGATCATCAGCAACCAGCACCCGAATCATGCGGCCCGCCCTTCAAAATCGACGCCGAACCCACCGCGGATCATGCGGCGGCCAAGGGCAGGGAGGCCTGGACGCGCCAGCGGTCGCCGGACGGGCCGGCGGTCAGTGAGCCGCCGAGCAGGGCCGCCCGCTCGCGGATGGACCACAGGCCGGTGCCCGCACTCAGCGCCTGATGGTCGAGACCGGCCCTGGTCAGCGTGTTGGTGACGGTGACCGTGACCCGGCCGCCGTCGCGTCGCACGTCCAGGTCGACCTCGCAGCCGGGGGCGTGTTTGCCGGCGTTGGTCAGCGACTCCCGGACGATGCCGTAGACGGTGTGCGCCACCACCACCGGGACGTCCGGCACGTCGCCGGTCCGCACGTCGACCCGCAGCCCACCGGCGGTCGCGGCGGCCACCAGGTCGGGCAGCCGGTCCAGGCCGCCGGGCAGCACCGCGTCCCGGCCGGTGGCGGAGGCGTCCGCACGCAACAGCAGGATCATCGATCGCATCTCCTCCAGGGCGGCGAGGCTACTGGTCCGGACCGCTTGCAGGGCGGCGCGGTCCCGGCCGGTCTCCGGGGGCATGGCCAGCGCCGCCCCGGAGTGCATGGCCGTGGTGGCGAGGTGTGCGGCGATCACGTCGTGCAGGTCGCGGGCCATCGCGGCGCGTTCGGCGACGACCGCCTCGCCGGCGATGCGTTCCGCGTCGAGGGCGCCGATCTGCTGCTGCTGGCGGATGTTGGCGGCCCACCACAGCGGCACGAACAGCACCGACGTCAGTTGCAGGAACAGGAAGACCACGAACCGCATCCCACCGGCGGCCAGTCCGCCGACCACGCTGACCGTGCCGACCAGCACGAACACGGCGGTGGTCACGGCGGCCCGGGCCCGGGGCGACGCGAACCGGCCCACCGAGAACAGCAGATCGAAGATCACCAGGATGAAGGCGATGCTGCCGCCGAGGACCAGGTCGACCGCGAACGCGCAGGTCCCGGCGCCGAGCGCGAGCATCGGGTGGCGGCGAGCGGCGAGCATCGCGAGGCATCCGGCGGCCAGCGGGGCCAGGTGCCAGCTCTCCGGGGCGTCGGCGTGCGGGATGTCCCAGACGTCGGTCAGGCCGACGACGTCGAGCAGCACCCCGGCGGCGAACGTGCTGAGGGCCGGGACGTAGTCCTTCCGCAGCAGCTCCCGCACGTTCACGACGCCCATCCCATCACGGCCGGCCACGTGCGGCGTCCATCCAAAGATGTACGCGGCGGCGCATCCTTCGGCGGACGCGCCGGGCGCCGGAGCCCCGACATCATGACAACCATGGATGCCACTCTGCTGGCCTCGCTGGCCGTCCTCGCACTGATCGACTCGACGAGCTTCGGGACCCTGCTCATCCCGATCTGGCTGCTGCTGCATCCGGGCCCGGTGCGTTCCGGTCGCATTCTGATCTTTCTGGGTACGGTCGCCGCCTTCTACTTCGCACTCGGCCTGATCGTCACCCTCAGCGCCGGCGCCCTGCTCCCGCAGATCAGCGCCGTGCTCGCGACCCGCCCGGTGCAGTGGGCGCAGCTGGTGCTCGGGGTGGCGCTGTTCTTCTGGAGTTTCGTGATGGGCCGCAACCGGAAGCCGGCCGGGCAGGGGCGCATGCACAGGTGGCGGGAGCGGGCCCTCAACGACGAGGGTGGCGCGCTGCCGCTGGCCGGGCTGGCGCTGACCGCGGCCGCCGTGGAGGTGGGGTCGATGCTGCCGTACATCGCCGCGATCGGCCTGATCACCACGGCGGCGCTGCCGTCGGCCACGGTGGCCCTGACGCTCGCCGGATACTGCCTGGTGATGATCACGCCGGCGTTGGTGCTGCTGGCCGGGCGGCTGCTCGCCGGGAAACGCCTCGACCCGCTGCTGACCCGGGTCGCCAACTGGATGTCCAACAGCGAGACGATCGCCTGGATCGTCGGGATCGTCGGCTTCCTCCTGGCTCGGGACGCCGCCGCCAAACTGATGCTCATCGGCCGCTGAAATTGTAGCGAAGTAATCACTCAAAGACGTCGACCGTCCATTTTGTAAATGGCGATCATGACCGTTAGCATGATCGCGTCATCACGGCTCCCGGACGCGGGAAACCGTTGCCGCACTGCCTTCGCATGCAGGCGTGAAGGTGCGGTTTCCCACGCGTTTCCGGAGGTCATCGTGGCCTGGTTCGTCGGCCAGTCGCTCGTCTTCATCCTGCTCGCATTCGCTCTCGGTGTCATTGCCGGACGCCTTTCCCGGTGGCCCGCGAAAAAGGCGGAACCGGCGCCGGTAATCGCCGACGAATTGGAGCGCATCGAGGGCATCGGACCGGCCATGGCGAATGCGCTGCGGGCCGCCGGGATCCGCACCTTCGAACAGCTCGCCACCTCCGATGACGACACCAAGCGGAACGCGGTCCGGGCGGCCGGGCTCAGCTTCGCACCGAGCCTGAGCACCTGGAGCCGCCAGGCACGTCTGCTCGCCGACGGTGACGAGGCCGCGTTCGCGGAACTGACCGCCCGCCTGATCGCGGGCCGCGACACGACCCGGCCGACCGCCACAGCCCCGTCGATCGCCACAGCCCCGTCGGCCGCGACGCCACAGCGGGCCGCCATTCCCCCGGCCGGCAAACCGCGACCGAGGCCGAGGCCGCGCCCGTCCGACACCGCTGCCCCGTCCGACACCGCTGCCCCGGCGGGCGCCGCGACCTCGGCCGGCGCCGGGACCACGGCCGGCGCCCCGGCTACGGCTGGCGCCCCGGCCACGGCGGGTGCTGACGAGACGGCTGGCACCCGATGAGCCGGGCCGTCAGCCGCTGGATCGCCGGCCTGGTCGTCCTGCTCGGACTCGCCGCGATCGTCACCGCCCAGCTCGGGCCCAACCGCCACCGCATCGAGGACGACCTCACCCGGCGGGCGACCGCCGCCCTGGCCGCCGCCGGGCAGACCGGCACACAGGTCTCGTTCACCGGACAGGACGGGGTGATCACCGCCTCGGAGGCCGACGCCGCGCAGGCCCGGACGATCGTCGAGGCGGTCTCCGGGGTGCGCGCGGTCGACACCCGGGTGATCCCGGCCCGGGTGCTTCCACCGGCGAAAGCACCCGAGCAGGTCGTCGCCGCGGCCGAGGACGTGAAGGCCACACTCGAGCTCTACCTGGTTCGGGAGCAGCTTTCCGTCGTACCCCCGCTGCGGTTTGGAACTGGCGGTGACGAACTGACCGCCGCGTCGCGCGCCGCCCTGCGCAAGGCCGCGGCCCTGCTCGCGGATCATCCGGACGCCCGGATCCGGATCGACGGGCACACCGACGCGCGGGGTTCGAAGGAGACGAACCTGCGGCTCAGCCGGGATCGGGCGGATGCCGTCCGGGCCGCGTTGCGGGAGTTCGGGGTGGCGGCCGGCCGGATGACCGTGACCGGCTACGGCGAGGCCCGCCCGGCGGCGCCGAACGACACCGCCGAGCACCGGGCCACCAACCGCCGTGTCGAGCTGACAGTCTTCAGGACGTGATGTTCGCTGCCGTCCGCGACGCCAGCGCCATGATGGTGATCATCGGGTTGGTGCCGGACGGTGTCGGGAACGCCGACGCGTCACCGATCCACACGCCGGGCGTGTCGTGCAGTTCCCCACGCGGATCGGCGACGCTCGTGGCCGGGTCGGAACCCATCCGGCAGCTGCCCATCTGGTGCGCCGAGAACAGCGTCATGCCCCCGGCCTGCAACGGCACCCGTTTGACCTGGGCGAGGTAGGCGTCCAGGTCCTCGCCCTCGGTCCACGGCCCGAGCCCGCGCCCGAACACCTGGATCCGCCGCGCCCCACCGGCCCGGTGCAGGTGGATCTGCGCCTCCAGCGCCCGGTGGGTGTTGCGGACGTCGCGTTCGTCGGTGAGGTCGTACCAGGCGACGGTGTTCCCGGCCGGGTCGAGGGTGATCCGGCCGTGCCCGTGATCACGGATCAGCCCGATGTACGACCCGTTGTTGCGGTACCCGGCCATCGCCTCCTTGTGCTCGGCGGGCGAGGTGAACGGCACCGACGACGCGCCGAGCCCGGTCGCGTACTGGACGCTCTCCATCAGGAACCCGTACCCGTCGTCGACCTCGGCGAACTCGTTGACCAGCCCGGCCTGCGGCGGCCCCCACCAGCCGCGCATGTCCTGGCCGTAGTCACCCATGGTGACCGTGCACGGGTGCAGTCGCAGGTACCGCCCGACGGCCGGACCGCCGATCCCGGAGCGCAGCAGCACACCCGGCGATTCCAGGGCGCCGGCCGCGACGACGACGATCGGCGCACGCACCGTGACGGTCGCGCCGGAAGCGCCGGTCCGCCCGACGACCCCGGCGGCACGCCCGCCCTCGACGAGGATCCGCTCGACCCGGCAGTCGTCGATCAGCTGGGCGCCGTGGTCGAGGACAGCCGGTTCCAGGTAGACCTTGAGCGTCGACTGTTTCGCCCCGGACGGGTCACCGAACCCAAGGTGCCCGGCGACCACCGGGTCGTGCCGTTTCTCGTCCCAGTTGCGGAAGATCGTGGCGAACGACCAGCCGAGCTTCTCCGCTCCCCGCGACATCGCCTCGTGGATCCGGTTGAACTCGGAACACCTGTCGTTGACCGACAGTTCCCGCCACACCGCGTCCAGGTGCCTGTCGAAATCCGGGGTCGCCACGTCGGTGAGGCCGTGCTCGGTGGCCCACTGCCGCCGTACCCCATCCCTGGTCTTCAGGCAGTTGGTCCAGTTGATCACGGTGCCGCCGCCGACACCGGCGCCGGCCACCAGGTTGATGTTGCCGTCGGCGGTCGGCGCCGGGCCGCCGCGCCAGTAGGACGCCTGGTAGGCGGCGAGTTCCAGCTGATGGAAGTCGGCCTCGGTGCGGTGCCGGCCGGCTTCCAGGACGACCACGCGCAAGCCGGCGGCGGCGAGCCGCCCGGCGATCAATCCGCCTCCGGCGCCGGATCCGATCACCACGGCGTCCGCGGTCAGGTCCTGGTCTCCGTCGATTTTCAAAGCCGATATCGTACGGCCACCCGGCGCTGTGGCCGGCGCGGCGCCCGGATAGCCGAGCCGGTCCCAGTTCGGGTTCCGTCCGTCCGGGCCGGCCAGGCCGTACGTCATCAGCAGGATCATGCTGACCAGCGGCCCGGTCTCCGGGATCGCCGCCAGCATCTGCTCGCGGGCGGCCTGCGGGGCGGTGGTGAAACCGTTGGCGGCAAGCGCGTCGAAAAGGGCGGCGAGACCCTGCCGGTGTTCGGCCGGAATTCCGGCGATCAGGGCGAGGACTCCCTGGTCGGCGCCGGTGTCGGTGGCTTTCCGGGCCCAGAACCCGTCGTGGTCGTCGGGGTGTGGGATCGAGGGAACCACGGTGTCGCAGAGCAGTCGCAGGACGTTGATCTGTTCCGGAGTGAGCACGTGTCGGTCCTCCTGCTTCGGTGGCGAAGTGCCCACAATGTAAATCGAGAATCACACTTTGCGGTACGGTCCGCCCTGCTGATCATGCACGTGCGACGATGAGGGCGTGGATCTCTCGGTCTCGGTCTCCGATGGTGTGGCGCTGCTCGAGATGCGGCGGCCGCCGGCCAACCACTTCGACGAGACGCTGATCGGCCAGGTCGTCGAGGCGGCGACGGGTCTCGATGACGACCCGGCCTGCCGGGTGATCGTGCTGGCGTCCGAGGGCCGGCACTTCTGCGCCGGGGCGGACTTCGGCGGTGGCGAGTTCGCCCGCGATCACGTGGCCGCGGCGGAGCGCCTCTACCGGCGGGCGGCGGAGCTGTTCGACGTGCGGACCCCGATGATCGCCGCCGTGCAGGGCACCGCTGTCGGTGGCGGACTGGGGCTGGCCTGCGCCGCCGACTTCCGGGTCGCCGAGCCGTCCACCCGTTTCGTGGCAAACTTCGCCCGCCTCGGCTTCCACCAGGGTTTCGGCACCAGTGTGACGCTGCCGGAGATCGTCGGGCGGCAGGCAGCGGCCGACATGCTGCTGACCGGCCGCCGGATCACCGGCGAGGAGGCGCTGCGGATCGGCCTGGCCGACCGCCTGGCCACCCCGGGTTCGCTGCGCGAGACGGCGTTCGCGCTGGCCGGCGAGATCGCGGCGTCGGCCCCGCTCGCGGTCCGCTCGATCCGGGCGACGCTGCGGGCCGGTCTGGCGTCCCGGGTGCGCGAGGCCCTGGCCCACGAACTCGCCGAGCAGAAGATCCACTGGGCCACCGAGGACAGTGCCGAGGGCATCGCCGCAAGCCTGGCCCGCCGCCCGCCCGTCTTCCGGGGCGTATAGCCCCGCCCGCCGCCCTTCCGCGGCGTATAGCCCCGCCCGCCGGCCTTCCGCGGCGTATAGCCCCGCCCGCCGCCGTCCCACCCACCGATCGCCTGGGACGCATAGCCCTGGCCGCCGCCCATTCGCCGCCGCCGCACCGCATCGCCGCCGCCGCATCGCATCGCCGCCGCCGCATCGCATCGCCGCCGCCGCATCGCATCGCGGTGGCCGCGCTGACGCGCGGCCGAGACCGCCAGCCGTCGCTCACCGCGGTTTTCCGCCCTCGGAAACCTGCCTGAGCGACGGCTGACCCGGTCCGCCCCGGTCAGCCGTCGCTCAGCGCGGGAATCAGGGTGCCGAAACAGCGCTGAGCGACGGCTGGCGGTCGGTGAACTCTCGCTTACGAAACAAAGATGCAATGGGTGCAAGAACTTGCAAATGCATCGACACTCACTAAGCTGTCGGAGCCCCCTCCACAGAGGAGGCTCCGACTGGTTGATGCTGCTCAGCCGGACCATCGTCATTTCGGGAGAGCTATGCGCTCTGTCAGCAAGTTCTTGCTCACCCTGCTCGTCGGGCTAGCCGGCGTTCTGGCGGTCGCCGGACCCGCCTCGGCCTCCCCGCCCCCGCCCACCGACCTGGGCGGGCTCGACCTGGGCGCCTACTGCCGGTCGATCGGGTACTCCGACGCCACCCTGACCGGGTCGACGGCGTACGACTGGCACTGTGTCAACGGCAGCGGGCAGCAGGGTGACCTCGCCTTCGACGCGGCGTGCCGGTGGACGTACTCCTCCGACTACGCCGTCGACCGGATCGGCGACTTCTACGACCCGACGTCGGTGCGCTGCTGGCTGGTGCAGCCGGACGTGGTCACCCCGGTCTTCGCCGACTACTGCACGGGCAAGGGCTACAGCGACGCCGCCCTGCTGGGCACAACCGTCTACGACTGGCACTGCGTCCAGTACAGCCGGGCCGGCCCGACCTACTACGACATCGACATCGCCGCGGCGTGCAACACCCTCACCCACGGCTACGCCAAGCTGGACCGTTTCGTGAACTTCTACGACGCATCCACCTGGCAGTGCCGGGTCTGACCTGGTGATCGCGGGGTGTCGCGCCGGCGTATCGGAATTCGCATACGCCGGCGC
>NZ_JBEZXU010000107.1:0-23406 GCF_040638175.1 Actinoplanes sp. NPDC026670
GCGAGCGAGCGGGCGAGCGGGCGAGCGAGCGGGCGAGCGGGCGAGCGAGCGGGCGAGCGGGCGAGCGAGCGGGCGAGCGGGCGAGCGAGCGGGCGAGCGGGCGAGCGAGCAAACGGGGCGTTGATTGTGGGGCGTCGATACGCTTCGGGTTGTCGGGGGCGGTGGAACAAGTTCGGTTTGGAGGGCTCGATGACACCTCAACCGTGCACGGACGGCACCTTGCGGCATCTGTCCGTGGATCTCGATGACGTGCCCGGGGGCGACGGCGGATCGTCCGGGTACACGCTGTGTTCCAGCCCGGAGCGCAGGGTGCACGCCGAAGACACGTACGCCATCGGTATCGCCTACGACATGGGCCTGCGGGACGACTACCTCGACATCGACAGGCTGCCGGCGTGCGCGGAGTGCCTGCGGGTCGCCGAACTGCTGAAGGATCCGGAGACAGCGTCGCAACTACGGTTGCACCTGCGGCCCCGGCGGCCGGAATTCGCCACCGGTTACACGGGGGACCAGATCCGGAGCGTGCTGCGGATCGACATCGCCACCGGGGCTTCTGCGGGGCGACGGGCCGCCGTGCATCTGCTGAGTTTCACCTCGGTCCCGGACCAGCCGGGGTTCGGAGAGCTCGTGGGCCTGATGGACCTGCCCTGGGACATGGGTGACACCGTGCGTATGGGGCAGGTCACCGACTGGTCGGCGGTGGTCGCCTTCGCGGCGGCCAACGACGTGCCGGACCGGGACCGGCGGCTCGTCGCTCTCGCCGCGAGTCTCCACGATGAGCAGCCGGTTGATCTCGGGTCCGCCCTCGGCTACGGCAACGATCGGGAGGCCTTCCGGCGGGCGATCGAGGCCGTCATGATCGCCGCGGGCCAGGGCGACCGGTGGGAGATCAGGCGGGTGTCACCCGTACCGGCAGAGTCTTGATGCCGTTGACGAAGTTGCTGCGAACCCGGCGGACCTCGCCGTCCAGGTGCGCGGCGGTGATGCGCGGGATGAGCTCCTCGAACATCAGGCGGATCTCCAGGCGGGCCAGGCTGTTGCCGAGGCAGAGGTGCGGGCCGCCCCGGCCGAACGACAGGTGGTCGACGTTCTTGCGGGTCACGTCGAAGCGGTACGGGTCGTCGAACACCGTGTCGTCGCGGTTGCCGGAGGCGAACCACATGACGACCTTGTCCCCTTCGCGGATCGTCCGGCCGCCGAGCTCGACGTCGCGGGTGGCCGTCCGCCGGAAGTGGTAGACCGGTGACGCCCAGCGCAGGAACTCCTCGACCGCGCCGGGGATCAGTTCCGGCTGGTCGCGCAGCAGCGCCAGCTGTCCGGGGTTGCCGATGAGCGCGTGCATGGCGTGGCTGATGGTGTGCCGGGTGGTCTCGTTGCCGGCCACCACCAGCAGCAGGAAGTAGTTGTCGAAGTCGGTCGCGGTGAGCGGCTCGCCGTCCTCGGGCACCCGGTTGACCAGCACGCTGACCAGGTCCCGGCCGTCGCCGCCGCGGCGCCTGCGGGCCAGGTCCCGGCCGTACTCGAAGACCTCGATCGAGGCCGGCGAGCGGAACGGCAGGTGCTTGTACTGATCGCTGCCGGGGTCGGTGAGCAGGAACTCCGAGTAGTCCGGGTCGGTGTTGCCGATCAGCTGGTTGCCCCAGTCGATGAGCTGCCCGGTGTCCGACTCGGGCACGTCGAGCAGCCGGGCCAGCACCTGGATCGGGAAGTCGGCGCTGACCTCCTTGACGAAGTCGAACGAGCCGCGAGCGAGCGCGTTGTCCACGGTGACCCGGGTGAGGTCCCGGAGGAAGTCCTCGTACTGGCGCAGGTTCCGGGCACTGAACTCGCGCTGGATCAGTTTGCGCAGCGCGGTGTGCCGGGCGCCGTCGGTCTCCAGGATCGAGCGGCGCAGGTCCTGGAGGTCGTCGTCGACGTCCTCCAGGTTCACGAACTTCATCGACGTGAAGGTGGCCGGGTCGCGGTCGACGGTGGCGATGTCGGCGTATCTGGTCACCGACCAGTACCCGTCCCCGTGGGCGGAGGGGGTCCAGTGCACCGGGGACTCGCGGCGCAGGGTGTCGAACTGCCCCCAGGCCTCGTTCTTCGCGAACCGGTCCAGGTCGTCCAGGTCGACGTCCTCCAGTGGCACCGTCATGGCTTCCCCTTTCGTTTGGGCCCGTACGATAGCGGGAAGTGAAGCCCCTGCCCAGACCTTGCCGGGAGCCCTTCCGCAGCATATCGTTCGCATCCAAACGATTGAAGGGACGGTCATGCGGGGCTTCTTCTATCCGCGCACCGCCACCGGGTCCTCGAGCCTCATCCCGAGCCCGCCCTGGCACTACTCCGGTGACCTGCTCACCGTCGAGTACCGCACCGACCCGGCCCGCGTCGCCGAACTGCTGCCGGCGCCGCTGGAGCTCGCCGACGAGGACCCCGGCGCAGTCGCGCTGATCTGGGCCGACTGGCAGTCCTGCTCGGCCGGCCGGGCGGAACTGCTCGACCCGGTGCGCTCGCAGTACAAGGAGGCGTTCGTGGTGGTCCGCTGCAAGTTCGGACAGCGGACCTTCTCGCGCTGCGTCTACATCTGGGTCGACAAGGACTTCGCCGTCGCTCGCGGCGTGCACCAGGGCTACCCGAAGAAGCTCGGCAGCGTGTGGCAGACCCGGCCGCACCCGTTCGCGCAGGCCGCGCCGCAGATCGGGCCGGGCGGGGTGTTCGGCGCGACGCTCGCGGCGGGTGACCGGCGGCTGGCCGAGGCGGTGCTGACGCTGCGGGAGGAGTCACCGTCGAACGGCTTCGTCAACGGGCATCCGATGGCCCACCACCGGGTCTACCCCGGCATCGAAGCCGGCGCGGACGACGCCTTCGCCGAGCTGATCTCGTCCGGCGCGAGCGAGTTCGCCGGCGGGCCGGCGTGGCGCGGCGACGTGGATCTGCGGCTCTTCGAGTCACCGACCGAGGAGTTGGCCCGGCTGGAGGTGCACGAGGTGATCGGCGGCTACTACCGGCAGGTCGGTGTGGTCTGGAACGGCGGAACGACCCTGGCGAGGCTGGCATGACGTTCATCGAGGTCGAGGGTGTGAAGGTCGACACCCGGCACTGGATCGGCGGCGCGCGCGTCGCCTCTGATCGCACATTTCCCGATTTTTCCCCAATCGACGAAGCGCACCTCGGCGACATCGCAGCCGGCGGAGAGGCCGAGATAGACGCCGCCGTCGCAGCAGCAAGAACAGCATTCCCCACCTGGGCAGCCATGAAAGCCAATAAAAGGGGCGAAATACTCAGGCGGGTAGCGGACGGCATCGAGGCGCGGATCGAAGACCTGTCACGGGTCGAGACCAGGGACAACGGCTCGCTGCTGCGCTCGCACCGCCGCGGCGTGATGCCCCGGGTCGCGATGAACTTCCGCTTCTTCGCCGACTACGCGGAGCAGCTCACGCACCCTGACATGGCGGTACGCGGGCACCGGCAGAAGATCACCTACGACCCGTCCGGCGTCACCGCTGTCATCACCCCCTGGAACGCCCCGCTGATGCTGGCCACCTGGCGGATCGGCCCGGCGCTGGCGGCCGGCAACACCGTGGTGCTGAAACCGCCGGAATGGGCACCCCTGACCGCCTCCCTGCTCGCCGGGATCGCCCACGACGCCGGACTGCCGGCGGGCGTGCTCAACGTCGTACAGGGAACAGGTCTGGAAGCCGGCGCCCCGCTCACCCGCCACCCGGGCATCAACCGGTTGTCCTTCACCGGGTCGGTCCCGACGGCCGGAGCCGTCGCGGCCGCGGCGGCGCCCAACATCGTGCCGCTCTCGTTCGAACTCGGCGGCAAGTCGCCGCTGCTCGTCCTGGCCGACGCCGACCTGGACCTGGCCGTGAAACTGGCGGTCGAGCAGTTCGACAACGCCGGCCAGGTGTGCCTCGGCGCGTTCCGGCTGATCGTGCACGAGTCGCTGGCCGGCGCCTTCCTCGAGCGCCTGATCGCGAGGGCGGAAGCGCTGGTTCAAGGTGACCCGAGGGACGAGCGGACCGACGTGAGCGCCCTGATCAGCCGGGCGCACTTCGACCGCGTCCGCGGTTTCGTGGAACGCGCGAAGGCCCGGGTGGTCCTCGGCGGCGGGCCCAACGAGGAGCTGGGCGGCCTCTACTTCCGGCCGACGATCCTGGTCGACCCGGAGCCGGGCAGCGAGATCGTCACCGAGGAGGTGTTCGGGCCGGTGCTGACCATGCAGACGTTCGCGACCGAGGACGAGGGTTTCGCGATGGCCAACGACACCAGGTTCGGGCTGGCCGCGACGCTCGTCACCGCCGATCCGTCGAAGGCGGCCCGGCTGAACGCCGGAACGGTCTGGGTGAACTGCTTCTTCGTCCGTGACCTGGGCGCGCCGTTCGGCGGCAACGGGCGATCCGGGATCGGCCGCGAGGGCGGCACCTGGTCGTTCGACTTCTACTGCGACGTCAAGAACACCGTCATCGCGCCCGGGGAGGCCTGACATGGGAGAGATCGTCGGGGCCGGGCTGATCGCCCACGTGCCCACCATCGTGCTGCCCGAGGAGACTCGGCGGGAACTGAACAACGGCCGGGAGAGCACCCTGGTCACCGGCCTCCAGCAGCTGCGCAGGGAGGTCTTCGACGTCGTCGACTACGACACCGTCGTGGTGCTCGACTCGCACTGGGCGACCACCGTCGAGTTCGTCGTCACCGCCCAGGAACGACGGCACGGGCTGTTCACCTCGGAGGAACTGCCGCGCGGGATGGCCCAGCGGCCCTACGACTTCCGGGGCGACCCCGCGCTTGCGCACCTGATCGCCGGCCAGGCGGACGCCCACGGCACCTGGATCACCGCGATCGACGACGACCACCTGCCGATCTTCTACGCCACCACGAACGTGTGGGAGTACCTCGGGCAGGGCCTGCCGGACAAGCGGTGGATCTCGATCGGGGTGTGCCAGACCGCGGAGACCGAGGACAACCTGCGACTCGGCCGGGCCCTCGGCGACGCGATCCGGGAGTCCGGCCGGAAGGTGCTGCTGATCGCTTCGGGCGCCATGTCGCACACCTTCTGGCCGCTGCGCCAGCTGCGCGATCACGAGACGGCCGGGGTGGAGCACATCTTCACCCCGGAGGCGTACGCCGCGGACATGGAACGCCTGGACTGGTTCGCCGCCGGGGACCACCGCCGGGTTCTGGACACCATGCCGGAGTACTACCGGTTCAAGCCGGAGGCCCGGTTCGGGCACTACCTGATGATGCTCGGCGCGCTCGGCGAGGGCGACTGCACCGCCCGCGGCCGGCAGTACGGCGAGTACGAGAACTCCGTCGGCACCGGCCAGGTCCACGTCTGGTTCGACGGCCCCTTCCCCGCTCCGCAAAGGACTTCGCTGTGAGAGAGACCCGCCGCATCCTGCTCGACGGCACCGCTGTCGACGTCGTCCGGCACGGGGACGCCCTGGTCGCCGGCGACGGCCGGTCGATCGGTGTGGACGAGGCCGTCCACCTGCCGCCGGTCACCCCGTCGAAGATCATCTGCGTGCACCTGAACTACTCGTCGCGGGTCGCCGAGATGATGACGAAACTGCCACCCGCGCCGACCTACTTCCACAAGCCGGTCTCCGCGCTCAATGCGCACGGCTCGGCCGTCGTCCGGCCGCGGGGCTGCAAGTGGCTCAACTACGAGGGCGAGATCGGCATCGTCATCGGCCGGACCGCCCGCAACATCTCCCCCGCCGAGGCCGGCGACTACATCCGCGGCTACACCGTCGGCAACGACTACGGGCTGCACGACTTCCGGGACACCGACTCCGGGTCGATGCTGCGGGTCAAGGGCGCCGACACGCTCTGCCCGCTCGGCCCGGGCGTCGTCGAGGGCTGGGACTTCCGCGGCAAGGGCATCCGCACGATCGTCAACGGCGTCGTCAAACAGGACGGCAACACCGACGAGATGAAGTGGGACATGCACTACCTCGTCGCCGACATCGCCCGGACGATCACCCTCCAGCCCGGGGACGTGCTGCTCTCCGGCACACCGGCGATCTCCCGGACGGTCTACCCCGGCGACGTCGTCGAGGTCGAGGTCGAAGGCCTCGGGTTGCTTCGCAACAAGATCATTGAAGGACCGTCTGCGGTACGGGCCGACGTCGGCGCCCAGCCGACCGAAAGTGAAGAGGTGCTCTCCACCGCCCAGGGCGGCGACTGGGAGTTCCGGGGCATCCGCAAACCCGACCTGTCGAAGACGTTCTGAGCATGGAGCACGTTTCCTGGATCGAGCGCGCGGCGGCCGTACAGCCGCAATGGGGTCTGTGGATCGACGGTGCGGAACGCGCGGCGGCTACCGTGCGGCCGATCGTCACGCCGCGTGATGGTTCGGTGCTCGGTGAGATGGCCTGGGCGTCGGTGGCCGATGCCGATGCGGCGGTCGCCGCCGCGCGGCGGGCCTTCGATCACGGACCGTGGCCGCGGCTGCCCGCCCGGGAGCGTGGCGAGACCCTGCTGCGCTGGGCCGACCTGGTCGAACAGCACCGGGACGAACTGGCGCTGCTGGTCACGCTGGAGATGGGCAAACCGATCCGGCACACCTGGGAGATCGAGCTGCGGGCGCTGATCAGGTGCCTGCGGTACTACGGCGGGCTCGCCGACAAGGTGCCCGGCACCGCCCCGCAGACCGTGGACGGCGAGCTCGCCCTGGTCACGCGCGAACCGGCCGGGGTGGTGGCGGCCGTCGTGCCGTGGAACTTCCCGCTCACCATCGGTGGCTGGAAGATGGCGCCCGCCCTCGCCGCCGGATGCACCGTCGTCCTCAAGACCGCGGAACAGTCGCCGCTGTCGATGCAGAAGGTCGCCGCGCTCGGCGCCGAAGCCGGACTGCCGCCCGGCGCGTTCAACGTGCTGTCCGGCGACGGCGTCACCGTCGGTCGCCGGCTCGGCGAACATCCGGACGTCGACGTGCTCACCTTCACCGGCTCCACACCCGTCGGACGGCATTTCCTGCGCTACGCCGGCGACAGCAACCTCAAACGGGTCCACCTCGAACTCGGCGGCAAATCGCCCAACATCGTCTTCGCGGACGCGCCGGACCTCGGCGAGGCGGCCGCCGCCGCGGCGTGGGCGGTCTTCTTCAACGCCGGTCAGATGTGTACGGCCGGCGCCCGTCTCCTGGTCCACCGGTCCGTTTCTGATCAGGTCGTCGAGGCGGTGGTGGCCGCCGCGGACCGGTGGCGGCCCGCCGACCCGCTGCTGCCGGACACCCTGCTGGGCCCGCTCGTCGACACCCGCAGCCTCGACCGGGTGCTCGGGCGGCTCGCCGCCGGGGTCGCCCAGGGCGGCACGATCAGGTGCGGCGGGCAGTCCCGTCCCGGCGGCCCCTACCTCGAACCGACAGTCGTCACCGGCGCCGGGCGCGACAACGTGCTCGTCCGGGAGGAGCTGTTCGGGCCGGTCCTGACCGTGCAGACCTTCGACGACGAGCAGTCGGCGATCGAACTCGCCCGCGACACCGAGTTCGGCCTGGCCGCCGCCGTGTGGACCGCCGACCTCGGCCGGGCACACCGGGTGTCCCGGGCCATGCGCGCCGGAACCGTCTGGGTCAACTGCTACGAGGAGGGTGACATGTCGGTTCCGTTCGGCGGGGTGAAGCTCTCCGGCAGCGGCCGCGACAAGTCCCAGCACGCCATGGACCAGTACACCGACCTGAAAACCGTGTGGATCAATCATGGCTAGGCCGTTGATCGCTGTCCCGGCCCGGTTCTCGGCCGGCGCGTCGGCGCTGCGGTACCGGGCCGAGGTGGCTGCCGCCGCCCTGCTGGAGGCGGTGTTCGACGCGGGCGGCGAGCCGGTGGTGATCCACCCGGCGGCGGCCTCCGACGACGAGGTCCGGGGCCGGCTCGCCTTCGCCGGCGGCGTGCTGCTCCCCGGCGGCGGTGACCTGGCCGCCCGCTGGTACGGGCAGGCGGACCACGACTCGCTCTACGACGTCGACGAGGTGCAGGACGTGTTCGACCTGGCGGTGGCGCGGGTGACGATCGACGACGGGGTTCCGCTGCTGTCGATCTGCCGGGGCACCCAGGTCGTCAACGTGGCCCGGGGCGGCGACCTCATCCAGGACATGCCGAATCCGCACCGCCACCTGATCCACGAGGTCGGCGGGCAGACCGTGTCCTGCTACCACCATCAGGCGCTCGGCCGGCTCGGCAAGGACCTGGAGGTCACCGCCCGGGCCGCCGACGGCACCGTCGAAGCGGTGCGTCTGTCCGGGCGTGCCGGCTGGTACCGGGGTGTCCAGTGGCATCCCGAGGACACCGCCGACGCCGCGCCGGACCTTTTCGAGGCCCTGGTCCAGGCGGCAGCCCGCCAGCCGTCGCTCACGGCTCCTACCGACGCCCGATTACGTATGTGAGCGACGGCTGGCCCGGCAGTCCTCACGGACGCCCGATTGCGTGCGTGAGCGACGGCCGGCCCGGGTGGGGGCTACGGCCGGGATGGGAGGAGCAGCGTCTTTCCGGGGAGGCCGCCGGTCTCGGCCGCCGCATGGACGGCCGCCAGGTCGGTGAGCGGCCGCCGGCCGGCGATGTCGATGGTGACCTCGCCGGACGCGACCAGCTCCAGCATCGCGGCGAGGTCGGCGGTGTCGTTGCGGACGATGAAGTGCACGGCCCGGAAGTCGCCGGCCGGCAGCTGATCGGCTGGCGTGGTCACCGACACCAGCACTCCCCCGGGCCGGATCAGTGGCGCGTGCCGCGGCGGCGCCGGAACCAGGTGGAGGACGGCGTCGAACCTGCCCGCCACGTCACCCCGCGACCGGGAGGCGACGACCACCTCGGCACCGGCGTGCCGGGCCAGCTGTGCGGCGAAGCGCCCGATCGCCCCGGTCCCGTTGATCAGCACCCGCTGCCCGGCGGTCACCCCGGCATGTTCGAAGACGGCCTGCCACGCGGTCAGCCCGGCGATCGGCAGGGCCGCCGCGTCCGCCAGGTCCACCTCCGGCGGGACGCGGACCAGCACGTTCTCGGGGGCGACGGCGAAGTCAGCGGCAGCGCGACCGTCGAGCCGGCCGATCACCCGGTCGCCCACGGCGAGGCCGGAAGAGCCCGCGGCGAGCTCCGAAGAGGCCGCGGCGGCCACGGTTCCGGCGACGTCCAACCCCATCGTGTACGGCAGATCGACGGGCACGATCGACCGGAGCAGGCCACGGCGCAGACCGGCTTCGGACGGGTTGAACGTCGTTGCGGCCACCCGCAGCAGAACCTCGCCCGGCCCGGGCACCGGCTGCGCAACCTCATCGTCGTGAATGACGTCCGGTCCGCCGTACCCATGCATGCGCATTGCTCTCATGAACGAACCGTAGGCAGAGCCTTCGAGACGTTGAATGCTTCACGATCTCGATTTCCTGTGCGATCGTCTCGCCATGGACGTGCTCAGCGAGGTGCTGGCGGTGATGCGAACCGGGCAGGCCAGGTCAGCCCTGGTCGGGTGGCCGACGCCGTGGGCGCAGGAGTTCGCGCCGGTGCCCGGTTCGGCCGGGTTCCACGTGGTGCTGCGGGGTTCGTGTGTGCTGCTGCGGGCCGGATCCGAGCCGGTGAACCTGGGCGAGGGCGACATCGTCTTCCGCCCGCACGGCGACGGCCACACCCTCGCCGACTCGCCGGATACCCGGCCGATCACCCCGGCGTGTGCTCCGGGCACACCCGCCGAGCCGGTCCGGACGGCAATCACCGGCGCGACGGTCACCCTGTGCGGGGCGTACGAGCTGGCGCCGGAACTGGTCCATCCGCTGATCCACGACCTGCCGGATCTGATCCACGTGCCGGCCGGTGCGGATCCCCGGCTGGCCACCGTCGTCGGCCACCTGGCGTCCGAGCTGACCGAACCCGGCGCCGGCAGCGACGCCCTGATCCCGGCCCTGCTGGACACGATGCTCGTACATCTGCTGCGCATCTGTCTGTCCGCCGGCGGTGACCGCCCGGCGGGTTGGGCGGCGGCCCTCGCCGACCCGGTGACCGCCGCGGCGCTGCACGCCATGCACCGCGAACCGGGCCGCGACTGGACGGTCGCCGCCCTGGCCGCGGAGGGCGGGCTGTCCCGGGCGCCGTTCGCCCGCCGGTTCACCGCCCGGCTCGGCCGCCCGCCGCTGACCTATCTGACCTGGTGGCGGATGACCGTGGCGGCCGGGCTGCTACGGCGCACCGATCTGACGGCCGGCGCCGTGGCCGGGCGGGTCGGCTACCGGTCGGAGTTCGCGTTCGCGACGGCGTTCAAGCGCCGGTTCGGGATGCCGCCGGGCCGGTACCGCCGCCGGCCCGGCGGCGCCGATCAGGAGACCAGGCCCGGCGGCGCCGATCAGAAGACCAGGCCCGGCGGCGCCGATCAGGAGATCGACTGGTAGACGGGAACGAACCCGAGGCTGGCCCCGGTCGCGGAGAACACCTCGACCTTGCTGACCACCTTGCCCGGGGTGGTCGCCGCGACGGCGTTGCCGACACCCAGGCCCTTGGTCGCGACGAGCCGCCCGTTGACCGTGAACTGGCCGGCCGCGCTGCGGTAGAGCAGCGCCACCGAGGCCGGGACCTGGTACGGCGTACCGGCCACCACCTCGTTGGCGGCCACCGTCACGTCACCGGCGTCGGCGATCACATACACCGCCGGGAACGTCGGGTGGGCCTGGGTGGCGTGGTTGCCGACGACGGTGACGTGCGAGCTGCCGATGTTGACCGCGATCAGGCTGGCGGCACGGACCGACGACGTGTTGGTGAGCCGGTTGCCGACGACACTGACGTCCCGGGCCCGGACCAGGTTGATCTGGCCTTTGCAGTCGGCCACCGTGTTGCCGCTGATCGTCACGCCGACGGCGATGCCCGTACCGCCGTCGATCTCGATGCCGCGCAGCTGGCAGCCGGTGACCGTGTTGGCCGAGACGACGAGGTTCGTGCAGTCCTGCGTGTAGACCCCGGCCTGGCCGCACTCGGTGATGGTGTTGCCGGTGACCGTGGTGCGGTCCGAGCCGGACAGCACGTTGATGCCGTCGTAGTAGTCCGACGGGGCGCTCCACACGCCGCCTTTCGCGGCCGCCTCCGCGGTCGACGGCCAGTACATCGCCACGTGGTTGCCGATGATCCGGACGTCGTGCCCGTTGGTGGAGATGCCGAACTTCGTCCCCACCACGGTGCAGTTGACGATGGCGATGTCGGTGGACACGCCCGGGGTGGTGTCGTAGACGCCGAGGCCGGTCCACTTCACCCCGTACACGGTGACGCCGTCGAGGGTGCCGCGGCTGCTCCGGGCGATGCTGACGCCGTTGTACGGCTGGGTGCCCTCGGTGTCGATGATGGTCAGCCCGGAGACCTCGAACCGGTCGCTGTCGGTGATCTTGAGGACCGCGCTGGCGCCGTTCGTGGTGGCGGCCGCGCCGGTCAGGGTGATCGTCGCGCCGTGCCCGCTGATCGCCGCGTCGTTGAGCCCGCGCACCAGGATCTCCCGGTCGACCGCGTAGTTCCCGGGCGGCAGCAGCACACTGCGCACCGGCCGCATCGCGGTGGCCGCGGTGATCGCCGCCTGGATCGCGCCGGCGTCGTCACGTTCCCCGCCCTGCGCGTCCCGGTAATGGTCGAGCACCGAGACCCAGCCCTTGTCCGCCGCGGCCGCGGCCGCCGGTCCCGCGGTGACCGCGACACCACCGGCCACCCCGGCGGCGACCACCCCGGCGCGCAGCACGCCACGTCTGTTCATCAACTCCATCGGACCCCCGTCCATCGATGATCGTCGCAAGGTATCACTGCGGACGATCACCGTGGGGGCCCTCAGGTCGCCAGCGGCCCCACGAAGGCGGCCGGGACGTTCTGCGGGTCGATCGGGCGGCACAGGTGGTAGCCCTGGCCGTAGTCGCAGCCCAGTTCGCGCATGGCCAGGTGCTGTTCCTCCGTTTCGACGCCCTCGACGACGGTGCGCAGTTTCAGGGTCCGGGCCAGTTCGACGACGGTGCGGATGACGGCCAGGTCGGCGGCGGTGGGTTCGGCCCGGCTGATGAACGCCCGGTCGATCTTGAGCTCGTCGACCGGGAGCCGCTGCAGGTAGGACAGCGACGAGTAGCCGGTGCCGAAGTCGTCGATGGCGAGGCCGACACCCAGGTCGCGGAGGTCGGTGAGGCAGGCCACGGCGGTACGCGGATCGGCCATCAGCACCGACTCGGTGAGTTCGAGGGTGACCGCGGCGGCCGGCAGCCCGCAGCCGGCCAGGGTCTGTTCGACGTCCGAGGCGAACCGCGGGTCGGTGAGCTGGCGCCCGGAGACGTTGACGTTGAGGGTGAGCTCCGGGATGGTGCGCCGCCAGCGTGCGGCCTGCTCACCGGCGGCGTGCAGCACCCAGCGGCCGATGTCGGCGATCATGCCGTTCTCCTCGGCGAGCGGCAGGAACCCGGTCGGCGGCACCTGCCCGAACCCGGGCCGGTTCCAGCGGATCAGCGCCTCGACACCTGTCGCCCGGCCGCTGCCGAGCCGGATGAGCGGCTGGTACATGAGCCGGAACTGGTCGGCGGCGAGCGCCTGTTTGAGGTCGGCGGTGAGGGTGAGGCGGGCCAGGGCTTCGGCGTGCATGGCCGGCTCGAAGACGACGACCTTGCCGGGGCCGTCCTTCTTGGCCCGGTACATCGCCACGTCGGCGTTGCCGAGCAGGTCGTCGGCGTCGACTCCCGCGGTGCCGGTGGCCACGCCGATGCTGGCGCCGATGAAGACGTCGCGCCCGGCGATCCGGAACGGGCGGCGCAGCGCCTCGATGATCCGCCACGCGACCGGCACCGCGGTCTCCGGGCCGGTGTCGTCGAGCAGCACCGCGAACTCGTCGCCGCCGAGCCGGGCGCCGGTGTCGTCCGGGCGCAGGCAGTCACGGATCCGGGCGGCGACGTGACCGAGCAGGTCGTCGCCGGCACGGTGGCCGAGGCTGTCGTTGACCGCCTTGAACCGGTCCAGGTCGATGAAGAGCACCGTGGTCGGCGTGGCCTGGCCCAGCTTCTCGGCCAGGATCTCCAGGAACAGCACCCGGGTCGGCAGGCCGGTCAGCGAGTCGTGCCGGGCCTCGCGCAGCGACTGCACGAGGGCCAGGCGTTCGGCGGATTCCCGTTCGCGTTCCTCGCGCAGCCGGCGTTCCGCGGTGAGCAGGGCGATGTTGGACAGCGCCAGGCCCAGGGTCTGCGCCATGGCCTGGAGGAGCTGCCGTTCCTCCGGATCGAGCGGGTCACCGGCGCGGGCCACCATCAGGGATCCGCGTGGCTCGGCGCCGAACCGGGCCGACCAGATGTTGAGGTCGTCGAGTCCGGGCAGCGACAGCATGGCCTGCGGGCCGGCCGGCAGAGCACCGTCGAGCAGGTCACGGTCGACGCCGCGGGCCACCTCGACCCGGTCGCCGCGGAGCACCGCCCCGACCTCGGCTTCCAGCACCTCGGCGGCGCGTTCCACGGCGAGGGTGATGGCGGCGCGCTCGTCCTGGGATTCACAGACTGCGGCGAAGAATTCGGTGAGCTGATGCGTGGACCAGTGGTTCACCTCGACCCCCTCAGGACAGCGCGAGCGTGACCACGGTGAAATGGTGCATGCCCAGCGCACCGCGGACCCGGGCGATCTCCCCGGTGCTGTAGAAGCCGCCGTACGGCACATTCGGCAGCGCCTTGGCGATGCCGTCGTTCTCCGCGCCGATCCCGTCCTCGCCGATGGTCACCCGCCGGGCCGCGCAGTCGAAGACGACCGCCCCGAGCGCCTGCCGGCCGGCGAGCGCCTGCACGGCCCGGTCACCGGACTGCCCGGCCGCGTCGGTGAGTGACCCGATGTCGCTCTCCATCAGCCAGACCAGACCGCCTTGCGGCACGTCGGCCAGGCAGAACAGCGAACGGTCGGCCCGGTCGCCGTCGTGGATGACCCGGATGTCCTCGCCGCTGCGCCGGGACAGGCCGAGCGGGTGCAGGAACGCCGCGTGCCGGAACGCCTCGTCGTCGTCGAGGATCGACTCGTCGAGGCCGAGCCGGCGCAGGAAGACGTCCAGGGCCGGTTCGCCGTCCAGTTCGAAGACGCGACCCTCCCGGCTGCTGGTCACGATCATCGCGTCGCCCTGTTTGCGCCAGCCGTGCGCGATGCCGACGCCGAGCGGCGCGTCCGAGCCGATGGCGACACCGACGGCCGCGTCGGAGAGGATCTCGACGCCGTCCCGGCCGCCGTGGAACTGGTAGGTGCGGACGTAGGTGAGGTGGTCGCCGGCGCAGCCGCCGACGAGCGGCACGACGGCGCCGGCCACCGAGAAGGCGCCGCGCACGATCTCGTGCTGGTTGCCGGTCAGCCCGTCGCAGAGCATCAGCAGCGCGCGATGCGGCTGGTCGACGGCGCCGAGGCAGGAGGCGGCCTCCACGCCGGCGTCACGCAGGCGATCGGAGACGTTTCGGGAGACATGGGTCTGTACGGCGAACCCGCTCCCGCCCCAGGCGGTGACCGACACCCCGTCCCGGCTCACCGTACCGCCCCCGAGCTGCCCGGAGGTGGTGCAGCCGACGATCACGGTGTCCGGCCCGGACTGCGCGCGGATGCCGTCGAAGAGTTCCGGCACGTGATAACCGACCGAACAGAAAACGAACACCACCACGGGTGTACGGCCGTCGAGCGCGGCGGTGGCCGCCTCGGCGCCGGCCGCGGCGGGGTCGGTCAGGGTGCTGTGTCCCGAGCCGAACCAGCGGCCGTCCAGGTCAACGCGATCCATGCCGCAGCGAATCGGCACGCCCCGGCCCAACCTGAGGTCAGCTGCGGAAAGTCAGAGGTCGAGGGTCAGGCGGGTGGAGCGGGACCGGGAGACGCAGATCATCATGCACTCGTCGGCTTCGCGTTCCTCGGCGCTCAGGACCGTGTCCCGGTGGTCCACGGCGCCGTCCAGGACCTCGGTCTCGCAGGTGCCGCAGATGCCCTCCAGGCAGGAGCCGAGCACGTTGACGCCGGCCTCCCGGACCACCTCGAAGATCGAGCGGCCGGGCGGGACGGTCAGGGTCCGGCCGGAGCGGTCCAGGACCACCTCGAACTCGGTGTCGCCGCTGGTGTCCACGGTGGCGGCGGTGAAGCGTTCCAGGTGGAGCGGCAAGCCGGCGCAGCGCTCCTCCAGGGCCGCCAGCAGGGGTTCCGGGCCGCAGGCGTAGATCCGGGCGCCGGGGCGGTAGCCGGCGAGCACTTCGTTCAGGTTCAGCAGGCCGGCTTCCTCCTGGGCGACCACGTGCAGGCGTGGCCCGTACAGCTGAAGGGTTTTGAGGAACGCCATCGAGGAACGGCGGCGGCCGCCGTAAGCCAGCTCCCACGTCGCGCCGGCGGCTTCAGCCGCCTTGATCATCGGCAGCAGTGGGGTGATGCCGATGCCGCCGGCGACGAAGAGGTAGTGGTCGGCGGGCTCGAACGGGAAGTGGTTGCGCGGCTCGCTCACCCGGACGTGGTCGCCGGGCCGCAGGTTGTGGACGGCTTTGGAGCCGCCGCGGCTGTCCGGGGTGGCGAGGACGGCGATGCGGTACGCGGCGGTCTCGGCCGGGTCGCCGCAGAGCGAGTACTGGCGGACCAGATCCTGGCCCAGGTGCAGGTCGATGTGGGCGCCGGGGGTCCAGCCGGGCAGGTCGGCGCCGTCCGGGCGGGCCAGGCGCAGGGCCACCACGTCGTCGGCGGCGCGGTCGGCTTCCAGCACGATCAGGTCGATCGTCACGGGCCCTCCTTTTGTTTGGACCCAAACGATATGAGCGGCGATTCGCCAGGTCAAGATGCGGGGGCGTCGTAGCGGTCGCGGATGAAGCGGCCCAGGCGGGCGGCGAAGCCCTCGATCGTGACGGCGGCGGCGTGGCGGGAGTCCCAGGCCGCGCGCAGCCTGATCGACAGGCGGCGGCCGTCCGTCTCCACGGCCAGCGGGACCAGGCCGAACCGTGGGTCGTCGGAGGCGATCGCGATCCCGCGGCCGGCGGCGGCGAGGGCCTGGGCGACGGTCCCGTTGGCGGCTTCGATGCTCTTTTCAGATGACATATCGCCGGTCGCGGCATCGAACGCCTGGCGGGCCGTGAAAGCCGCCGGGAGCAGGATCAACGACTCCTCGACGAGGTCCGCGAGGGGGACGCCACCCCGGCCGCTCCAGGGGTGGCCGGGCGGAACGTAAGCCCAGACCGGCAACACCGCGAGCGACATTTCACGGAACGGCGGTGATGCCGGAATCGTTCCGACGGCCAGATCGGCGCCCTGCCGCAGCGTATCCGCGGGTGACAGACCGTCGGCACGCAGCACATCGGTGGTCGGATCGTCCGGCGCCAGCGTCGCGATGAACGGTGCGACCACGTCGGTCAACGTCACCGTGGGCGCGCCGATGGTCAGCCGCTCCAGCCGCCCGACGGCGTGGAAGGACGCCGCTACCTTCAGGGCATCGGCACGTTGCAGCAGGTCACGCGCTTGCGGCAACAACGCGCGCCCGGTGGTGGACAACTCCAGCCGGCTCGTCGAGCGGTCGAACAGCGCCACGCCGAGGTCCTTCTCCAGCTGACGGAGCTGGCGGGACAGGCCGGGCTGGGTGAGGTGCAGGCGGGCGGCGGCGCCACTGACCGTCCCGGCCTCCGCGGTCGCCACGAAGTAACGGAGATGCCGTAGCTCCATCATGCCTCCCAGGCATAGTCAGGCTGCCATAACGGTAATGGACGGGCATGAAGGTTCGGCCCGAGACTGGACGCGTGAGCATCGAACAACAGCGCCGGCTGGTCACCGAACTCCCCGGCCCACGATCCCGGGAACTGATGGCCCGCAAGCAGTCGGCGGTCGCCGGTGGCGTCGGCACCACGATGGGCGTCTTCGCGGCCCGCGCCGACGGCGGCATCGTCGTCGACGTCGACGGCAACCAGCTGATCGACCTGGGCTCGGGCATCGCCGTGACCACGGTCGGCGCGGCGAACCCGCGGGTGGTGGCGGCGGTGACCGAGCAGGTCGCGGCGTTCACGCACACCTGCTTCATGGTCACGCCGTACGACGGGTACGTGGCCGTCGCCGAGGCGCTGAACCGGCTCACCCCGGGCGGCCACGACAAGCGCAGCGCCCTGTTCAACTCGGGCGCCGAGGCCGTCGAGAACGCCGTGAAGATCGCGCGGGCGTGGACCGGCCGGGACGCGGTCGTCGTGTTCGACCACGCCTACCACGGGCGGACCAACCTGACCCTGGCGATGACCGCGAAGAACAAGCCGTACAAGCACACGTTCGGGCCGTTCGCGCCGGAGGTCTACCGGGTCGGCGGCTCGTACCCGTACCGGGACGGTGTCGTCGACGGGGCGGCCGCGGCGGCCCGCGCCATCGACCAGATCGAGAAGCAGATCGGCGTGGAGAACCTGGCCGCCCTGGTCATCGAGCCGATCCAGGGCGAGGGCGGGTTCATCGAGCCGGCGCCCGGGTTCCTGCCGGCGCTGGCCGCCTGGTGCCGGGCCGGCGGTGTGGTGTTCGTGGCCGACGAGGTGCAGACCGGGTTCGCCCGGACCGGCGACCTGTTCGCCTGCGAGCGCGAGGGGGTCGTGCCGGACCTGATCGTCACGGCCAAGGGCATCGCCGGCGGGCTGCCGCTGTCGGCGGTCACCGGGCGCGCCGAGATCATGTCCGGGCCGCACGAGGGTGGCCTGGGCGGCACCTATGGCGGCAACCCGATCGCCTGCGCGGCGGCGCTCGCGGCGATCGAGACCATCCTCTCCGACGGCCTGGTCGAACGGGCGCGGCAGATCGAGACGCTCGTCAAAGCCCGCCTGACGGCGATCAAGGACAAAGACGATCGGATCGGTGAGGTACGGGGCAGAGGCGCCATGCTGGCCGTGGAACTCGTCCGCTCCGGCAGTTCGGAACCCGACCCGCGGCTGGCCCGTGATGTCGCAAAAGCCGCGCACAGCCAGGGCGTGATCGTGCTGACCTGCGGCACGTACGGCAACGTGCTGCGCTTCCTGCCGCCGCTGTCGATCAGCGACGCCCTGCTCAACGACGCGTTCGACGTGATCGCGGCGGCTTTCGAGGAGATCCGGTGAGTTTCGAGGTTGTCGATCCGGCCACCCTGTCGGTGGTCGCGGCGGTGGAGAACATGGACGTCTCGGCCGCCACGAAGGCTGTCGACGCCGCGTCCGCGTCGTTGAAGTCCTGGTCGAGGACCCCGCCCCGCCGGCGGTCGGAGATCCTGCACAAGGCGTTCGAGCTGATGATCCGCGATCGTGACTCGCTGGCCACCCTGATCAGCCGGGAGAACGGCAAGTCGCTGACCGACGCGGCAGGCGAGGTGACGTACGCGGCCGAGTTCTTCCGCTGGTTCGCCGAAGAGGCGGTCCGGCCCGGAGGCGACTTCGGCGAATCACCGGCGGGCGGTACCCGTACCCTCGTCACGCACCGGCCGGTCGGTGTCGCCGCGCTGGTCACGCCGTGGAACTTCCCGGCCGCGATGATCACCCGCAAGATCGGCCCGGCGCTGGCGGCCGGCTGCACCGCGGTCGTCAAACCGGCCGCCGAGACCCCGCTCACCGCGCTGGCCATCGCCGGCCTGCTCACCGAGGCGGGCCTGCCGGACGGCGTGATCACCGTGGTCACCACCACCGACTCGTCGGGTGTGGTCGGCGCCTGGCTGAACGACGAACGGGTCCGGAAGATCTCGTTCACCGGCAGCACCGCGGTCGGCCGGGTGCTGCTGCGGCACGCCGCCGACCGGGTGGTCAACTCGTCGATGGAGCTGGGCGGCAACGCACCGTTCATCGTCGCCGACGACGCCGACCTGGACGCGGCCGTCGCCGGGGCGATGATCGCGAAGTTCCGCAACGGCGGGCAGGCGTGCACCGCGGCGAACCGGTTCTACGTGCACACCTCGGTGCAGACCGCGTTCGTGGCCCGGTTCGGCGCGGCGGTGGAGAAGCTGACCGTCGGCCCCGCCGCCGACGGCGCCGCGATCGGCCCGCTGATCAGCGCCGCCGCGCTGCGCCGGGTGACCCGCACCGTGGACGAGGCGGTCGCGGCCGGCGCCCGGATCAGCCACCAGGCGACGCTGCCCGACGCGCCCGGCCACTTCTACCCGCCGACCGTGCTGGTCGACGTGCCGGCCGGCGCGGCGATCCTCCAGGAGGAGATCTTCGGGCCGGTCGCGGCGATCACCACCTGGACCGACGAGGACGAGTTGCTGGAGCTGGTCAACGACAGCGAGTACGGCCTGGCCGCGTACGTCTTCTCCGGTGATCTGGCCCGGGCCCTGCGGCTCGGTGAGGCGATCGACGCCGGGATGGTCGGCATCAACCGTGGCCTGGTCTCCGACCCGTCGGCGCCGTTCGGCGGCGTCAAGCAGAGCGGCCTGGGCCGGGAGGGCGCCCGCGACGGTCTCCGCGAATTCCAGGAGACGCAATACCTCAGCGTGGACTGGCCCGCCTAGCTTTCCCACGACGGCGACCTGTGGCATTCGTGACGCAGGTCGCCGTCCCGACCCCTGGGTTTGCGACCGTTCGGTCGGATAGCGTCCAACCCATGACGCGGTACGTGGCGATCGGCGACAGCTTCACCGAGGGCCTGGGTGACACCCTCCCTGACGGCACCGAGCGCGGCTGGGCCGACCTGGTCGCCGCCGGCCTCTCCGAGATCTCGGACAACCCGGTGGAGTATGCGAATCTTGCCATCCGCGGCCGTCTCCTCGATCCGATCGTCAACGACCAGTTGCCCGCCGCCCTGGCGCTCACTCCCACCCCGACGCTCGTCACCTTCAACGGCGGCGGCAACGACATGCTGCGCCGTGGGGTGTCGCTGGAGCGTCTGGTCGAGCTGACCGAGCAGGCTGTCCAGCGCTGCGCCGACGCCGGGGTCCGCCTGGTCGTCCTCAGTGGCGCCGACCCGTCCGACCACCTGCCGTTCGGCAGCACGTTCCGGCAGCGCGGCGAGATCCTCACGGCCGCGGTGTCCGAGTTGCTGCCCCGCTATGACGTGACGTTCGTCGACTGTTTCCGCGACGTCGAGCTGCGCCGCCGGGTCTACTGGTCAGCCGACCGCCTCCACCTGAACGCGGCCGGCCACCGCCGGGTCGCCTCGCTGGTCCTGGGCGCCCTCGGCCACCCGGCGCCACCGCACGCTCTCGATCCGGGGCCGGCGCCGGCGTTCCGCATCCTCGGCGAGGCGCGTTACTACGGCGAGCACGTCCTGCCGTGGATCAACAGGCGGTTGCGGGGCCGTTCCTCAGGAGACAACCGCCTCCCGAAATTCGCCACCTGGACCCCGATCACCGCCTGACCAGCGCCCGCCACTTCCGCCGCCCGCGGCAGCACCTCCCGCAACCTCCTGACCAACGCGCTCAAGTTCACCGAGACCGCGACGAACTCGCAGGCCTCGCCGTCGCCAGTCACCACCCCGTGCGGCGACCTCACCCGAAGGCACACCCGCGGACGCAGCGATCTCGCACGATTGCGAGCCCTCGACACATCGCTCTCGCACGAAGCCCACTGGCCGGCCAAACTGCACAGCACCCGGCCCACCGAATGCCCCCGGCGCAGCAATCTCACACGAATACGCACCCCACCGCGGCGATCTCACACGAATACGCGCCCTGCCGCAGCGATCTTGCACGAATACGCGCCCTGCCGCGGCGATCTTGCACGATCGTTCACCCTCGCGGCGATCTTGCAGCCCTTTCCACGTCCCGGCGGGAAGAAAGCTGCAAGGTCTCCCGCGCGCAGTGGATCTTGCACGAAAAGCCACGCCCAGACGTGAAGAATCGTGCAAGATCGCCGCGAAGGTGAGGAAACGTGCGAGATCCAATAAAACGCTCCTCGAAGCCCGCGGTCCTGCGTGACGCCCCACCCTCGCGCAGCGATCTTGCAAGCCGGACCACACCCCCGACCGGTGAAATCAAGCAAGATCGCAGCGGAGCGGAGAATCGTGCAAGATCCACGAGGTGATCGCGCGTGAAAATGCCGCCGCGCGTCCATTCCTCGTTTGTTTGAAGTTCCCCGTGAGCACCACTCGGACCGAGCGCCACGATCAACACCCGGCCGCTCATCAAACTGCCACCAGCTGGTCGCCCACCGGCAGTTGCCCCGTCCACGACCTGCGCGGAATCATGCTCGCCAATACGAACATCGGAGGATCGATGTCAGGGCCGCGCATTTCTGTCGTCATTCCCGCGTACAACGAAGAATCAATGATCGGCGCCTGCCTGGAGGCCGTTCTGGCGCAGTCCCGGGCGGCCGACGAGGTGATCGTGGTCGACAACAATTCGACCGACCGGACGGCCGAGATCCTGCGCGGTTTCCAGGACCGGGTGATCATCCTGGGCGAGGAGCGACAGGGTGTGCAGCACGCCCGTAACCGGGGCCTGAACGCGGCGACGGGTGATGTGATCGTGCGCATCGACGCGGACACCCGCCTGCCGGAGGGTCATCTGGCCGCGGTGGAGGCGACGTTCGGCGATCCGTCGGTGGATGCGGCGACGGGCCCGGTCCGCTACTACGACGTGACCCTGCCTCGGGTGGCGGCCCGGGGTGACGCGATCATCCGCGGGCTGTGGACGGTCCCGAACGGCCGTCTCGACTGGGTGTTCGGCGCGAACATGGCGATCCGCCGCCCGATCTGGCTGGCGGTGGCGGCGACGCTCTGTGCCGACGAGCAGTTCCACGAGGATCTGGATCTCGGCATCCACCTGCGGGAGGGCGGCTATTCGGTGCGGTATGCCCGGGATCTGGTGGCCGGCACGTCGTCACGCCGGGTGAAGGGCGACTTCACAGGTTTCCGCCACTACCTGCTGATGACCGAGCGTGGCTACGCCCAGCACATCGGCCGGCTGCGGCGTGGCTCGTACGCCCGCGCCTGGATGACCGCCCGTTTCCTGCTGGCGATGTACCCGATGATGCGCTGGCTGCACACCAGCCATCACCGGCGGCACGAGCTGCCGATCGTGGTCGCCCGCAAGAACCCGATGTCGAGTGTCTGCGACTGAACCGCGGACGCCTCCGCTCACGTAACCATCCCCGTCGGCTTCCCCCGGCCGTCGGCGCACAAAGGAGTGCATCGTGAGCCCTGAGCAGCACATCTCCGTCTTCGACCTGTTCTCCGTCGGCATCGGCCCGTCCAGCTCGCACACCGTGGGGCCGATGCGCGCGGCCCGCCTCTTCGCCGGTCATCTGGCCGGAAATGATCACGTGACCACGGTTCGGGCCGAGATGTTCGGGTCGCTCGGGGCCACCGGGCAGGGCCACGGCACGCCGAAGGCCGTACTCCTCGGGCTTGAAGGTGACACACCGGAGACGGTGGACGTGATCACCGCGGATGCGCGCGCCGCGCGCATCCGGGCGGATGGCCGGTTGCGGCTGCTGCGCGAGCGTGCGGTGGACGTCGACCTGGTCCTTCATCGCCGCAAGGTGCTGCCCGGGCATCCCAACGGGATGCTGTTCACGGCGCTGTGCGCCGACGGCGCGGAGATTCTCCGCAAAACCTACTTCTCGGTCGGCGGCGGGTTCGTCGTGGCGGACCACCCCGCGGCGGTACGGCCGGAGCACAGCACTGTCCCCTACACCTTCGGCACGGCCGCCGAGCTGCTGAAACACGCCAACGCCACGGGATTGTCGATCTCCCGGCTGATGCAGGCGAACGAGGGTGTGCACCGTACCGAATCGGAGATCCGTTCCGGCCTGCTGGACATCTGGCAGGTGATGAGCGACTGCATCGACGCCGGACTGTATGCGGAGGGTGTCCTGCCGGGTGGCCTGCGGGTGCGCCGCCGGGCCGGGGCCACCGCCCGTCAGCTGCGGGTGGCAGGCGATCGGGCCGAGCTGGCGATGGAGTGGCTGACCGTTTATGCCATGGCGGTGAACGAGGAGAACGCGGCGGGCGGCCGGGTGGTGACCGCGCCGACCAACGGCGCGGCCGGGATCATCCCCGCGGTGCTGCGCTACTACCTGGATTTCGTGCCCGGCGCGGACAAGGAGGGCGTGGTCCGCTACCTGCTGACCGCCGGGGCGATCGGCATGCTGTTCAAGCGCAACGCCAGCATCTCCGGGGCCGAGGTCGGTTGCCAGGGCGAGGTCGGTTCGGCGTGCGCGATGGCCGCGGCCGGGCTGGCCGAGGTGCTCGGTGGCACGCCGGAGCAGGTGGAGAACGCCGCCGAGATCGGCATGGAGCACAACCTGGGCCTGACCTGCGACCCGGTCGGCGGCCTGGTGCAGATCCCGTGCATCGAGCGCAACGGCATGGCCGCGGTGAAGGCGGTGACCGCGGCGAAGATGGCGCTGCGCGGCGACGGCCGCCACCACGTCTCCCTCGACAAGGTCATCAAGACCATGAAGGAGACCGGCGCCGACATGAAGGACAAGTACAAGGAGACCGCACGGGGCGGCCTGGCCGTCAACGTCACCGAGTGCTGACGGTTCTCCGGCCGGCTCGCACCGCTGTCTCGAGACCCGTTCGACAGCGGTGCGAG
>NZ_JBEZXU010000108.1:0-23144 GCF_040638175.1 Actinoplanes sp. NPDC026670
CAGCTCAACCCACCGACGAAGAACTCCACACCCTCAGACTCACCTGGGCCCAGGAAGCCGCATAGAACCCAGAAAGCACGAAAGTCGAGGGTGAAGAACCGTGCAAGATCCGCGAACGGCGAACGGCGACCGGCGACCGGCGAACGCGCCGTGGCAACGCGCCGTGGCAACGCGCCGTGGCAACGAGCCTCGGGAGGGTGTCAGCCGTTTCCCCACCCTGGGCAGGCGCGAAGCGCCCCGGAAGACTTGTGGAGTTCGGCGGGACAGGTGTGCCCGAAGTCAGCAGGATCACGGGGCGGAACGGAGCGCGCGGAGGAGGAAGCCCGGCAGCGGGCCGGTCACCGAGACCACCTCGATGGGCGCCACCGTCACGTCGGTCCAGGTGGGGGCGGTGAAGGTGGCGTGCAGGTAGTCCTCGGTGACTCCCCAGCCCTGGGCGCCCGCGGCGGAGATGGCCAGGATCGTCAGGCTGCCGCCGGGAACGGTCAGTTGTGGCAGCAGGTCGAGGTAGGGGCCGGCTCCGCCGTACCGGATGAGGCTGTGCAGTAGACCGGAATCGACGACCGCGTCGAACGGCTCCAGGGACAGTGACCGGGCGTCCCCGACGCGGAAATCGATGGCCAGGCCCTCGGCCGCGGCCTTGGCGCGGGCCTGCTCGACGGCGACCGCCGAGATGTCGACGCCGGTGACCTGATGGCCGCGGCGGGCGAGTTCCAGGGCGACCTCGCCACTGCCGCAGCCGATGTCGAGCACGCGAGGCCCACGGACGTCGAGGTCGAGGGCCGGCTGGGGCACACCGATCTCCCACGGCGCGGCCCCGGACTGGTAGATCCCGTCGTAGTCGGTCACGGCTCCTCGACTCCGCTGATCCGGTATTTGCGCACGTCAGCCGCGTGGATCTCGGGCAGGTCAGGGGACGGGCCGGGGGTCTCGCGGAAGCGGTGCAGGTCGTCGTCGGACTCCCAGCGCTCGTAGACGGTGATCCGGGCCGGGTCGAGCGGGTCGGGCGCCTGCACGAAGTCGAGGCATCCGGTCGCCGACCGGGCCTGTTCGGTGATGTCGGCGACGCCTGTCAGATAGCGGTCGCGCTCGGACGGATCCACCCGCAGCTCACCGGCGATGATGATCAAATTGTCCTCCCGTGTCGGTTGTGCCCCACGAGTCAATCACGACCGGGCAGTAGCACCGCCACCCCGTCGAGTAGGCGGTCCAGACCGAACCGGAACGTCCGATCCGGATCGCCGACGGCGTTGTACTCCTCGCCGGCGGCCGAGCCGACCCGGCCGGACAGCGGGTACGCACCCGGCGGCATCACCTTCTCCAGGACGGGCGCGTTCGCCTCCCACCATTCGAGGTCGGAGATGCCGGACCACTCGGTGGTGCGCAGCGCGACCACCGACGTCCGGGCGGCGCCCGCGGTGAACGCCAGGATCATGGTGATGACCTGGTCCATGTCGATGTCGCCGAGGCCGGCACCCTCGATGGCGGCGAGCTGCCACTCGTACCGGTCACAGCCGTTCGGGCCGATCCACGGCCGGCTGCTCTCGACCTGGAGCAGCCACGGATGGCGGTGGTACTCCTCCCACTGGTGGCGGGCGACGCCGGTGAGCCGCTCGCGCCAGCCGCCCCGGTGCGGCGGGTGCGGGAGCTCGCCGATTACCTCGTCGACCATCAGCCCGATGAGTTCGTCGCGCCCCGGCACGTACGTGTAGATCGACATCAGTTTGAGCCCGAGCCGGTCGGCGACCTTGCGCATGGAGAAGGCCGGCAGCCCGTCGGCGTCGGCGACGGCGATCCCGGCCCGGATCACCTCGTCGACGCTGACCCGCTGTTTCGGCCCCCGGGCGCCCTGCGGGGTGCCGAGGGCGCGCCGCCAGAGCAGCGTCATGGTGCGGGCGAGATCATCCGGCTTCTCCATGTGCCAAATCTACCCCGTGCGGTGTACGGTGTTCCCCGCAATAATTTTCCGTAAGGCATACGGAGTTTAAGGAGCGCTCGTGCACACGTTGATCGCTGAAGGACTGCGCAAGCGATACGGCGACCTGTCCGCGCTGGACGGGTTCGACCTGCACGTGCCGGCCGGCGTCATCCACGGCCTGCTCGGGCCGAACGGCGCCGGCAAGACGACCGCGGTGAAGGCCCTGGCCACCCTGATCGACGTCGACGAGGGCACGGCCAGCGTCGCCGGGTTCGACGTGCGCACCCAGGCCGCCCGGGTGCGCCGCAGCATCGGCCTGGTCGGGCAGAACGCCGCAGTCGACGAGATCCTCAGCGGCCGGCAGAACCTGGTGATGTTCGGCCGCCTCTACGGCCTGAACCGGGTCGACGCCGAGTCCCGCGCCGGGGAGCTGCTCGGCACGTTCGGGCTGACCGAGGCCGCCGACCGGGCGGTGAAGACCTACTCCGGCGGCATGCGGCGGCGCCTCGACATCGCGGCCGGCCTGATCCTCACGCCGGCCGTGCTGTTCCTGGACGAGCCGACCACCGGCCTCGACCCGCGCGGCCGCAACGAGGTGTGGGCCGGCATCCGGGAGACCGCGGCCCGCGGCACCACGGTCCTGCTGACCACGCAGTATCTGGACGAGGCGGACCAGCTGGCGGCCGGGATCACCGTCGTCGACCACGGGCGGGTGATCGCCGAGGGCACCCCGGAGAAACTCAAACGTGAGGTCGGCGGCGACCGGGTGACGATCACCGTCCGCGCGGACATCGAGGACGCGGCGCGACGCCTGGGCGGGGAGATCGACGAGGAGAACCAGACGATCACGATCGAGGTGACCTCCGGATTGATGCAGATAGTCCGCACCCTCGACGACCTCGGCATCGTCGTCGAGGACCTGCAACTGCGCCACCCCACCCTGGACGAGGCGTTTCTCGCGCTGACCAGCAAGGAGCCGAGCCGATGACCACACTGCGAGCGGGCTGGATCCTCACCCGGCGGGAACTCGCCCACTGGAAGCGGGAGCCGTGGGGCCCGATCTTCGGACTGATGTTCTCGATCATGCTGCTGCTGGTGTTCGGGTTCCTGTTCGGCGGGGCGATCAACGTGCCCGGCGGCGGCGACTACATCGCGTTCCTGCTGCCCGGCATGATGGCGCTGAGCATGATGTTCGGGGTCGAGACGACGGCCACCAAGATGGCCGCGGACGCCGGCAAGGGCATCACCGACAGGTTCCGGTCGATGCCGATCGGGAGCGCGTCCCCGGCGCTGGGCCGGGTCGGCGCGGACATGACCAACTCGGCCGCCGAACTCGCGGTGCTGCTGGTGGGCGGGCTGGTGATCGGGTGGCGCATCACCTCCGATCCCGGGTCGGCTGCTCTGGCCGTACTCCTGCTGCTGCTCTTGAGGTTTTCGATGTTGTGGATCGGGATCTTCGTGGGCCTGACCTTCCGTGGGGGTGGCGCGACCGCGGCCGTGCAGGTGCTGGTGTGGCCGATCGGTTTCCTGTCGACCGCGATCGTGTCGGCCGAGACGATGCCGGCCTGGCTGGGCGCGGTCGCCGCGTGGAATCCGCTGTCGGCGACCGCGACCGCGGCCCGGGAGCTGTTCGGCAATCCGACCGGCATGACCGGCGGGGTGCTGGCCGAGCACGCGGTGTGGCTGGCGCTCGGCTGGCCGCTGCTGATCGCGGCGATCTTCATCCCGCTGTCGGCGCGGGCGTACCGGCGGCTACGGGACTAACCGGCGGCGCACCCCGCGCCTGACCCGGGCGATCATTCCGACCGGCTGCGGCGGCACCTGCTGTTTCAGCGCGTCGGCGTGCGCGATCATGCCGACGATGGTCTGGATCGCGGCGTCCAGGATCTGTTTCTCGTCGAGCGCGTCCGGGCTGGTGGAGTCACCCATCCGGCCCGGGCGCAGCTCGCCGAGGTCGCCGACGATGTGGCACGGGTAGTCCTGCAGCTCCTTGATCTGCTGGTCGGCGAGCTCGGCGACCCAGGCGGCGCGGTCCAGGCCGACCCCGAACCGCATGTCGTTCTCGCGCCGCTGGAGCACCGCGCGGAGCAGATGCTGGTGGACCACCCGCTGGTAGGGCAGCCGGTGCGGATAGAGATCGCCGAGCGCGCCGTTGACCCGCCGCAGTACCTCGATCTCCGGCGCGCCGAGCGACGGGTTCGACTCGGGGGCGGCGAGCTCGCACACCCCGGCCGGGATGCCGAGGACGCCGGCGAACCGGTTCCACAGCAGGTCGTGCGGCGCGCCCGGCTGCGGGACGGTGACGAGGTGGCGCTGCGCGGGCGGCACCAGGTCACCCCAGCGCTGGAACATCCGGTTCGCGGTGTAATGGTCCCAGAACCCGTCGAACTTCCCCTCCTCGACGGCGGTGAGGAAGTCCTCGAAACGCCAGGTGCTGCGGGCCCGGATGCTCTGCTGCCACATCGACGGGAAGGTCCGCCACAGGTCACGCGCCGCAACGACGATGTGCACCTCGGCCGGGCGCAGGCTCTCCACAGCGCGTTTCGCCTGCTCAGCGGTGGCGGCGCCGAATCCCTCGCTGGTCAGCACGACGTCACCGGGCCAGCGCTCGAACCGGTCCAGCAGCCGGTCCCACGTCCAGTACAGCTCCGGGTCACGCCACGGCACCTGCCGCAGGTCGGTCATCGCCTGGTCGTGGGCGCTGAACGTGGCCGGAACCAGCAGACCGGCCCGTTCCAGCCGCTCGGCGTTGCCGAAAAGCACGTTCTGCACATAGGTGCTGCCGGTCTTCGGTGCCCCGATGTGCACGAATACGCGCTTCGGCATCCTTTGCCCGCCTCCCGTTCAAGGTCCATTCATGATCAACAGAGCGGATGAAAGGTTGGTGACACATTCCTGTATCAAGTGTTTAGACCCCGAAAACCTTTGCCCCCGGCGGTTTTGTCGTACCCCGGAGGCAGGATGTCGCCATGACCTGGTTCGTCTATCGATCCCCGTACCACGGCGTGCTCGGCAAACACGTCCGCCGGTTGCCCGACGCGAGCGTGCTCGACTGGTTCCGCCGCGGGTGGGCCGAGGCCGCCCCCGACCCGGACGCCTGGATCCAGGCCGAGCTGGGCGCCGACGTCTACGGCCTGCACACGATCTTCGACGAGGTCGACTGCCAATCCCTGCCGAAACCGTCGAGCATGGCCGAGCTGCGCCGGCACCTCAAGAAGCATCTGTATGTCGAGGGCAAGGTGACCGTCGACGACCACAGCGTCCGCGCCCTGACCGACGACGACGAGGTGCCGCTCGCCTACTACTTCCTCGACGACGTCCTGGTCACCGATCGGCCGGGCCGCCTCGCCTACCCCGTCCACGGCGACTGGCCACTGCCGGCCACCACAGGCGACCCCGGCGACCCGATGACCACCATCGCCTTCTCGCACATCGGCGACGTCGACTGGGACACCCAGGCCACCGTGGTCCGGCTACCCGGCGTCCGGCTGCCCGGCCTCGGCCGATGGCTGCGCACTACCCGGAAATGGCGGGCCGAGCTGACCCTGCTGCGCGCCTGCATCGGCCCCGACGACGATCTCGCCGCCGCCCTCGACCGGATGAACCGCTGGGGCGCCTGGGACGATCAGGAGCTCGACCTGGCGGGCATGGACGGCGACCACGGCTCGGCCCACGGCGCCGCCCTCGACGTGATGGCCCAGGTCGAGGGCCACGAGATCATCCCCGGCCCGCTCGGCGGCCGCCGCCCGGCACTGGGCCGCGCCGAGGTGGCGGACCACCTGGCGCAGGCGGTCTTCCACATCGACGACGAGTTCGGCTACCACCAGTTCTTCGCCTTCGACGACGTGTGGGCGGCCGGTCATCCCGGCCTGGCGAAATCGTTGCGCCGATGGTTCGCCAGGTCGTGGGATCCGTTGAAGTAGGACTGCAAGGTTTTTGACAGAGATCACGAGCATGATGCCCTCTCGACACGCGACAACGGGCGAGAGCGCGGGGGCTGACCAGCATGGACACCGACGAGACGACGCGGATCCCGGCGAAGGTCACCGCCCTCGCCACCGCACGCGATCTCGGCGCGCCGGTCGGGCAGCGCGCCGACGGCGACCCGGCCCGCGCGGCGCTGATCGCGCTGCTGGTGAGCGTGGTCTCGTTCGCGGTGGCGTTCGCGCTGTTCTACCTGGGGCTGATCCCGCTGGCGGTGCCGGCCCTGGTGGTGGCGGTCGGCGCGCTCGGCTGGGCGACGCTGTTCCCGTTCCGGGGCGGCCAGTCGGTCTACGCCTACGAGCACGGTCTCGTGCACGTGCGCAACGGCCGCGCCCGGGCCGCGCTGTGGCTGGAGATGGAGCGGATGGAGCTGCACGTCATCCGCGACGGCCGCCTGACGACCGGCACGACGTCGGCCTACCTGCTCAGGCCGAGCGGCCAGCCACCGATGCGGGTGCGCCCCCGGCTGCGCGAACAGCCCGACGGCACCCGCCACGACCCGTTCGGCACGCTGCTGACCCGTCTGGTCGCCGACGCGGGCCGCCCGGTGGTGCAGACCCTGATCGGCCGCCGATAGCCGGGCCTGTCACATTCGGGCCGGCCCGGCCGTCCCCTTCTTCGATCGACCATCGAGGAGGGTACGTTGCACACCGCACATGTCATCGTCACGCTGGTGACCGCGTTCTTCACCGGCAGCGCCGCGGTCGTCTACCTGATCGGCCACGAGTACCCGAAAGCCCAGGCGGACATGAAACGGATCCCGCGCCGATACGTGCCGGTGCTGGGGTCGCTGCTGGCGGCGGGCACCGTGGGGTTGCTGGCCGGGTTCGCCGTACCGCTGCTCGGGCTCGCGGCCGCTGCCGGCCTGGTCCTGTACTTCACCGGAGCTCTGGTCGCTCACCTGCGGGTCGGCTCCCGCAACCTGACCGGCTGGGCGATCTTCTTCGGGACGGTCCTCGGCAACCTGGTGACAAATCTGCTGTACCGCTACTGACCCGGCCGCCTACGCTGCGCGGTGATGCCGAATCTCGTACATGTCACCACGCAACGCCACGCCGCACGTCTGCTGCGCGGTGGTGTCGCCGCGCGCAGCCGCGGCTGGGACGGCGAGCGGGGCGTCTACGCGATGGCAGTGTTGCCCGACTTCACGCTCACCCACCAGTGGGTGCGGGAGCTGCGCCGATGGAAGTCGGGTGTGCTGGTCGCCGCCGACCTGCGGATCCCCGGCGACGAGCCGGTCACCGTCGGCCGCTACGGCCGCGAGCCGCAGCGGCTCACCGCGGCCGCGGCCACCGCCTTGCTGCGGGACCTGGCCGATCCGCGCGGCTACGAGATCTTCGTGCCGAGATCGATCAGACCCACTGAGGTACGACGGATCCGCGCCCTGCCGCAGGGCGTCGGCTGGCGGCACCTCCCGGACGCGCACGGCCGCCGCCCGTGCACCTGCCCCGCCTGCCACCAGCCGGGCACTCCGGGCTCGGCCGCGGTCCGCGGCCGCTACCCGTACGACCCGCCACGACCGACGAAGCCGCAGCTGATGGCCGAGTTGCGGGCAGCCGTCACCTCGGACGAGATCATCAGCGCGCTGTACGCCCTCGCCGGCCGCCGCCGGGGAGGCGCCGAGGAGCTCGCCTACCTGGCCGGCCATCCCGACCCGGAGGTCCGCGAAGCCCTGGCCGACGTGCTGGCCTACTACCGCGGAAAGGCCGCCCGCGACCTGCGGGGCTGAGGTCAGGCGGCCACGCAGAACCGGTTGCCCTCCGGGTCGGCGAGGACCACGAACGGCAGCTCGTCCGGATGCCGCTCGCCCGGCGCCGGGTAGAACGGCCAGTCGACGCGGGTCGCGCCGAGCCCGAGCAGCCGGTCCACCTCCGCGTCCAGCCCGGTGTCACCGGCCCGCAGGTCCAGGTGGATGCGGGGGAACTCGGGCGCGGGAGACCCGCTCTCGTCCATCGCGATCGGCGCGCCGGGCTCGCCGGGCGGCGGCTCGATCACGATCCAATCGTCGCCGGGCCAGCGCGGCGCACGCCGTACCCAACCGAGCGCCGCGGCCCAGAAGGCCGCAGCCCGATCGCAGTCCTGGACACCAAGCGAGATCTGAGCGAAGACGGCCATCGGCACATTCTTCTATGCTGCGACGGTGGCGCACATCGACGTGTTCGACGACCTGGAAGCCGAGCAGGATCACCTCGACACGGTCCTGGCCCGGCTGGGCCCGACGGATTGGACGACCCCGTCGGCCGCGGCCAGCTGGACGGTGGCCGACGTCCTGTTGCATCTGGCGCAGACCGAGGAGGCGGTCGTCGCGACCGCCGGCGGCCAGGGCGATCCGGTGCGCTGGCACGAGCTGGGCGACACGGTCGACGAGGCGATGGGCGCCCTGGTCGAGGCCGAGCGCGGCGACGGCCCGGAGATCCTCGGCCGCTGGCGGACGGCCCGGCACGCGTCGGTCGCGGCCCTTCGGGCGGCGGATCCGGAGCAGCCGGTCCGGTGGGTGGCCACCCCGTTGAAGCCGCGCACCCTGGCCACCACCAGGCTGGCCGAGCACTGGGCGCACGCCCTGGACATCACCGTCCCGCTCGGCGTCGGCTACCCGGACACGGCCCGTCTGCGGCACGTCGCCTGGCTCGGGCTGAGCACCCTGCCGTACGCGTTCCGCCTGGCCGGCCTGCCCCCGGCGCCGGTGCGCTGCGACCTGACCGCCCCGGACGGCTCGGTGTGGCGGCTGGGCGACCCGGCCGCCGAGAACGTGATCACCGGCCCGGCCGGCGACTTCTGCCGCGTCGGCGCCCAGCGGCTCGCCCCGGCCGACTCGAAACTGCTGGCCACCGGCCCGCACGCGGCCACCGCTCTGCGGCTGCTGCGCAACTACGCGGTCCGCTGAACCCGTCGACGGCGGTAGAGTGCCGCCCGTGGGATGCCGCGGATACTTCCTCGCCCTCGACGAGCGCTGCGCCGAACGGTTGCTGGCCTGCGACGATGACGACGCTGTCATGGATGTCGTCGAGGAGTTCGACATCAACGGCGACATGTCCGACGAGTGCGAGGTCGACAAGGCGTGGGACGGCATCCACCGCTGCCTCACCGAGGGCGGTCTGGGCCGGGAGGACGGCGCCTTCCCGCTGAACGCGGTGATCCTCGGTGGCCGGCGTCTCTACCGCGGCGACCGCTACATCGTCTGTTTAAATACCCCCGATGCGGTACGGGAGATCGCCGCCGCCCTGGACGACGTGGACCTGTCCCGGTTCGCCGCCCTGTACTGGTCCCTGGATGCGGGTGAGTACGGCGCCTACATCGACCAGCACGGTCTGACCTATCTGCTGGACCACCTGAAGGAGACCAGCGCCTTCTACCAGCGTGCCGCCGCAGCGGGCCACGCCACCGTCTTCGTCGTGGATCACTAGGCTCCTCGCCCTCGGCCACCGGCGTCCTCGACCAGCGGCTCAGCTGACGGCCAGCAGCGCCACCCCGGCGAAGACCAGCACCGCGCCGGTCGCGGCCCGCCCGGCGAACGTCCGGTCGATCAGCCAGGACAGCGGGACCACGAAGAGGATGCCGGTCTCGCGCAGCGCGGCCACCGCCGGCACCTGCGACGGTTCGACCATGGCCAGCGCCGCCATGGTGAGCCCGCCCGCCGCGACCATGCCCACCCCGGTCCCGACCGTGGCCGGGCGCAGCGCGGCACGCAGTCCGGGCCGGGCGGTGACCAGCGCGACCGCGAGCGTGCCCACGGTCAGCGGCAGGGTCGACAGCCACAGGTAGGTGGCCGGATCGGCGTGCCGCAGCCCGTAGGCGGCCGCGAACGGGAACCCGGCCAGCGACACCGCCACCGGGAACGCCGCACCCAGCACCCGCCGGTCCACCGAGCCCGTGCCGGTCAGCCACACCCCGGCGCTGATCAGCCCGACCGCGACGACCGCCCAGGCCGGCACCCGCGTGCCGCCGGCGAAGGACGCGGCCAGCACGAGGACCGGCCCGAGGCCGCGGGCCACCGGATAGACGGTGTGCGCCGGCGCCCGCGCGTAGGCCCGGTTCAGCACCAGCAGATAGTAGACCTGAATGGCCGAACTGATCAGCAGGTACGGCCACGCCGCCGCCTCGATCCGCCACCGGCCGAGCGCGACCGGCGCCCACACCACGAACCCGGCCACGTTGGTGACCGCGAGCACGCCGATCCCCCGGCCGCCCCGGGCGAACAGCACGTTCCACAGCGCATGCACCAGCGCCGAGCCCAGCACCAGAACCAGCACCGCGAGCGGGACCATCAGTCCCCCGAACGCGGTAGCGAACGCCGCACGTTCCCTCTGGCGAATGACGCGGGACGGGACTTTAGGCCCTGTCGGAAGAGCGAAATTTGTCCGAGAGTGCAGTAGACCGACCGCACAATGTGTACACAGGGGGAATCCGTAGCCATGAGCAGGATCGTCGTCGGATATGACGGGTCGGCGTACTCGCAGGCCGCTTTGCTCTGGGCGCGTGACGAGGCGGTCCGGACCGGCGCGCCGATCGAGGTGTTCCACGCCGACGAATGGCCGGCGACCGCGCCGCCGATGGTGCCGCTGCCCCTGCTACGGCCGGACCGGACGGTCGCCGACGTCATAGACGAAGCCCTCGACCAGGCAGTCGCGGCGATCCGCAAGACGCATCCGGCGGTCGAGGTGACCACCCGGGCGGTACGCGGGCACGCCGCCGCGGCACTGATCGACCGTTCCCGGGACGCCCGCCTGATCGTGCTCGGCGGGCACGGCCACAGTGTCGTCGCCGGGCTGCTGGGGTCGGTGATCTCGGCGGTCAGCGCGCACGCCCGCTGCCCGGTCGTGGTGACCCGGGGCGTGCCGGAGCCGGACGCCGCGGTGATCGCCGGTGTCGACGGCTCCGACCTGACCCTGCCGGTGCTGCTGTTCGCGGCCGAGCAGGCGAGCGCCCGGAAGGTGCCGTTGCAGGTGATCCGGGCCGCCCCGGAACGGGAGATCCCGGATGCGCCGGTCGCGGTCGTGCGGGAACGGTTCCACGGCCTGACCATCCAGGTCGAGGACACCCTCGAACATCCGGCGGCGGCCCTGGCCCGGGCGAGCGCCGCCGCGCAGTTGCTGGTGATCGGGAGCCGTGGCCGTGGAGCGGTCACCGGGCTGCTGCTCGGCTCGATCAGCCAGCACATGCTGCGGCACTCGGCGTGCACGGTCGCGGTGATCCACCGCGAGGTCACCTGATCAGGCTCAGCGCGGTCTCGGGCAGACCGTCCGGGGCGTTCTTCGGGGAGCCGCACCGGTACGGGGGCTGTGGGTCGTACTCGATGGCGAGTTGCACCGCCTGCGCGGTCCGGTCGCCGGCCGCCTGTCCGAGCAGCGACAACGCCATGTCGATGCCGGCCGACACCCCGGCCGCGGTGACGACGTCGCCGTCCCGGACGACACGTTCGCTGACCGGGATCGCACCGAACGCGGCGAGCTGGTCGAGCCACCCCCAGTGGCTGGTCGCGCGGCGGCCCTCGAGGAGCCCGGCCGCACCGAGCAGGAACGAGCCGCTGCACACCGACGTCGTCCACCGGGCGTGCCGGCCGGCCGTGGCGATCCAGTCGACGAGCGCCCGGTCGGCGAGGGCCTCGGCCGTGCCGGGGCCGCCGGGAACGACCACGATGTCCGGTGCGGGCCGGTCCCCGTACGCCTCCGTTGCCTGCAGGGTGAGATTCCCGGCATCGTCGGTGACCGGACCGGCCGAGGCGGCGACGAACGTGACGGTCCAGCCCGGAACGAACGCGAACACGGTGTACGGCCCGACCGCGTCCAGGGCGGTGAACCGGGGATAGAGCGCAATCGCGACGTGCATGGGGTCTCCTGTCAGGACGTGGTGGTGAACCGGCGCCGGTACTCCCCCGGCGCGACCCGCCAGAGGCGGCGGAACACCCGGAACAGGGTCTCCGGGGCGCCGATGCCGGTCTCCCGGGCGATCCGGTCGAGGGGGTGGTCGGTGGTCTCCAGCAGCCGGCGGGCGGCGTCGGCGCGGCTGCGTTCCACATAGCGCCCGGGTGACGTACCCACTCTTTCGGTGAAGATCCGGGCGAAGTGCCGTTCGCTGAGCCCGGCGCGCCGGGCGAGGGCGGGCACGCTCAGGTCCTCGCCCGGGTTGCCGTCGATGAACGCCTGTAGCCCGCGCATCGCCTCGTCGGGTGAGGCGGCGGCCCGCATCGCCGGGCTGAACTGGCTCTGCCCGCCCGGCCGGTGCAGGTAGACGACGAGCCCGCGGGCCACGTCGTGGGTGAGCCGGGCGCCGTGGTCGTCGGCGACCAGCGCGAGCGCGAGGTCGATTCCGGCGGTCACCCCGGCCGACGTCCACACCGGCCCGTCCCGCTGGTGGATCCGGTCGGCGTCGACGGTGACGTCCGGATGGCGGCGAGCCAGCTCGCCGGCCGCGAGCCAGTGCGTGGTGGCGCGGCGTCCGGCGAGAAGCCCGGCCTCGGCGAGGAGCAGGGCCCCATTACAAACCGATGCGGTACGCCGTGCGAGCCCCGAGATCCGGCTGAGGTGCGCGGTCAGTTCCCGATGACCCAGATGCTCCGGAACGGACAGCCCGCCCACCACGAGCACCGTGTCGATCTCCCCGTCGACGTCGGCGAGCGCGATGGTCGCGTCGACCCGGATCCCGGTGTTGGCGGCGACCGCCCCGGCGTTCTCGGCGATGACGTCGATCCGGTACCCGCCGTCGCGCGCCAGCAGGGTGGCGGTGGCGAACACGTCGGCGGGCCCGGCCAGATCAAGAAGCTGAAACCCGTCGAACACCACGAAGACGATCCGCCGCTGCATGCCTCAATCGTGTCCCCGCGCGTCCTTGGCAGCAACGACACGAACATTGCAGATCCCGCCATCGCCGTCGTCCGCGCTTCTCCCGGGGCGTTAGCATGCCCGGCATGAAGGGCTTGGGCCTGTTCCTGTTCGCCGGCGGCGCAGGCGTGCTCGCCGGGGCAGCCGCCGGCCGTGACGTGACGCCGTTCGCGATCGCAGCCGCCGCGGCGGGGCTGATCATGCTGGTGGCCGGCTCGGTCTCCCGCTCCGGCGACCTGATCCAGGACGCGCGGACCCCGGACCGTCCGGACCGTCCCACACTCACCGGTCTCGGCACCCGGGTCGAGGACATCCTGAGACTCGCCCAGGAGCAGGCCGACGACCACCGCGCCGAGGCGAAACGCGAGGCCGACGGCATCCTGGCCGCCGCCCGAGCCGAAGCCGACCACACGATCGCCGCCGCCCGGGCCAAGGCCCAGCACATCCACCCGGAGTAGCCCCCGATCCGCCGTCCACCGTGGGCAAACCTCAAGACCGCGAGCCGTCGCTGAGCCCGGTAAAACCGCCCGCATTCCAGTGGTCAGCGACGGCTCGCGGCCTGGACCGCCGCCTAGAGGAGTTTCTGCAATGCCGTCAGGAACGTGGCGCGTTCGGCTGGGGTCAAGCGATCCAGCAGGTCGTTCTCGGCCGTCTGGATGGCCGCCTGGGTGGTGTCGCGGAGGCGGCGGCCCGCCGCGGTGATGGAGAGCAGCCGGACGCGGCGGTCGGCCGGGTCGGGGCGGCGTTCGATCAGGCCGCGGGCCGTGAGGTCGTCGAGGATGCGGATGATCCGGGTCTTGTCGGCGCCGATCGCGTCGGCCAGCGCGGACTGGGTGCGGACCGGTTCGTCGTCGAGGTTGAGCAGCACCGCATACGCCCACATGGCCAGGCCGTGCGCCTCGAGGATGGGCGCTTCGAGGGCGAGCAGGGTGCGGCCGAGCGGGCCGATCATCGCCGCGAGGTCGGGCCGCCGGCTGGTCACACCGTGGAGAATACCGGCTTGCGCAGACGATAAGCATGTGAACATGATAGGCACATGCTTACTGACTTCGCGCAGCTCCTCGACCTCGACCGCCGGGCCGTCACACTCAGCGTCGACCTGATCGCCCCGGTGACCGCCGCCGACCTGACCCGCCCGACCCCGTGCGCCGGCTGGGACCTGGCCGCCCTGATCGCCCACATGACCGCCCAGCACCGTGGATTCGCCGCGGCCGCCGCCGGCCACGGCGCCGACCCGGCGTCGTGGCGGCCGGTACCAGCCGACGACTACCGGACGGCCGCCGCCGACGTGCTGGCCGCGTTCGCCGGCGCGGAGGAGGCCGACTTCACCATGCCGGAGATCAGCCCCCGGACGGTCCCGGCCCGGATGGCGGTGAGCTTCCACCTGGTCGACTACGTCGTGCACGCCTGGGATGTGGCGGCGGCGCGCGGGGTGCCGTTCGAGCCCGCGCCGGAGCTGGTCGCGGCCACCCTGCCGATCGCCCTCGCGGTGCCCGACGACGGCCGGCGGCTCGCCCCGGAAGCGCCGTTCCGGCCCGCGGTGATAGTCGCCGGGACGGCGACTCCGCTGGAGAGACTGCTGGCCACGCTGGGTCGCGACCCGTCCTGGACGGCGCCGGCGAAGTAACCGTTTGGCAGGCCGCGCAGGGCGGCCTATGGTGTTCGGATGCTTCCGGTGAGGTCGTGCGCGCCTGCCGTCACTGCGGTGACGGCTGTGATCGCTGCCCACCGGCCGGTGGCCGCGCCGGATGGTCGCGGCCCACCGGCGGAGCGTTCTCCCAGAAACGACCGCCCAGGGCGAAGCCACACCGGCTTCGGCCTTTTTTGTTGTCCGGAGGAAATCCTGTGAGTACCGACATCGACAATCGCTTCGCAGTGGTGCAGGCTGCACTGACCGACGAGTTGGACCGGCAGACGGCCCGGCTCAAGGAACTCACCGAAATGAACGCCGACACCGGCGATCCCGGTGAGTCACACACCCAGGATGCTCTGCTCGCCGCCACCCGACGTAGCGTGGAGCAGGTGTCCGGGGCGTTGCGGCGGATCGCCGACGGCGCCTATGGGCAGTGTGAGGGGTGCGCGGGGGCCATCCCGGCGGAGCGGCTGGAGGTTCTGCCGCACGCGCGGTTCTGTGTTCCGTGCCAGCAGAAGCAGGTTGGGTGACGAAGATGGCCTCGGCGATCGCTGTCGATCTGGGCAGTGACATCGCAGGTGTGTGGACCGATCGGCAGGGTGTGGTCAGTGGCCGGTGCGATGGCGCCGGACCGTTGATCCGCCGGGGCCGGGTGGTCGACTTCGACGGTTGTGTGGCCATGCTGTCGCAGCTGGTCGGCACGTTCGCGCTGCCGGTGCCATCGGGCGGCGTGGTGGTCGCGTGCCGGCCGGTCCTGGCGTCCGGCGACGACCAGGAGACCACCAAGCGGCTGCTGAAGGCGGTGTTCGAGCCGTCCCGGCTGCTGCTGATAGACAGTGTCCGGGCGGCCGCGATAGACGCCGGCGTGACGGCCGGGATGCTGCTGGTCGCCGACGTGGGCGCCGAGCTGACCGAGGTCGCCGTGCTCGACTACGGCCGGGTCGTGGAGGCCCGCCGCAGCGAGATCGGCACCCGTGACCTGGGCGGCGACGTGACGATCGAGGTGCTCGCCGACCAGATCGCGGCGCACGTCGGCAGCCTGGACGTCGATCCGCCGGAGAACGGGCTGCTGCTGGTCGGTGACGGCGCTCTGCATCCGGATCTGGTCGAGGCGGTCGCGTCCCGGCTCGGCATCCGGGTGGAACGGGCGGCCGATCCGCGTACGGCCGCGTTGAACGGCGCCGGCAAGGCCGCTATGTCATTGCTGCGACATCCCGGCGCCCGGTGAACGCCGGTCCGCTGCGCTGGCTGTGCAACTGGGCCGCGTGCCCGGCCAGCGCGGTCGCGGTGATGTTCAGCTCACCGGCCCACTCGGGGCTGCCGAACGCGGTGCGGTAGCCGGCCGTACAGCCGATGAGGTGGTGGTGGAAGGCGGCGCCGAGCCGCCGGTGATAGTCACCGAGCAGGTCCGCGGCGGGTCGCCCGCCGCGGATCACGGCCGTCGCCAGCACCGCGGTGCGCAGCGCATGCCCGGCGCCGGAGCCGCTGAGCGGGTCGAGACGCAGGACGGCGCCACCGATGTGGAGGCGTCCCGGCTCGGCCCGCTGCCGCGACAGCCACGGCGCGGCCGGCGACACGGCGACCTGTTCGGGCCGGTCGGCGATCCATTCACCGAGCCCGGCCGCTTCGATCTCGTCACCGAGAAAACCTTCAGGATCATCCGGGGGTACGGGTGAGACGGCCCGCAACAGCCCGCGCCCGTCCCCGAGCGGCACGGCGTGCACCCAGCTCCGCTCGGTGGTGGCCATCCGGCTCACCCCGGTGGGGAGCATCGGCGCGTACCCGGTGATCGCGACCCGCCGCCCGACGGGCGGATTGCTGGCCGGCCGGGCCGAAGCCTGCACCGTCCAGTCCGCCGGCGGCGGTGTGCCCGCCCGCTCCACCCGCGGTGGCAGCCGTTCGGCCAGGACGGCCAGCAGCCACTGCTCGTCGACGACCATCGCGGCCGACGGCGTCTGCACCGCGGTGGCGCCGGTCCCCCACCGCACCCAGCGGCCGGCGAGCCGGTATCCGTCCAGGTCGCCCCACAGTTCCCGGAGCAGCGCGACGGTCGCCTCGTTGAGCACCAGCTCGGTCGTCGGCCCGGCGGGCTCGCCGCCGACGAGGGTCACCGCGCAGCCGTCCCGGGCCGCCAGCAGCGCGCAGGTCAGCCCGGCCAGTCCCGCGCCGTGCACGACAACCCGGTCAGCGTTCACGATGATCAACTTAGGATCGGCACGGTGGAGCCCGGCGATCACTCTGGGTATATCACCGTTTCGGGTGGTTCATAACTTCGCCCCCATCGGGTGAGGTCATGGCGCGCCTGGCGTCGCACGCCGCCGGAGCCTTCAGGATTGAGGCTCATGGGCTCGACACTTGCACCGCCGGCCAACGTCGGCGATCTGGATGAGACACAGCTTCAGGCCTGGTCAGCGGTCGTTTCCGCGTGGCTCGACAGTGCGGTGGACCGGGTCGGCGGCCCACGTCGCGGACGGTTCTTCAACGCCGCCCGCACGCCACCGACCAGCACTCCGGCCGAGCGGCGGATCGTGTGGGACGCGTTCCCCCGCGTGATCACCGTCAGCAATCCTGGCAACCGTGCGGCCGCCCGCGCCGCCGCCGACGAACCCGCCGACCTGGGCACCCACCGCTTCCGTGCCCAGCTGTTCCAGGGCGACGACGAGCCGGTGAAACTCCCGTTCCGCCGCCACGACGAGTACTGCGAATGGTTCACCGACCGGGACCCGGCCACCGGGAGCGTCCGCCGGTTCGTGTTCACCTGCGAGGGCCCCGAGTACTGGCAGTTCATCGCGGCCGGCACCGCGGCAGTCGTCGACGACCTGTCCCAGGTGCCCGCCGAGTCCCGGGTGGACGGCGACCGTGAGCTGCTGCTGCGCCTCTACCGCGAGCTGGTCGGCCCGGACGTGCGCGAGGAGGACCTGTTCCACCAGTCCGACGTGTACCTGCGCTCCGGCGGCCGCAAGCGGGTGATCCGGCAGGCCGGCGAGTACAACCCGAACAACAAATGGAACACCACCCACGGCCTGGTCCACCTGACCCACCCGTCGAACACGCTGTCCGCGGAGATCTTCCTCGGCGCCGACGCCACCGTCCTGCGCGCCGGCCCGGACGGCACACCGGTCACCGACGCCGGGCGGCTGATCTGCTGCGCCGAGTACGGCGAACCCAACCGGTCCAGCGACCCGACCATCGGCGCCGACGTCAACGACCTGGTCCGGGCCGGGCTCACCGTCTCCCTGCGTGACCCGATCGGCCTCTACCTGGACAGCATCGACACGTCCGGGCTGAGCGGCCCGGACGGTGAGGACGTCAGCGACTGGTGGCGGCCGGTACGCGGCAGTGGCCCGCTGACCCTGCGCGCCGAGTTCGCCCCACCGGCCGGCGCCACGTTCGGGCTGGCGGACGTCCGCGTCAACGGCGTGCCGCTGACCCGGGCCGGGCAGCTCGCCGAGTTGATCACCATGGCGCTCTACGGCATCGGCTTCGACGCCGGCAACGGCGCGCCCCAGCCGCAGGGCTGCACCGGCCACGGCTGCTCCCAGGTCGGCAACCCCGACCTGCTCCAGATCGTCGCGGCCGGTTCCGGCTGCCCGGACGGCTGGACCGACGCGTTCGGGGCCGACGACAGCGCCCCGGCGTTCACCGCGATGCCCGCCACCGTCCCGGCCGGCCGCAGGCTGACCCGGCCCAGCCTGCCGTGACCGCCACCGTCCCGGCCGCGCTCACGACGGCCGACGCCATGGGTGAGCCACTGCTGGCCCTGGACGACATCCAGGCCCACATCGTGCCCGGCTTCCCGGACACCGGCCAGCGGATCGTCGGCCTGCGGCTGCCCGGCGGCGACCAGCAGGCCGGCGCCGCGCGGGCGATGCTGCGAGAGCTGACGCCGCTGGTCACCCCGGCCCGCGCCGGGCTGCGGCACCGGGCGTTGCGCCGCACGATGGACGTGACCGGTGACGGTGTGGCGGCGGCGGTCGCGTTGTCGGCCCGCTGCCTGCGGGCCCTCGGCCATCCGGAACTCGCCGACCTCGACGAGGCCCTCGGCGTCGGCATGGGCGAACGCCGGAGCCTGCGCGATCCGGCGAAGGAGGACTGGGAGGTCGGCGCGCCCGGCTCGGAGATCGACATCCTGGTGATCCTGGCCGCCGACGAGGAGGCCCAGCTCGACGCGGCCGAGGCGCCGCTGCTGAACCCCGGCCACGGTCTCACGCTGGTGCATCGGGAGTCTGCGCGGCGGCTGCCCGGCGACATCGAGCACTTCGGATTCCGGGACGGCATCAGCCAGCCCAGCCTGCGCGGACTGGTCGACGCCGGCACCCCCCTCGCCGCCCGGCACCCGATGCCGCGGATGCCGGACGGGCGCGCCTACGCCCGCCCCGGTGACGTGCTGCTGTGGCCGGGGCAGTTCCTGTTCGGCCTGCCCCGGCAGAGCAGCACCTCGTCGACCCGGCCGGCCGACGCGCGCCCGGTGCCGGAACTGGCCCGCAACGGGTCGCTGCTGGTCTACCGCAAGCTGGCCCAGGACGTGGCGGCGTTCCGCGACGACACCGCGGCGATGGCGTCGGCGCTGTCGGTCGAACCCGCGACGCTGCGGTCCTGGCTGGTCGGGCGACGGCCGGACGGGTCGCCGCTGTCCCGCGACGAGACCGACCCCGGACCGGGCGAGCTCAACCATTTCGGGTACGACAACGGCGTGCCCGAAGGTGCCGGGGTGCGTGGCGCACGGGCCGACGCGGACGGCGCCCGGTGCCCGCTGGCGGCCCACATCCGCAAGGTGAACCCGCGTGACCAGGAGACCGACCAGGGCATCCAGGAGAACACCCTGACCACGATGATCCTGCGGCGCGGCATCCCGTACGGCCCGCTGTACGAGGAGGATCCGGACGCCGATCGTGGCCTGCTGTTCCTGTGCTACCAGACCGATCTGGCCCGCCAGTTCGAACTGCTGGTGCAGCGCTGGGCCAACCTGACCGACCGCCCTCGGCAGGGCTCGGTGAACGGCCTCGACCTGATCATCGGCCGTACCCGGCCCGGCACTCCCCGGCAGGCCCCGCTACCACCAGGAGCCGTCTCCACCATGGTCGACTACGTGCTCCCGAAGGGCGGCGCCTACCTGTTCACCCCGTCGATCCCGGCCCTGCGGGCACTGTCCGCCGGAAGCTCCCTGGGTAATGTCGGTGAATGTCCTCCGACGCGTTCCTAGCTCTGGTGGCGGCCGGCACCGACCCGGCCGAAGCCGCGGTGTCCGCTTGCGTGGCCGCCGGTTCCAGTCATGCCGAAGCGGTCCGGCGGCTGCGCGAATTCGACGGGATGTGGACCGAGCTGGAGCCGGCGGAAATCGCCATGGTGCTCGAGACGCTCCACTATTTCGAGCCGGACGCCGTCCTCGGCGAGCAGGACCAGGCGGCCGTGACGAGCATGCGGGCGGCGATCAAGGCAACCCCCGGCATTCCCAGCGGCGCCGCGCAGACTCTCTTCACCTATTTCCGGACCGGCCGGGTCACCGACGCGTTCGACCTGCTGGAAGGGATGGGCCGCAGTCGATGGGCGGACAACGCGGCCTTCTGGGCCGCGATGGACGAGGCGGCCGGAATCCTCGGCATGGAGAGCGATCAGACCCGCCGGGCGAGATGAACGAAGATGTCGGCGGCCACCTCGACCGTTTCCGGGAGGACGTCAGCGATCCGGCGGAACACCTCGGCCCGGATCTCGGGCGGCAGTTCCAGATAGGCCGAGATGGTGGCGAGATGGCCGGCGAAATCGGCGGCGCTCATCGTCAGGCGACGCCCGATCACATGCTGCCGCACGTCGGTGAAGAGCGGCGACTGCTCCAGTTCGGTGCCGGGCCATTGCATCGCCTCGTCCGCCGCCGTGCCGTCCGGTGACGGGATCTCGTCGGAATCCAGAAACGGCGCCCGCGCCGCCCGGACCGACTCCGCCACCGCCGGATCGGCCAATTGGACCGGCCCGCCGAACGACGCGACGACGCCGCCCGGCGCCAGCCATCCGGCGACCCGGGGCCACCGGCCGTCCGGATTCGTCCAGTGCAGAGAAGCAGCCGCGAAGAACAGATCAAACCTTTCCGCGGTACGGACGTCCTCGAACGCCGCCCGCACCGGCGACACGTGCGCCGGAACGTGTTTGACCAGCTCAGCGAGCATGCCGGCATCCGGTTCGGTGGCCACCACGGCGACTCCGTGGGCCGCGAACAGCCGGGTCGCCTTGCCGGTGCCGGCCCCGATCTCCAGCGCTCGTTTCAGCGGCCGCCCCGCATAACCGGCGACCAGTTCGAACAGCTCGTCCGGATAGCCCGGCCGGAACCGTTCGTAGGTCTCGGCCACCGCCCCGAATGTCAGCGCGCGACTCGACATCGGCTCAGATCGCCTGTCCGGAGATGAACGGCAACCAGCCCGCATACCAGCCGGACAACAGCGAGACCACGCCCAGCACGATCCACAGATCCCGGTTGGACATCTTGGCCAGCAGGAACGCCGGCACCAGCAGGACCGGGAACGCCGGCAGCAGATGCCGGCCGGCCATCGACATGTGCGTGTGCGACAGCGTGGCCAGCACCAGCATCGCCGCCGCGAACACCGTCAGCTGCCACGGCGCACGCGGCACCAGCAGCGCGAACATCACCACGAACGCGACGATCATGAGCAGCGACAGGACCCGGATCGGCTTGTCGGCGTTGTCCCCGTCGACGCCGAAGAGGATGTCGGTGGACATGTTCCAGGTGTTCTCGCCGTAGTCGAAACGGGCGCCGAACGTGTTGTCGTGAATGCTGGTGTACTTCTCGAAACTGCCCAGCCGCGCGGAGGCGAACGCGAAATACGCGAGCAGCCCGGCCGGTGCGAGCGCGATCGCCGCGTACGGCCGCCAGCCGTTTTTGCGCTGAACGACCGCGACCAGGGCGGCCAGGCCGACCGTGCCGATCAGGGCGGTCGCGGTCGGCCGGCTGAGGCCGCTCAGCCCGGCCAGCAGGCCGGCGATCAGCCAGCGTTCCTTGAGCACCGCATACAGCGCCCACGCGGCCAGCGCGGTGAACAGCGACTCGGTGAACGCGCCGTTCTGCGTCATCGCCGCCGGCGCCACCGCCCACACCGCGACCAGCATGAGACCGACCCGATGCCCGCGGACGTGCCGTCCGATCAGATAGAGACCCCAGGCGGCCGCGATGGCCGACACGAAGGAAACGATCATGCAGGCGGTGGCCGGCGAGATGAAGGGGAGGTACGTGAGAGGGCGCGCCAGGAACGGATAGAGCGGGAAGAACGCCAGCCGCAGCTCGTACGGCACCCCGTCCTCGTCGACCGCGCCGACCGGCCCGCCCAGCCCACTACCGGCGATCTTGCTGTACCAGCGCCCGTCCCAGGACACGAGCGCGTCCCAGAACGAGGTGAACCCGCGCCACTGGTTGCCGATCGTCCCGTCCGGGTAGACGTCCCGCTCCGGGTCCAGCGCGTGCGCGTGGCTGGCCAGCACATACATCACTTCGAGGCTGGTCAGGCGGATCAGCAGGTACAGCCCGATCGCTGGCGACGCGGCGATCGCCGAGGCACGCAGGCGCGCCTTCCAGCCGGCCGGGGTCACCGCCTGCGGGGTGTCGGTCCCGGCTCTGTCCGCACGGGCCGGCGCTACGTCAGAAATGGGAACGTCCTTCCTAGTAGAACCGCCGGGAGCGCTCCCGTCACAGGTCGTCACCCGAGGGCGCTCCGGCACACTACCGCGCCGTGTCGACCCGCTTCCAGAACAGGGCCGACCCCGGGCAACAACACCGATTCCGGTACGCCATGCTGTCCCGGTGCCCGACGACAACTGGTACGCAACTCGATGCGTCTTCGAGTTCGACAACCTGGACGACAACCCGGTCTACGAGGAACGGGTGACGCTCTGGCGGGCCCCCGACTTCGACACGGCGATAGCCCTGGCCGAGACAGAGGCCGAGGAGTACGCCGAGGACCTGTGCGCCTTCACCGGCCTGGTCCAGGCCTACCACCTGTTCGAGGCGCCCGGCCACGGCGCCGAGGTCTTCTCGCTGATGCGCAACAGCACCCTGTCCACCGACGATTACCTGACCAGGTTCTTCGACACCGGCGACGAACGCCAGAGCTCGACGAGGACCCCCGGATAGGCCGATGGCGCCGCCCCGGAAGGTGGCGCCATCTCATCGATCAGTCCCGCACGTAGTAGTGCCCGTTGGTGTCGTCATACCGGCCGCCTCCTCGGCAGCACCGGCGGAAACCGCCGCCCGGAGCGGCACGGGCACGGGTCGTTCCCACCCAGTTTCTCGATCAGCTCGGTGTCGACGCCGACCTTGCGGTCGCCGCGTTTGACCTGCGTCTCGCTAGAGGGAACCCCCTGCGGCGTTTACTGGTCGGCTCAAAAGGACGCCTCGGCGTCGTAATCGGTGTACATGACAGCCTCCTCGATCGATGTAGCGCCCAGGAAGCTACCCGCCATCTCTCCGCGCCGCGACCGAGTTTCCCCGGAACCGCCCAGCCGCCCCGGACCGCTCCCCCAGCCCCACCAACCTGCCCCTTGGGCCGATCCTGCAAGAACCCACACCCCAGAGTCGATCTTGCATGAGCACGCATCCACGCCGACCTCGCGCGCGGGCGCACCTCCAAGCAGATCTCGCGCGCGGGCGCACCTCCGGGCCGATCTTGCACGGTTCTCCACCTCGGCCGCGATCTGGGACTGTAAAAACAACGGTGTAACTCCTGATCAAGGAGACGCACCTGATGACCATGACGACTGACGCCGTGGATACTGCCGCGGTGGCGAAGAA
>NZ_JBEZXU010000109.1:0-22754 GCF_040638175.1 Actinoplanes sp. NPDC026670
GACGAGGCGACCTTCCCCACACAAATCCTCCCCGGCACCCTCACCGACCGTCAAGCAGACCCGCACTTGACAACAAATCCCCGATAGGGAATCAGACGCCGATGTTCGCCTGCGGGCCGGCGAAGGTCCGCAACAGTGCGGGCACGTCGGCGGCGGCATCAAGGGTGTACGAGTAGAAGCTCCCCGGAGTGAACGCGGAACCGGAGGTCGTCTGCTTGCCCGTGCAGTTCACCAGAATGCTGCCGGACTGTCTCAACTGGGCTGTCGAGTCCGGGTAGAACGGGTCCTTCACCCCGTCGAAGTAGCTGTTCTCCAGCACCATCTTCGTGCTGCCACGGGAGTAGTTGCCGTACCCGGTGATGGTTTGCAGGTAGTTGTTGTAGAGGTGGGCGTAGGCGACGTTGTCGGTGCTCGGGTTGCGCTGGCCGGTGTGGTGGATCCAGTTGTGGTGGATCGTCATCCGGGCCGTCACGTTGTCGGTCCAGCCGATGCCGAACGCCTTGTTGCCCTCGGCCAGGACGTTCCACGACACGGTCAGGTAGCTGGTGTCCTTGCGGGAGTCGATCAGGCCGTCGTTCATCCGGGTGATCAGGTTGTGGTCGATCCAGATGTGGTCGGCGGTGTCCATCTGGATCCCGTCGTAGTCGTAGACGTCGTCACCGGGATCGTCGTCGGCCATCCGGGTGTCGCGGATCGTCAGGTTCCGGATGATCACATTGCGGGTGCCGGCGCCCAGGAAGAACCCGCCGCCGACGATCTGTCCAGCTGTACCGACCCCGACGATCGTCTTGTTCGATGTCACCGGGATCTCGGTGCCGATCGGGCTGATGTTGACGGCGCCGGACACCCGGATCACGTACGAGCCGGCCATCGCGGCGTACCGGGCGAGGTCGGCCTGCGTGTTGACGGTGACGGTGGTGCCGCCCGCTCCCCCGGTGGTGCCGCCACCCGTCGACGCAAACCCGTCAGGTGTCGACGGCCAGGTGCGTCCGGCCGTGCTCACGAACGCCCATTGCTTGTTGGTGTTGGCGGTACACGTCTCCTGGATGATCGCGCCACCCGACGCCGTCGACGCATCCTTGTCCGACACACACAACCCGCTATTCACATTGACGAGCTGATATGTACCGGATCCACTCAACACCAGCGTCCACTGTTGATTGGCTTGACTGGATACACACGCGTACTGCTGCAACTGAACACCCGAAGCCGTCGACCAGCCCGGCACATCCACACACTTACCACTGTTCACGTTCTTGATCAAATAGGCAGACCCCGACGCCACCAGCGTGAACTGCTGCCACGCCGAGTTCGCGGTACAACCCCACTGCTGAAGCAGGGCGCCGTTGGCGGTCGACGCGCCCGGAACGTCCAGGCACATGCCCGACTTGGTGACCTTCAGCTGATAGGCCACCCCCGTGGTCGGGGCGGCTACGGCCGGGGACGGGCTGACCCCGGCAAGGATCGCGGCGGCAAGCAGCACGGCCGCAAGAATTCTTCGCATGATTCGTCTCCCCTTTCGTCTCGCTGCATTTCAATGCCCTCGGCGCTCGGCGGGACTGTCCGATCTGCGGCAGCTCACGGTGTAGCTGCGCTGGTCGAGCGCCGAGTTGCGCAGCCGTCCGGCGCCGGGGATCGGACAGACCCCGCTCGCAGCGCTCAGCCGACCGGGTTCCAGCCGTCGCTGCCGGCCAGGTACCTCTGCGGGGTGTAGCTGGCGGCGGTGGCGTCGCTCATCTGCGGCCGGTTGCTGTTGACCGTCGCCCCCGAGCCGGTGTTCTTGTACTCGGAGAAGCGCGCGGCGGTCCACACGTTGGAGGACATGTTGATCCACGGCTGGGCGGTGGCGATGGTGGCGCTCAGGCTGGTCTCCCGGTACAGGACCTGGGCGTCGGGTCCCCATGGGCGGCCCAGCTGGGTGGTGTTGCTGGTCGCGCCGGTGACCGTGCACCTGTAGAAGAGGAAGCCGTAGGGGTTGGCGGCATCGGTTCGCGACGCCGTGATCGGGCCGCCTGTGCTGCGCTTCTGATAGATCGCGGTGGCGTTGAAGACCGCGGTGCCACTGCCGAAGATGAAGTCGACGGTGCCCTCGACGTAGCTGTTCTTCACGTAGTGCCGGTTGTTGTTGACCAGCAGGGTGTCCTGCGCGCCGAGGAACCGCACGTTGTCGAAGACCGACCGGTCACCGCCCAGATTGGCCGCGACCGCCTGGCTGCCCTCACCGTAGTCGTTGGAGATGGTGAGGTTCGTGGCGGCGAAGTCGGCGCCGTTGACGAAGACCGTCGCGCTGCCCGACGTGCCCCATCCACCCGCTGAACTGTGGTTGTTGACGATCACCGTCTGGGCGGCGGACGAGCCGAGACCGCGCAAGGTCACGTACGGCTTGTTCGACGGGATCGTGACGATCTCCCGATAGGTGCCGGCCTTGATGGTGATGGTCCGCCTGGTGGTGTTGTTCGTGGGGACGGCGTCGATCGCCGCCTGGACTGTCGTGTACTGGCCGGAGCCGTCAGCGGCGACGACTGGGGTCTCGGTGGTGCCGGTGACGAACGCCCACTGCTTGTTGGTGTTGGCGGTACACGTCTCCTGGATGATCGCGCCACCCGACGCCGTCGACGCATCCTTGTCCGACACACACAACCCGCTATTCACATTGACGAGCTGATATGTACCCGATCCACTCAACACCAACGTCCACTGTTGATTGGCTTGACTGGATACACACGTGTACTGCTGCAACTGAACACCCGAAGCCGTCGACCAGCCCGGCACATCCACACACTTACCACTGTTCACATTCTTGATCAAATACGCCGACCCGGACGCCACCAACGTGAACTGCTGCCACGCCGAGTTCGCAGTACAACCCCACTGCTGCAGCAGGGCACCATTGGCCGTCGACGCACCCGGAACATCCAGACACATGCCCGACCTGGTGACCTTGAGCTGATAGGCGACACCTGTGGTCGGGGCGGCTACGGCGGGTTGGGGGATGCCGAGCAGGGTGGCCGCGGCGGCGAGGATGAACGCCGCGGTCAGTTGCCAGCTCCGTCTCATGGGGATCCTTCTTTCGAGAGCGGCGGGACTTCAATCGGGGTTGGCGCCGACGGCAAGGCCGCCTGAGGGATGGCGCCGGAAGAGGCCGAATCAACCCAGGCTGGAACCGGAACAGACCGGGATCAGCCAGGGATGGGACCGGCGGCGGTCGCCGGGACCGCGGCCGCCGCCGGTCGGGGCCGGATCAAGGTTGGGGGCATCACCTCAATCCGGTGGTTGCGATGCCGCGGACCAGGTACTTCTGGCCGGCTATGAAGAACCCGATGACCGGGGCCAGCGACACGAACGACATCGCGAACATCTCGCCCCACTGGCTCTGGCCCTCCGAGTCCATGAACTGGCGGACCGCCAGCGGGACCGTGTAGAGCTGCGGGTCGGTGAGGTACAGCAGAGGGCTGAAGAACTCGTTCCACACCGAGATGAACGTGAAGATCGCGGTCGTGGCGAAAGCCGGCAGGCACAGCGGCATGACGATCTTCCAGAATGTCCGGAACGGGCCGCAGCCGTCGATGCGGGCCGCGTCGTCGAGTTCCTGGGGCAGTGAGCGCATGAACTGCACCATCAGGAAGATGTAGAAACCGTTGGTGGCCAGGAAGTGCGGCACCAGCAGCGGGTAGTACGTGTTGAGCCAGCCCAGCCGGTCGAACATGACGTACTGCGGAACCACCAGGACGTGACCGGGCAGCATCATCGTGCCGAGCATCATCGCGAAGAACAGCTTGCGGCCGGTGAACCGCAGACGGGCGAACGCGTAGGCGGCGAGCGAGCACGACAGCAGGTTCCCGATGATGCTGAGCGTGACGATGACCAGCGAGTTGACCAGGTAGATCTCGAACGGCTCGCTGAGCGCCGTCCAGCCGCGGGCGTAGTTGCCGAAGTCGAACACGGCCGGCCACAGGCCCTCGTCGGTGAAGACGCTGTCGCTGGGTTTCACCGAGCTGGAGATCATCCACAGCAGCGGGTACATCATCACGATGCCGACGCCGCTGAGCAGCACATGCCGCAGGAATCGGGGCCGACGGCGACGAGACGGCTCCTCGGCGGAGGGTGGAGTCGAGACGGGCACGCGGGTCAGGGTGAGCGACATGAGAGGGGCCCGTCAGTTGTCGTAGAAGACCCAGTAGCGGGCCGCGAGGAAGTTGATCGCGGTGAACCCCGCGATGATGATCAGCAGGAGCCAGGCCATCGACGACGCGTAGCCCATGTCGAACTCGGCGAACCCCTTCTGGTACAGGTAGAGGTTGTAGAACAGGGTGGAGTCCGCCGGCCCGCCACTGCCGTTGCTGATCACGTACCCCTGGGTGAAGGTCTGGAATGAAGCGATGAGGGCTTGGACCAGGTTGAAGAAGATGATCGGGCTGAGCAGCGGCAGCGTGATCGAGCGGAACTGCCGCCACCGGGAGGCGCCGTCCATGGCGGCGGCCTCGTAGTACATGGCGGGGATCTGCCGCAGGCCGGCCAGGAAGATCACCATCGGGGCGCCGAACGTCCACACGTGCAGCAGGATCAGGGTGGTCAGCGCGTGGTCGGGGTCGGTGGTCCAGGCCGGGCCGGTGATGCCGAACCAGGACAGGAAACCGTTGACGATGCCGTCGTAGCCGAACAGGTAGCGCCAGAGCATGACGATGGCGACGCTGCCGCCGAGCAGCGACGGCAGGTAGTAGATGCTGCGGTAGATCGCCAGGCCGCGCACACCACGGTCGAGGACGATGGCGACGGCCAGCGCGACCGCGAGCGACACCGGGACCGACACCAGCGTGTAGACGAACGTGACCTTCAGTGACTGGTGGAGTTTGACGTCGCCGAGCATCTCCTCGAAGTTGGCGAGGCCGGCCCAGCGTGGCGGGGTGAGCAGGTCGTAGTCGGTGAACGCCAGGTACAGGGACGCGAAGAACGGGACGACCATGAAGACCAGGCCGCCGAACCAGGGCAGCAGGAACACGTACCCCGCCCAGTCCTGACGTTTTTTGATCATGGGGCGATGGCCTTGCGGGCCTCGGTGATGAACTGTTTCCCGGCGTCAGCCGGGCTGGTCCGGCCGAATTCGACCTCGGTGCTGATCGTCTTGAGGATGTTGGTGAGCTTGCTGGCGCCGACCGGGTACGGATACGAGGCGGGCAGCTTCTCCTTCTGGAGCGCGCCGAGGAAGTCGCTCGACCGTTTGTTGTCCGGCTCCAGCCCGGAGGCGATCGTCTCGGCCACCCTACTGCTGGCCGGCACGCCGCGGGTGGCGCCGGCGACCTTGGCCGCCTCGGTGTCGTTGGTGAGGAAGTTCAGCAGCCTGACCGTTTCCGCCGGGTGCTTGGAGGCGCTCGCGATCGACCACAGGGCCGGGGTGTCGACGGACTGGCCGCGGCGGGCGCCCTGGGTCTCGCCGGGCATCCGCAGCAGTTCCAAATTGCCGCCGCACGCCTTGTTGTAGCTGATCAGGTTGTTGGTGGGGATGATCTGCGAGGCGATCGACTTCTTGGCCAGGTAGGACTGGGCAGCCGAGGCGCCGTTGTTCTGGTCGATGAACCCGGCCGGCGGGATGGCGCCCGACTTACGCAGATCCTCGACGAGCTGGTACCAGGCGGTCAGGGTGGCCTCGGTGGCGCCGAGCTTCCCGTCGGCGGTGAAGAAGTCCTCGCCGCGTTGACGGGCGAAGACCAGCAGGTTCGCGACCGTCCACGGTTCGAAGTTGGTGCCGTACACCTTGTTGCCACTGGCCTTGGAGATCTTCTGGGCGAAGGTGGCGAGGTCGTCCCAGCTCCAGGTGTCGCCGTTCGGGACGTCCACGCCGTACTGCCCGGTGAGGGTCTTGTCGATGACGAAACCGATGGTGTTGAGCCCGGACGGCACGCCGAAGCTGGCGGCGCCGACCTGGCCGAGGGCGCGTGCCGGTTCGGTGAGGCCGGACTGGTCAAGTTCGGAGTGCTTGGCCAGGTCGAGCAGGGTGCCGCGGTCGGCGTACTCGCGCAGGCTGTCGAAGCGCATCGCCATCAGGTCCGGCGGGTCGCCGGCCGCGAAACGGGCGGCGAGTTTGTCCTTGTACGGGCTGCTGTCCTGATATTCGGTGCGGACGCGGATGCCCGGGTTGGCCGACTGGAACAGGTCGAGTGCCGCGCTTGTCTGCTCGGCGCGCTGGGCGTCGCCCCACCAGACCATGTTGAGTTCGACCTTGCCGTCGCCGCCGTTGCCGTTGCCGCCGAAGCCACGGCCGCAGGCGGGCAGGGTCGCGGCGAGCCCGGCCATGCCGGCGAGGGTGAGCAGCCGGCGCCGGTCGAGACGTGAGTTCACGGTGGATCCCTCCGGAGGCGATTTGTTTCAGTGTTTTATCTATCGAGTGCCATGGATGTCAACGGCCACCCCGGGATTTGTTTCAGAGATTGACGTAATTGGCGGATCGCCGCTAACTTGCCGTCCATGCCGACCGTGAAGGCACACGACCTGTCCTGCGCCGGGCGGGTGGTGGCCCGGTACGTGTGGGAGCCGCACCTGCCCGCCACCGTCTCGCCGCGCCCCTACCTGCACCCGGTGACCACCCTCGGCGGCGCCACGGTCACCGGGTTCATGCCCGCCGACCACCTGCACCATCTCGGCGCGAGCATCGCCGTCCCGGTCCTCAACGAGGCCAACTTCTGGGGCGGGCGCACCTATGTGGCCGGACACGGGTCGATCCACCTCGACAACCACGGACGGCAGCGGCACGCCCGCTGGCTGCACCGCTCCGGCGACCGGCTGCACCAGGAACTCGAGTGGCTCGACCGGGACGGCCACATCCTCGCCCACGAGTCACGCGCCCTGTCGGCCCACCGCATCGACGGGGCCGCCTGGCTGCTGCGGGTGGAGTTCACCCTGGTCAGCGCCACCGGCGGGACGCTCACCCTGGACAGTCCGGCCGCCCGCGGCCGGGACGGCGCCGGATACGGCGGATTCTTCTGGCGCGCGCCGGACGGCGACTACCGGATCAGCGCCTCGACCGGTTCCGGCATCGACGCCGTCCACGGGCGGCCGGCCCGATGGTTGTCGGTCGAGGGCAGCGGCTGGACCCTGGTCTTCCTCACCGACACGGTCTCGTCCGATCCGTGGTTCGTCAGGTGCGACGACTACGCCGGCGTCTGCTCGGCAGTCGCCTGGGAACGCCTCGTCGTCCCGGCCGGCGGGGCTCTGACCAGGCGGCTGTCGGTGCTGATCGCGGACGGCTCCCCCACCGAGGCGGCCCTCATCGCCGCCGAGGAGGCCCACCGATGACCGCCGTCTACCGCAACCCGATCCTGCACGCCGACTGGTCGGATCCGGACGTCATCCGGGTCGGCGACGACTTCTTCATGATCGCGTCGAGCTTCAACCGGGTCCCGGGGTTGCCGATCCTGCACTCCACCGACCTGGTCAACTGGCGGTTGATCGGCCATGCGCTCGAACGCCTCGTTCCGGCGGACGTCTACCGGTTTCCACGCCACGGATGCGGCGTGTGGGCGCCCGCGCTGCGTCACCACGACGGCCGGTTCTGGATCTGCTACCCCGACCCGGACCACGGCATCTACGTCACGACCAGCGAAGACCCGGCCGGCCCGTGGAGCGCGCCGCGACTCGTGCTGTCCGGGCGGGGCCTGATCGACCCGTGCCCGCTGTGGGACGGTGACGGCGGCGCCTACCTGATCCACGCCTGGGCGAAGAGCCGCTGCGGATTCAACAACCGGCTCACCGCCCACCGGATGACCCCTGATCTGGAACGGTCACTCGGACCCGGCACCCTCGTCGTCGACGGCGACGCGATCCCGGGCTGCCGCACCCTCGAAGGCCCCAAGTGGTACCGCCGCAACGGCTGGTACTGGATCTTCGCCCCGGCCGGCGGCGTCACCGACGGCTGGCAGTACGCGATGCGCTCCCGCCACGTCCTCGGCCCCTACCAGCCGAAAGTCGTACTCGAACAGGGCAACTCCAAGATCAACGGCCCGCACCAGGGGGCGTGGGTGGAGACGCCGGCCGGCGACTCCTGGTTCCTGCATTTCCAGGACCTTCAGGCGTACGGACGAGTGGTCCACCTGCAGCCCATGAGGTGGCTGGACAGCGGCTGGCCGGTGATCGGCCACCATGGCGAGCCGGTCCCGGAGGCCCGCAAGCCGACGCTCCAGCCCACAACGACACCCGTTCTCGACGGCCCCCCGAAAACGACAGGCGTTCCCATCTCAGGGGCGGAAACGACACCCGTTGCCGGCAATCCGGGGGCGGGAACGACACCCGTCTCCGAGTGGACGTGGCCGGCCAATCCGGCGCCCGGCCGGCGTGCGGCGAGCGAGTTCCGCCCGGCGGACGGCGTCCGGCTCACCTGCGAACCCGGCCACGACCTGCGGGACTTCCCGGCCGTGCTGGGGCGCAGACTGCCCGGGCCACAATTCCGGGCCGAGACCACGGTGCGGATCGAAGGCGAACCCGGGGCGCGGACCGGGACGGACGACGACGGAACCGGAGCGCGAGCCGGGACGGACGACGACGGAACCGGAGCGCGAGCCGGGTTGGTGGTGCTCGGGCACACGTACAGCTGGATCGGCCTTGAGCAGCAGCCCGGCGGACCGCGACTGATCCGCCGGACGGCCGATGCCGGAGGCGAGGCCGAACAGGACGTGATCCGGCCGGAACCGGTCACCGGACAGGTGCGCCTCGCCGTGACCGTGACCGACGGCGCGGTCGCCCACTTCACCGCCGACACCGGAACCGGCTGGCGGGAGCTCGGCCCGCCGTTCCCCGCGACACCGGGCGGCTGGATCGGCGCCACGCTCGGCCTGTTCGCGATCGGTCACACCGGACACGCCGACTTCGGCCCCGTCCGGATCACTGCTCTGCCGGACGAGGTCTCACCGCAAACCCCGGAGACAGCGGGCCAGCCGACAGAGGGCAGTTCCGACAATGATCTGGAGAACCGATGAGACGTCCCCTCACCGCCCTCGCCCTGGGAGCCGCCCTGCTCACCGGCCCGGCCGCGCCCGCCGCGGCGAACACCGACCCGTCCTGGACCGACCGGGCGATCGGCTTCGCCGCCGACGCCACCGGCGGAGCGGCCGGGCGCACCGTCCGGGCCACCACCCTGGCCGAGCTCCGGGCGTGGGCCATCGCGCCGGAACCGCTCACCATCGAGATCGCCGGCCGCATCCAGGTTGACCCGTTCGGCGACATGATCACGGTGGGCCACGACAAAACGATTGTCGGTGCCGGAACGAAGGCCCGAAACGAACCGGCGTCGGGAAGCATGCCGTCGGCGGGCGGCGGCGAACTCGTCGGCGGCGGGCTGTTCCTGAACGGCTCCCGCAACGTGATCATCCGTGACCTGACGATCCGCGACTCCTACATCCCCGGCGACTTCGACGGCAAGAGCCCCGACAACGACAATGACGGCATCCGCCTGGACACCGCCGAACTGGTCTGGATCGACCACGTCCGGATCGAGCGGGTCGGTGACGGCGGCATCGACATCCGCAAGGACAGCGACCGCGTCACCCTCTCCTGGAACGTGATCAGCGACGTCAACAAAGCCCTCGGCGTCGGCTGGACCAGCAACGTCGTCACCCGCCTGACCGCGCACCACAACTGGATCCGCAACACCGTGCAACGCAACTGGAGTCTCGACAACACGGCCGCCGCGCACCTGTTCAACAACTATCTGAGCGACGTCACCCAGTACGGCACGATGAGCCGCAACAACGCTCGCGTGGTCGTCGAGGACAGCGTGTTCGAGCACGTCAACGACCCGCTGGTGACCCACGGCGCGGCCGCGCAGCTGGTCCAGCGCCGCAACCTGTTCACCGCGACGGCCGGCCGCACCGACAGCGCCGGTCCGGCGTTCGACCCGGCGGCCCTCTACCCCTACTCCCCCGATCCGGCGACAAAGATCAAAGACTTGATCAGGCGGTACGCCGGACCGCGCGCCCAGAGCAGCCGGACACCACGCACGGTGACCGTGGCTCTGGACGGCACCGGCGACTACGGCAGTCTGCTGGCCGCCCTCGGCGCCACCCGGGACGCCCGGGGCCGGGTCGAGATAGTGATGCGGCCCGGCCACTACCGGGAGCAGGTCCGGATCTGGCCCGACCAGTCCGACGTCACCATCCGGGGCGAGGGCGACGTGCTGATCAGCTACGACATGCCGGCGGCCGCGGCGAAGTTCTACGGCGGCCTCCAGGGCCCGGCGGGCGCGGCCACCCTGGCCCTGCTCGGCGACGGAACGGTCCTGCAGAACGTGTCGATCGAGGCGACGGGCGCACCGGCGGTACGGGCTGCGGGCGACCGGGCCCTGCTGATCGGCACCCATCTGACCGGCGACTACGAGGCCGTCACCGGCCGGGGCCACCTGCGTGCCGGCACGATCACCGGCCGGCTCGACGGCCCGGGAACCACGGTCGTCGAAGCGACCACGATCACCCCGCAGGCGCCGTGACACTATCCTGCTTCCGTGACCGGTGACGCCGTTGAGGTTCTGCGTCTCGGCGACCGGACCGTCGCCGAGTACACGTGGCGTCCCGACCTGCCGGCTTCGGTGGCGCCCCGCCCGTACCTGCATCCGGTCCGGACCTTGGGTGGGACCACGGTGACCGAGCTGATGCCCGCCTCGCACCGCCATCATCTGGGGGTGAGTGTCGCCGTCGCCGAGGTCGACGGGGCGAACTTCTGGGGCGGCCGCACGTTCGTGCCCGGCCACGGCCCGGCCTGGCTCGACAATCAGGGCAGCCAGGAGCATCTGCGCTGGCTGCGGCGCCGCCCCGGCCAGCTCAGGCACACCCTGCACTGGAACAGCATCGACGGTTCGACGCTGTTCTTCGAGCGCCGTGACCTGTCCTGGTGGCCCGCCGGGCCGGACGCGTGGGCGCTCGACTTCTCCTTCGACCTGATCAACATGACCGACCGGGAGCTGGCGATCCGCAGCCCGGCCGCGCACGGCCGGACCGGCGCCGGTTACGGCGGCTTCTTCTGGCGGGCGCCGTCCGGCGAGTGCCGGGTGGCCGCCTCCGCCGACGGCGGCACGGTCCACGGGCAGCGGGCCCGCTGGCTGTCGGTCGCCGGAAACGGGTGGACGCTGGTGTTCCTCGGCGCCGACGAGGCGACCCGCGGCGACAGGTGGTTCGTGCGGACCCGCGACTACGTCGGCGTCGGCTCGTCGCTGGCCTGGGACGAGCCGCTGCTGCTGGCGCCGCACGCCGAGCTGGGACGCCGGATCGTCACCGTGATCGCCGACGGGGACCTGCCGCCGGGCCGGGCCGCCGCCTACGCCGACGAATACTCGGCATGACGCGACCTGTGCACCGGGTGGCGCCCAGCACCGACGGCCCGATCCGGCAGGACGGTCTCCGCGCCCACAACCTGGTGCTGACGTTCCGGCAGATCGCGGCCGCCCGGGACGCCCCGATCTCACGCAGTGAGCTGGCCGCCGCCACCGGCCTGACCAGGCCGACCATCACCCGGATCGTCGACGAGCTGCTGGCCGCCGAGTTGATCGTCGAGGCCGGACCGTCGCGTTCCGGCAGTTCGGGCCGCCCGCGGGTGGGTCTCTCCCTGGCCCGCACCGGCCCGGCCGGGCTGGGCCTGGACATCCGCGCCGACGTGCTCTCGGCATGCGTCGTCGACCTGACCGGCACCGTCCGGCACCTGGAGTTCACCCGGCACTCCGGAGCCATACAAGCCGGAGCCGCACAAGCCGGAGCCCTGCAAACCGGAACCGCGCGAAGCGGCGCCTCACAAACCGGCGCTGACGCCGTCCTGGCCCAGCTGGCGGAGATGGCCGGCCGGGCGATCCGGGCCGCCGCGACGGAGAACCTGACCGTGGTCGGCGCGACGCTGGCCGTCCCGGGACCGGTGCAGGACGAGTCCGTGGTGCGGCTCGCCCCCACCCTGGGCTGGCGTAACGTGCCCGCCGGCGCCACCCTGAGCAGCGCCCTCGGCCTCCCGGCGCATGTCGGCAACGACGCCCGCCTGGCCGCCCTCGCCGAATGGTATGCCGCCGGCCAGGAGCTGCGAGACTTCATCTGCGTCAGCGGCGAGTTCGACATCGGCGCCGGCCTGGTCCTGGACGGCCGGCAGCTCGACGGCTGGGCCGGCGAACTCGGCCACGTCATGGTCCGCTCCGACGGCCCGCCCTGCGCGTGCGGCGCCACCGGCTGCCTGCAGGGATACGCCGGGCTGGCCGCGATCCTGCCCGACGCCGCCGGGAGCCCGGCCGTCGCCATCGACGCGCTCGTGTCAGCGGGTGACCCACGGATCCTGAAAGCCCTGGACGAGGCCGCCTCGGCCCTGGGCGTGGCGATCGCCGGCCTGGTCAACCTGGTCAAGGTGGACACCGTGCTGCTGGGCGGCGGCTACGCGCTGCTCGCGTCGTGGCTGATCGACGGCATCGACCGGGAGCTGCGCCGCCGGGTGCTCAGCACCGCCTGGTCGCCGGTGGAGGTCCGGCCCGCGCCGCTCGGGCCGGACGCCGCGGTGATCGGCGCCGCGCTCAGCGCCGTCGACCGGGTGCGGCACGACCCGAACGGCTGGCTGGCCCGGCGTCCGCACTGAGCAGGTAGTCGACCACGTCGGCCGCGGTGAACCCGTCGGGCAGGTGCGGCAGGAACCCGAGATCCTGTCCGAGCGTCACGAGCGGCGGTTCCAGGTAGCCACCGGCCCGCCGCTGCGGCAGCCCGACCGTGGCGACCAGCCCGTTGCACAGGCACCGGCTGCCCTCGGTGTCCTCGGCGGAGCCGCCCTTGCGGACGTATTCGCCGACGGGTTCGGCCGGACAGCGAAAACCCACACCACCCTCCGGGCGGCGGTACGGGGTGCGCAGATACCCGAGATCACACAGGCGCGCGCGGACGGCGTACACCTGCTCGTCGCCGGTCGTCCCGGCCATCGGCACCATCTTGAACGGAAACCCGGTCGGTGACGCCCGCACATCGTTGCGGACGACGAGCGTGCCGTCGGCGGCCTGCCGCAGCAGCCGCTCCCGGATGTCGTCGTCGAGCCCGGAGTCCCGGCTCAGTGCGAACGCCGTACCCACCTGGATGCCGGCGGCCCCGGCGGCTCGGGCGGCGGCGAGCCGTTCCGGGGTCGCCTGGCCACCGGCCAGCCAGAAAGGCAACCCGAGCGCCGCGAGTTTTGGCAGGTCCGGGGTGTCTCGAGGCCCGTATACAGGATCACCGGCACTGTTCAGGGTCAGCTTGCCGCGCGGCCGGGCACTGTGTCCACCGGCCACCGAGGTCTCCAGCACGAACCCGTCCGGCCGGGTCGTCTCGTCTCGGGCCAGGTAGGCGGCGAGGGTCGCCGAGGAGACGATCGCCAGCAGCCGGGGCCGCCGCAGCGGTGGAAGGTCCACACCGAGCAGTTCCCGCGGGTGGAGGGCGACGTGGTGGTCCTCCCCCGGTTCGGCCCCGTGCACGGCGACCGGCAGGCGGGCCGGACGGTGCCCGGCGAGCGTGTCGAGCAGTCGCGGGATCTCGGTCGGCAGTCCGGCGCCCATCAGCACGTAGTCGGCTCCGGCGAGCATCGCCCCGTAGACCGAGGCCGGGGTGGCGAGCTGGATCTTCTCCAGGTAGTTGACCCCGACCGCCCCGTCGTGCCCGTCCTTGGCCAGGAACACCTCGACGAAGTTGGCGACGACCGCGAGCTGCTGGGTGTGTCTGCGTGGCCGGAGCCCCTGCTGGGGAACCGGCCGCAGCGCCTTGCCGTCGGCGATCCCGCCCGGCACGAAGTACCTGTCCAGGATGTCTTCGGCCACCTCCGGCGCCGGAAACGCCGCGAGCGCCCGGCGGACGTGCCCGCCCGCGTCTCCGAACTGCAACCGCCGGGCGAGCAGCACGTCAAGGGCAACCCCGGAGACGACCCCGATCTGCCCGGTACGGGCGACCGCGCTCGCCAGCCGCCAGTGTGAGACACCGACGCCCATCCCACCCTGGATGATTGAAGCCATGCCGCTGAGCCTTCCGGGACGAGCGGGGTGCCCGGTAGGGCCGAACAGCCCGGGCACCCGGGACCGGTCAGCAGCGGTACCAGGCGGCGGTGGCGCCGGGCAGGAAGTCGCCGGGCACCCGCGCCGAACTCGTCAGCAGCAGCGCCCCGGACCGGGCCTCCGCCGGTAGCCGGACCGCCGAGTCACCGACGTTGATCACACACAGGAATCCGGATCCGCGGCGGAACGCCAGCACCCCGCCGGGCGTGGACAGCCAGGTGAGTTCGCCGTTCAGGTCGCGGCGCAGGGCGAGCGCGGCACGGTACAGGTTGAGTGTCGAGGTGGGATCGCCGTTCTGGCGTTCGGCGGTCAGCGCGGCCCACGCCGGTGGCTGGGGCAGCCAGGACTCGGGGCCGGGCCCGAACCCCAGGGACGCCGAGGCGGCCGACCACGGCAGTGGCACCCGGCAGCCGTCACGACCGGGGTCGGCGCCGCCGGTGCGCTGGAAGACCGGGTCCCGGCGTACCTCATCGGGAAGGTCCTCAACCTCGGGAAGGCCGAGCTCCTCGCCCTGATAGAGATAGGCGCTGCCGGGCAGGGCGAGCATCAGCAGGATCGCCGCCCGGGCCCGCCGCAGGCCGGTCTCGCCGCCGCCGTATCGGGTGACGTGCCGGACGACGTCGTGGTTGGACAGCACCCAGGTAGCCGGCGCGCCGACCGGTCCCAGGGCTCGCCGGCTGTCGTCGACGGCCTTGCGCAGCGCCGCGGCCTCCCAGGGCGCGGTGAGGAACTCGAAGTTGAACGCGGTGTGCAGCTCGTCCGGCCGCAGGTAGAGGGCGAGCCGCTCGGTGCTCTGCACCCAGATCTCACCGACGAAGACCCGGTCGCCGGGATAGCCGTCGAGGATCCGCCGCCAGTCCCGGTAGACGTCGTGCACCTCGTCGAGGTCCCAGTGCGGATGGGCGCTGCCCGGCTCGGCGGAGACGTCCGGCATCTGCGGGTCCTTGGCCAGTCCGTGCGCGACGTCGATCCGGAATCCGTCGACCCCGCGGTCGAGCCAGTAGCGCAGGATGTCGCGGAACTCGGCGCGGACCTCGTCGTCGGTCCAGTCGAGGTCCGGCTGTTGCGGGGCGAACAGGTGCAGGTACCACTGGCCGTCCGGCGCCCGGGTCCACGCGCGGCCGCCGAACCGGCTGGTCCAGTTGTTCGGGGGCCGGTCGCCGTACCGGCCGCGGCCGTCGCGGAACAGGTAGCGGCCCCGGACGGCGGCGCCCGGAGGGGCCGCGAGCGCCGCCCGGAACCAGGGATGCTCCGATGACGTGTGGTTGGGCACCAGGTCGATGATGATCCGCAGGCCGAGGGCGTGGGCGTCGTGGATCAGGTCGTCGGCGTCGGCCAGCACCCCGAATCGGGGGTCGACGTCGCGGTAGTCGGCGACGTCGTAGCCGTTGTCGGCCTGCGGCGACGGGTAGAACGGGTTCAGCCAGATCGCGTCGACGCCGAGTTCCCGCAGGTAGGGCAGCCGCGACCGGACGCCACGCAGGTCACCGATGCCGTCGCCGTCGGAGTCGGCGAAGCTCCACACGTACACCTGGTAGATGACCGCGTGGCGCCACCAGCTCATCCGGTGCGCTCCCGCTCCAGCTGGGCGAGTTCGGCCGCGGCCGCCTCGTCGCGGGTGAGGTTCGCGCCGGTGCGCGGGTCGAACAGGTGCATCCGGCGGGTGTCGGCCCAGAACTCGCCCTCGTGGTTCTCCCGCATCCGGCTCATCGCGTCGATCTTGACGATGAGCTGGGTGCGCAGGGCCTCGCTGTCGAGTTCGGCCGCCAGCTCGGCGAGCTGCCTGGTCACCTCGTCGCCGGCGTCGAACGGGAGGTACGCGTACTGCGCGTCGCCGAGCCACTCGGTGACATCGACACGGGCCCGGAACACCGCGCCGCGCTCACGTTTCGCCGGGTCGAGCAGGCGGGCGTCGTCGAAGTGATCAGGCCGCAGCCCGGCGATCAGCAGCTGCCCGTCGGTGACCTTCCCGGCCACCTGCTCCGGGACGTCGATCTCCAGGAACGGCAGTTTGAGCCGGCCGCCGGCGACGACCGCGGGCAGGAAGTTCATCGGCGGCGACCCGATGAACCCGGCGACGAACATGTTGACCGGCTGCTCATAGAGCTCGCGTGGGGAGGCGACCTGCTGGAGGAACCCGCGGCGCAGCACCGCGACCCGGTCGCCGAGGGTCATCGCCTCGGTCTGGTCGTGGGTGACGTAGACGGTGGTGGTGCCGAGCCGGCGTTGCATGCGGGAGATCTCGGTACGCATCTGGCCGCGCAGTTTGGCGTCCAGGTTCGAGAGCGGCTCGTCGAACAGGAACGCGTCGACCTCGCGGACGATGGCCCGGCCCATCGCGACCCGCTGGCGCTGCCCGCCGGACAGGTTCGCCGGTTTGCGGTCCAGGTGCTCGTCGAGTTCGAGCATCCCGGCGGCGTCCTTCACGCGGCGGCGTACCTCCTCCTCGGTGATGTTCTTCTTCAGCCGCAGCGGGAAGGCGATGTTCTCGAACACGGTGAGGTGCGGATAGAGGGCGTAGTTCTGGAACACCATGGACAGGTTGCGGTCGCGGGGCGCCTTCTCGTTGACCCGGTTCCCGCCGATCACCATGTCGCCCGAGGTGATGTCCTCCAGTCCGACGATCATGCGGAGCAGGGTGGACTTGCCGCAGCCGGACGGGCCGACCAGGATCATGAACTCGCCGTCGGCGATGTCGAGGCTGACGTCGTTGACGGCTTTGAAGCCGTCGCCGTACTCCTTGACGATGTTGCGCATCTCGATGGCTGCCACGGGAAGTCCTTTCAGCCCTTGACGGCGCCGTTGGTGAGACCGGCCACGATCTTGCGTTGGAACAGCAGCACGAGGATGACCACCGGGATGGTGACGACCACGGCGGCCGCCGCGATCGGCGCGGTCGGCTGCGAGAACTGCGAGGCGCCCTGGAAGAACGCGAGCGCGGCGGGCACCGGGCGGGCCGCCTCACTGGAGGTGAGCGTGATGCCGAAGACGAAGTCGTTCCAGACCGCGAAGAACGTCAGGATCGCCGCGGTGAACACGCCTGGTGTGGCGAGCGGGACGATCACCCGGCGGAACGCCTGCCACGAGGTGGCCCCGTCGACCTGCGCGGCCTGTTCCATCTCCCAGGGGATCTCCCGGAAGAACGCGGCGAGCACGTACACCGACAGCGGCAGCGAGTACGACAGGTACGGGATGATCAGGCCGAGCCAGGTGTCGTACAGGCCGAGGGTGCGCCACAGGTTGAACAGCGGGGTGGCGATCGCGATGACCGGGAAGACGGTGATCGCCAGTGCCACCCCGAGGACCAGCCGTTTGCCGGGGAAGTCGAGGCGGGAGATCGCGTACGCGGCGAGGGTCGCCAGGAGCACCGAGATGGTGGTGGCGATCAGCGACATGCCGATCGAGTTGCGCAGGGCCGTGGTGAACAGGTCGGAGGCGAAGACGGTCCGGTAGTTCTCCCAGCTCCACACGGTCGGCAGGAACGCGTTGTTGGTGATGTCGTCGCCCTCCTTGAAGGACAGCGACACGATCCACAGGACCGGGACGACGGCGTAGGCGATGATCAGGATCGCGCCGCCGATCCACAGTCCGCGGGTCATCCGGCTGGTCTTCACCGGCGTTCCCCTCTCTGCTGGGACAGGTCGGTCTTGAAGACCTTCACGAACATCACCGCGATGAGCACCACGAGGATCGCCAGGATGACGCTGACCGCCGAGCCGAGCCCGATCATCACGCGGCTGATCGTCTGCCGGTAGGCGAGGAAGGACAGGGTCTCGGTGCCCTGCGCGCCGGCGGTCATGATGAACACGCTGTCGAAGATCCGGAAGGCGTCGAGGGTACGGAACAGCAGCGCCACCATGATCGCGGCTTTCATGTTGGGCAGGATCACCCGCTTGACCCGTTGCCAGGCGGTGGCCCCGTCGACCTTCGCCGCCTCCAGGTAGTCGTCCGGGATCTGGGCCAGCCCGGCGAGCAGCAGCAGCGACATGAACGGGGTGGTCTTCCAGATCTCGGCGACACAGACCGTGGCCAGGGCCGACCAGGTGCCGCCGAACCAGTCGTAGTCGCCCAGCCCGAACAGGTCGTTGACGAAACCGTAGGTGTTGCTGAACGCGTACGCCCAGGCGTAGGCGGAGACGACCGTGATGATCCCGTACGGCACCAGGATCGCGGTGCGCAGCGCGGTCCGCAGGTAGAGCGCCCGGTGCATGACCATGGCCAGCGCGAACCCGAGCACCAGCTCGGCCGACACGGTGATCACGGTGATCAGCGAGGTGACGCCGAACTGCTGCCAGAACAGGCCGTCGGTGAGGATCATGGCGTAGTTGCCGAGCCCGACGAAGTCCCGGTCGCCGGGGTCGGTCAGCCGGTAGTCGAACATCGACAGCCAGACCGCGTTGAGGATCGGGTAGCCGGTGACCGCGACCATCGCGATGAAGGCGGGCCCGGCCAGCAGCCAGCCCAGGTTGCGTTCGTGGCGCGCGCGGTCGGTCAGCCGGATCCGGCGTGGGCGCGGCGGTGCTTCGACGGTGCTCACGGCCGCTCCTAGATCAGTCGCTTGTTGGAGAGGACGTCCTCGAGGAGGTCGTTGGCCTCTTTCGGGGTGTTCTGCGGCGACAGCGCGTCCGGCGGGTGGAACGCGGTCTGGATCGAGCCGGTGACGTCGCCGTAGTAGGGGCTGACCGGCCGTGGGGTGGCCGCGTCGAGGCCGGTGCGGATCTCGTCGGCCATCGGGAACAGCTCGCGGATCTCCGGGTCGTCGAAGACCGAGGCCAGCGCGGCCGGGTTGCCGGCGGTCTTCATGAAGTCCTTCTGGCTCTGCGCGTTCGCCAGGCAGCGGATCGCCTCGACGGCCAGGTCCGGTTTGGCGCTGAACGCGCTGATCGACAGGCCGAGCCCACCGGACGGGGCGGCGCTCTCGGTGCCGGCGTCGACGCGTGGGTAGGCGGCCCAGCCCACGTCGTCCTTGAAGTCCGCCGGGAGCGATCCCTCCTCGATGGCCGAGTCGAAGGCGGCCCACACGTACGGCCAATTGACCATGAAACCGCCGTCGGCGGCCTGGAACGCGGCCCGGGAGTCCTCCTCACCGGCGGTGCTGAACCCGGCCGGCGCGGCCGGTGACACCGCGAGATCGTGCATGATCCGGGCCGCCTGCCCGCCGGCCGGGGTGTTCAGGCCGCCCTTGACCTCGGCGGCCGGCACGTTCTCCGAGCCGGGTTGCAGGATCGAGCCGCCGGCCGACGAGACCAGCGCGTTGACCCAGACCATCAGGCTCTCGTTGCGGCGGCCCTGCGCGGCCACGGTGACCCCGGCCTGCGTCGCGCCCTGGACGAGCTGATCCCAGGTGACCGGGCCGGCCGACGGGTCCACTCCGGCCTTGGCCAGCACCGACTTGCGGTACCAGAGCAGCTGGGTGTTGCCGTAGAGCGGCGCCGACCAGAGGGTGTCCCGGAACGTCGACTGGAGCAGCGGCCCGTCGAGCACTCCGGTGGAGAACTCCTGCCGCTCGCCGTCGGTGAAGGCCCGCAGGAATCCGGCGTTGGCGAACTCGGCCATGAACGGCGGGTCGACGCTGACGATGTCCAGCGACCGGTCCTGGGCGGCGAGCCGGCGCAGGAGTTGCTCGCGCCCGCCGGCCGCGGTGTTGGGCAGCCGCTGGATGTTGAACGTGTACGCCCCGCCGGATTCGGCGGAGCAGCGGGCGGCCACCTCGGCCTGAGCGGCGTCTGCGATGTAGTAGGTCAAGGTGGTCGCTCCGCCGTCCCCGCCGCCGCAGCCGGCGAGTCCTGAGGCGATCAGGATGAGCACGGAGGTGCAGGCCCAGCGGCGTGGCTTCTTCTCCAGCACCATGCTCTCCCCTTCGACGGTGAAGGCGTGCCTGGAAACGCTTGCAGAGTTCAGCCTTGATGTGACCCAGGTCTCATGTCAATGGTCGCTATACGCATACATTGCGTCATCGGAATCGCTTCCAGCGCTGCTACCCTGGCGCCGTGCCGCCAGCGAACATGGCCGATGTGGCGCGCCGGGCCGGCGTGTCGATGGCGACCGCCTCCCGGGCCCTGAGCAACCATCCGCACGTCGCCGCCGGCACCCGCGCGCGGGTGCTGGCGGCCGCCGAGCAGCTGTCCTACGTGATCTCGCCGGAGGCGTCGCGCCTGGCCGGCGGGGCCACCGGCCGGGTCGCCGTGGTGGTGCCGCACCTGTCCCGCTGGTTCTTCGGGGCGCTGCTGGACGGCCTGGAGTCGGTGCTGCGCGCCGCCGATCTGGATGTGCTGCTCTACCACGTCGGCGACGCGGCCGACCGGCGTGACTTCTTCCAGCGGCTGCCGGCCCGGCGCAAGGTGGACGCGGTGGTGGTGCTCGGCATGCCGGTCCACGACGAGGAGCGGGCCCGGCTCGAGCTGATGGGGGTGCACATCGTCGCGGCCGGCGGGCAGGTGGAGAACTATCCGTCGGTCTCCATCGACGACCTGGCAGCCGGGCGGCAGGCCGTCGACCACCTGATCCTTCTCGGTCACCGCCGGATCGGCATGATCGCCGCGGTCGACCCGGCCGAGCCGGGCTGGCCGGAGGGCCCCGGTCGCACGCTCGCCTACCGGGCGGCGCTGGCCGGCGCCGGGCTGCCCGCCGACCCGGAGCTGGAGGTCACCGTCGAGTGGGGCGGGCGGCACGGGGCCGAGGCGATGGAACGGCTGCTGAGCCTGCGGGAGCCACCGACCGCCGTCTACGCCCACTCCGACGAGGTGGCGCTCGGCGCGATGCGCACGTTACGGCGGGCCGGGCTGCGGATCCCGGCCGACATGTCGGTGGTGGGCATCGACGACCACCCGATGGCCGAGCTGGCCGACCTCACCACCGTCGCGCAGCCGGTCCACGACCAGGGCGTCCGGGCCGGGCGGATGCTGCTGGAGCTACTGGCGGGTGGATCCGACACGGAGGGCGTATCGGTGCCGACGCGCCTGGTCGTCCGCGGCTCGACCGGCCCGCCGAGGAGTTGACGGGGCCTGCGGGTCACTCCTCGGTCACGGCGTCCAGGTAGGCGTCGAGAGCCTGCAGGTTCCTGGTCAGCGCCTCGACCCGCTTCGCCATCCGGTCGCGCTCCTGCCGGACCCGGAGCACGAAGTCCGGGGCCGGATACTGCGAGTTCGCCGCCTCGGCCAGACAGGGCAGCACCTCCCGGATGATCTCGGTGGTCAGGCCCGCGCCGAGCAGGCTCCGGATCTGCTCGACCCGCGCCACCAGTGGCTCGTCATAGTCGCGGTACCCGTTCTCCTCCCGCCTCGGGGTGAGAAGTCCCTGCTCCTCGTAGTAGCGCAGGAGACGGGGTGACACGCCAGCCCGCTGCGACAGTTCCTTTATCCGCACGAGATCTCCCTAACACCTGCGCCGCTTGCCATCACATCAATGTGAAGGTTAGACGCTTGTCGAGCCGCCACGATCGTGGTGGTTCGACCCAGTGATCCAGATGAGGTACCTCCCGTGTCCACCACCCGTCTCGAGGCGCCACGGACATCGTCCACGGAACGCCTGCCGCTCCCGTCGCTCATCGCGCTCTTCACCGCGGGGCTGATCACCACCCTGACCGAGGCACTGCCCGCCGGCGTGCTGCCGCAGATGAGCCGGGCCCTCGGCGTCTCGGAGTCGGTCGCCGGCCAGACGGTCACCATCTACGCGGTGGGCACGCTGCTCACCGCGATCCCGGTGGCGCTGGCCACCGCGACCTGGCCGCGGCGCCGCCTGCTGCTGGCGTCACTGCTGGGCTTCGTGATCGCCAACCTGGGTACCGCCCTGTCGCACGACTTCACGATCACCATGGCGTCCCGGTTCCTCGCGGGCGCCGCCTCCGGGGTCGTCTGGAGTCTGCTCGGCGGTTACGCGGCCCGGCTGGTCGGTCCCGCGCTCAAGGGCCGGGCGATGGCCTTCGCCTTCGCCGGCACCCCGGTCGCCCTCTCCCTCGGGGTACCCGTCGGGGCATACCTCGGCAAGGCCGTCGGCTGGCAGCTCACCTTCGGCCTGGCGTCGGCGCTGACCGCGGTACTGATCGTCTGGACGGCCTGGAAGCTGCCCGACTTCCCCGGTCAGAAGGCCGAGAACCGGGTCCCGCTGCACCGTATCCTGCGCCTGAAGGGCATCCGCACGGTTCTCGCGGTCACCGGCGCGTTCGTGCTGGCGCACACCATCCTGTACACGTACATCGCACCGATCCTGGCCGACAACGGGTTGCCGGATCACGTCCAGTGGATTCTGCTCGACTTCGGCCTCGCATCGATCGTCAGCATCTGGCTCACCGGCCTGTTCGTCGACCGGCACCACCGCCGGCTGGTGATCATCGGCACCGGGCTCTTCGCCGCGGCCGCGGTGATCCTGTCGGTGGCGAGTTCCAGCGTGGCGGTCGACTACTTCACGGTCGCGGCCTGGGGGCTGTCGTTCGGCGGCGCGGCGACGCTGCTCCAGTCGGCGCTGATGCGGGCGGCCGGCGAACACGCCGACGTCGCCCAGTCGTCGATGGTGACCACCTGGAACCTGGCGATCGGCCTCGGCGGTCTCCTCGGCGGTGTGCTGCTGGCCGGTTTCGGCTCCGGCTCCCTCGCGATCGCTGCGATCGTGCTCCTGGCCCCGACCCTGCTCGTGGTGGTCCTCGCCCGGCGGCACGCCTTCCCGGCCCGCCGGCCGGTCAGCGGGTAACCACACCGGGCGACAGGTGGCCGCACCGGTGGGCCGCCGTGACCCGCGGACATGCGGG